>OMZE01000030.1 GCA_900315455.1 uncultured Prevotellaceae bacterium | reverse complement strand
AAGAATTGGGGAAAGAGCATTCGCTGGATGTGGGCTTACCTCCTTATTCATTCCAAAAAATGTGACGAGCATTGGAGACCGTGCGTTCTTCAATTGCCACGACCTGGTTTCTATTCAGGTAGAAAATGATAATTTGGTATATGATTCTCGTGAGAACTGTAATGCGCTCATTCATACAGCAGACAATACATTGTTATTGGGTTGCCAGAACACGACTATCCCCAACGGAGTGACTGCCATTGGAGAAAATGCGTTCTATAATTGTGACAAATTATCTTCCATCTCGATTCCCAACACGGTGACTGCCATCAGGGACAATGCATTCTACATGTGTTCAGGTCTGACCGCCATCGATATCCCCAACAGCGTGACGGTAATAGGAGAGAATGCTTTCGCAGGTTGCAGAAGCCTGACGGCTATCGGTATCCCCAACAGCGTGACAACCATCGGCAAATATGCATTCTCTCATTGCAGCCAACTCACTGAGATGACCTTCCCCAACAGTGTGACAACTATTGACGAGGGGGCTTTCTTCTTTTGCACAGGTCTGACCTCTATTACTATCCCCAATAGTGTGACAGCCCTCGAATATCGGGCTTTTACTGGCTGCTCCGGTTTGACTTCTATTCAAGTGGAAAGCGGAAATGCGGTGTATGACTCTCGTGAAGACTGTAACGCAATCATTGAGACTGCGGACAACACCATCATCTTGGGGTGCCAGAATACGGTTATTCCAAACAGTGTGACACGCATCGGAAATGATGCATTCTGGGCTTGCACTACCTTAACTTCCATCAGCATTCCCAGTAGTGTGACTAATATAGAAGACGGTGCCTTCAATCAATGCATCAATCTTTCGTCTATATGTATTCCCAACGGTGTGACAAGCATTGGGAAATATGTTTTCGGTGATTGCAACAAACTTGCCACCATTATCTTACCCAGCACCATCACAACCATCGATGATTATGCTTTCATACGTTGCGGTTTGACAGACATGTACTGCTATGCAGAACAATTGCCAGAAATAGGCAGTGGCATCTTTCAAGATACTTACCGCAAGGCAACACTACATGTGCCCGCCAGTTCTGTAGATGCTTTCAGCAATGCGGAACAATGGAATGAATTTCCTAACATCGTGGCACTGACAGACAGCGATCCGACACCAACAGGAATCACAACCCCAACAGTTGCACAACAGCCAACAATCACAGAATGCTACGACCTAAATGGCCGCCGCACGAGTCTGTCTGATAGAGGTGTCATCGTTGTCAAGATGAGCGACGGCACTACTAAGAAAGTCGTTGTAAAGTAACAAAAAGCAAAGCAGGGATATTGGTGTAAATTTTCATTTATTTGCCGACAGAACCATAATAATACACGTAGACTTTCAAACAACTATAAAAACTTAGGAACATGATGAAAGCAGAAAGCACTTGTATCTTCATTCTTTTCCTCATCCTCCTTGGACAGACTTTTGTATCATGTAAGGATGATGAAAATGAAGATGAATATGAAGATGCATTGATTCAGGCGATAGATAATCTTCCTTCTATGCAGGACATAAAAAGCACAACAGCCTTTTTGCCGTTCGATAAAAAATACAGATACCGTCATATTGAGTTGGAAGTAAACATTGAAGACAAATTCATTATGTCTTCTTATATGATACTGAGTTATACTATGTCGGAGGAGGAGGACGGTTTTCGTGTGTTCGGATTGGAGCCCTCTCGTACCTATTACTATACTTTGCTTTACAATAAGAAAAATACAGGAATATATTCCAAGCAAACCAAGTCTTTTACGACTTCAGGAGTAAATATTGAATTTATCGGTCGGGGAGAGAACAACAAGTTGCTGGTGAAAGTTCATGATTTAGAGGAAATGGACGCTACTCTTCATACTGTAGGTGTCGCTTATCAATATTTCAACAAGGAAGGTAAAGAAATTAGTAAAGGTGGCTCACACTATATAGGCGATTTTATTTGGGAATTAAGCCCCTCGCAGGTTCCATCCGAGGGAGATTACTGGAAGGCATTTGCCAAGTGCTCTCAAGACCGTGTGGTTGCCGAGACGCCCATAATCACTTATGTTGACGGGGAGTGGAAAGCAGAATAATTGCGATTGCGAGACCAATTACAAAATATTCGGTTACAATCTTCGTTATATTGACATAAAAATCTATTTTTGTGAACCATTACTATACAAACCTGAATTATAACATACAAAAATAAATGAAAATGAAGACTAATACACAGAAACGCAGCCTAATGCTATTTGTTTTGGGCATGGCCTTTTCAACGGTTCTCATGGCGCAAAACCCCAATTTCAAATTCGGGAGTCCCTCCAATGAGGAACTGACCATGACGACCTATGCTCCTGATGAGTCGGCACCAGCCGTCATCCTCTACCAGAGCACGCGCGTATGGTATGACATTCTGGCTGGAGACTTCAAGTTATATACCGAGGTGAAGACACGCATCAAGATTCTCAAGCCCGAAGGCAAGGAATATGCCGATGTAGAAATACCCTATATCGACAATCCGCAGGACAAGTCGATGCAAGAGACCATCAGTGGCTTGAAAGCATGGTCTTACAACATGGAGAACGGCAAGACGGTGAAGACGAAGATGGAGAACAACAACATTTCGCGTGAGAGGATAGACAAGAGTCACATGCTCATGAAATTCTCCATTCCCCAAGCGAAAGAAGGCACCGTGGTGGAATACCAATACAAGAAAGAGAGCAACTACTATTTCTACATCGACACATGGGTGGCTCAGACAGAAATCCCCGTGGCCTACACCTACTACAACCTGCTCATTCCCGAGTATTTCAGATTCAACATCGACGAAAGCGGCATTGTGGCCACCGAGAACAAGATAGAGGAAGAAAGCCTTCGCTTTGTAGATGGCAACGGCGACGCACTCACCTGCAATGGCACGAGATATGAGTTTATAGGCCGCGATCTCCCTGCGATGAAGTCGGACTCCTATGTTTTCTGTCCTCTCGACTATTGCAAGAAAGTATCTGCCGAACTGCGTGGTCTGGAAGTGCCAGGCGCGCTCTACAAAGACTACACCACCTCATGGGAGGAAATCGGTCGGCTCCTCATGGCCGATGAAGACTTCGGCAAGCGTATCAAGCGCGCTTGTCCCATCAAGGATCTTGTGGCATCGAGCGGAGCGGAAAAAGAGACCGATGTGGTGAAGAAGATGGCAGCCATCTACACCGCCTTGAAAAGCCGCCTGAAATGGAATGGCGACTACAGGCTTTTCGCTGAGTCGGCATCGAAAACCATCAAAGACGGCACCGGCAGCAATGCCGACCTCAACTTCATCCTTCTCAGCGCCTATCGTGAGGCAGGTCTCGATGCCCGCCCCGTGGTGATGAGCCGTCGCACAAAGGGTCGTCTGCCCTTTTCCCATCCATCGTTGAACCATCTCAACACGCTTGTTGTTGGAGTAGTCGACGGGCAGAGCGTCCATTTCATAGATGCCTCTGCCGAGGACGGATATGTCGACGTGCTCCCACCGTTGCTTCTTACCGAACAAGCCCTCCTGCTCTCCGACGACGGCAAGGGCAACTGGCTCAACCTTCAGACACTCGAAGCCTCCAAGGCCAATGTCATCGTAGAAAGCACGCTTGATGCCGAAGGCAACATCAAGGGCACCTGCAACTCACAGATGAAGGGCAACCTCTCGGCATCGTTGAAAAGCGACTTCCGAGAAGCCGACGACAGCCTGTCGTATGTCAACAAAATGGCCGAGCGCGACGGCATCACCATCACCGAATACGCCATCGACAACCGTGAGGCATTCCTCCCCATGGCCACGGAGCGGATTTCCTTTACCAAGAAAGTAGAAGCCGACGGCTCCCACATCTATGTCAATCCCTTTGTCATCCCGATGATGAGCGAGTCGCCGTTCAAGGCTGTCACCCGCATCCTTCCTGTGGAATACCCATACAAGTATTCGGTGAGCATGGTCACGACACTGAGTCTGCCCGAGGGCTATGAGGTGGAAGAGATGCCCCAGCCCGTCAGCCTCACCACCGACGACAAGATGCTCAGTCTGCGTGTGAATTATGTCTTACAAGGAGAAAAACTGGTTATGCAATGCCGTTTCTCTGTGAACAAGACCCTGTTCTTGCCAGAAGAGTATGACATTCTCCGACAGATATATGACTCCATAGTGGAAAAGAACAACGAGATGGTGGTACTCAAGAAGAGTTGACATGTTGTTTACACGAAAAGTACTGATACTGACCCTGTTGGTTTCTGCATTATGGGCGACGCCCATGCATGGCCAGAGCACCAATGCCGTAGTGCAGGAGGAAAGCAACACGGTGGACATCACCAACGAGACAGCATTCTCGTTTGCGAAGCACCGTGCAGTGCTCATCAAGAATGCCAACGGAGCGCATCATGCCAATTTCTCCATCTATATGAGCAACGACATGTCTTTGGAGAAGTTCCAACTCACGCTCTCTGACGCATCGGGCCAATTGCTCCGCACATTCAAGCAGAAAGACCTGACGCGAACCGAATTCTCCGAGGGTCTGGCAGCCGACGGCTACATGCTGTATCTCGACGTGACCCCACCATCCTATCCTATTGTGGCGGTGTGCGACCTGAAAGTCAACTTCAAGCGCAACAATGTCTCTTTCCCTATCTTCGCCCCCCTCGACAACTACAATACCGAGGTGGAGAAAGCCACCTACGACATCACTTACCCCTCCGACTACCCCTTACGCTACAAAGTGGTCCACTCATCGGTCGCTCCATCGAAGACCAGCCGTGACGGCAAGACCAGCCTGCACTTCCAACTCGACAGCATCAAGGCGGTATGGAACTCGAAATACGGACTCCCGTTAAGTGAAATCGCCCCCAAAGTGTATTTCGCGCCGACACAATTCACGTATTTCAACACTACAGGAAGCCTTTTGTCGTGGAAAGACCTGGGGACATGGGAACAGTCGCTTTTCTCCGACCGCGGCGTGTTGCCAGAAGAAGCCAAGGCAAAGGTGCGCCAACTCACAGCCGGCTGCGCCACCGACAAGGAGAAGGTGGCTACCCTCTACAAGTTTCTCGAAGAGAGCACGAGGTATGTGAGCATCCAACTTGGAATCGGCGGCTACCAGCCCATGACTGCTTCCGAGGTCTGGCGCCAAGGCTTCGGCGACTGCAAGGCGTTGAGCAACTACATGATGGCCCTTCTTGCCGAAGCAGGCATCCCAAGCCATTGTGTCGCCATCAGCACGAGGGAAGAGAAGTTGCTTCCCGACTTCCCCAATTTCCAGCAGATGAACCACATGATTCTCGAGGTGCCTTTGTCTGCCGACACCCTGTGGCTGGAGTGTACCAACCCCCATTTGCCTCTCGGTTATGTGCACGACGACATTTCCGGGCATGAGGCCCTGGAGATTTCCGCCCAAGGAGGGAAGTTGGTGACCCTGCCCGAATATCCCGACTCGTTCAATGTCAACACGACAGAAGCACGAGTAGCCCTGTCGGCCGATGGGTCTGCCGACATCACCATCGACGAGGACTTCCGTTACCATCGCTATGTGGGGATGAAATCCATTGCCACGCTCGACGACAACGACCTTCGGAAGGTGATGTTCTCCATCTATCATTTGCCACAGGCCGAGATTCAGTCCGTAGCCGTCGACGATGCCTCGCAGCCTTACGGCACGCCATCTCTCAAATACCACCTCACGGCCCACAGTCTGAAGTATGCCAGTGTTACCGGTTCGCGCATCTTCGTGCCTACCAATCTGCTGCACAAGAACTTCACGCCCGCTTCCGACAGCCACCTTGCCAGCGAATTGTATGTTGCCCATGGTTCACGAAACACGGAAACCATCGTGTTCACCATTCCCAAGGGCTACACCGTGGAGAGTGTTCCTGAGAGCACATCCACGTCATTGCCTTTCGTTGATTTCTCCTCTTCCGTTTCTGTGGACAAAAGCACCATCACCATTACCAACGACTATTTCATCCGCCGCGGCATATATCCCGACACCGCAGAGAAATATTATCAGTTTGAGAAGAAAATGGGAGAGATCTTTGCCCGCAAACTGGTGCTGAAAAAAACACAATAGAATAAAACCGACTGTATTATATACTATAAAACTGACAGAACAATGAAAAAGATGATTCTTCTCGGCTTGTTGACACTTTTTGCCACAGCGACAATAGCCCAGACAAATCCCCAACCAGGATACATCATCACCAACAACGGTGATACCGTAAGAGGCAACATCGACTTCCGTACCAACGAAAGCCTTTCAAGACAATGTGTGTTCTGGGCCAATGGAGGAAACGTAAGCACCACATACAAGCCAGGAGACATAGAGGGTTTCAGGTTCGACAACAACGGGAAATATTTTGTCACGCGCCGACTGTCACTCTTTGGCGACCCACAATTGTATTTCGCAGAATTCATGGTTCAAGGCAAGATGAATCTATACTGTGTGGCATACGACCGCGACGAATACTTTTTCTTTGAGCGTGAGGACGGTGAGATGGCACAACTGACCAACAGGGCATTTCTGTCTTCATCAACTCTACAAGACGAAAAGGATAAACTGGAAGAGAAGAAGGAACAATACGGCAAAGTGAAGATACTGCTGCAGGACTCATGGAAAGCCGCGGCAGAAATGACCGGGAGCGACATGACGAGGAAACAACTTGTACAGGTTGTACGCGACTATCACAACGACGTATGTACCGACGGCAGTTCGTGTGTGGTGTATGAATACAACGAGAAAACCGACAGGTCGAAAACGCATTTCAAGGCATTCGCGGGTTTTGCCTACTATGCGTCGGAGAGGACGGTAAATCAAGACTTGCCGGATGAGAGTTACCATGGCGGCGCATTCGAATTTGGAATTGGCGTAGAGACAGAGATAGACCGAGTGATGAAGGGCGGCAGCATGGAAATTGGCATTTCGTATACTCCCAAAACGAAATTCGAGCATGATGTTGTGGTTCGTGGAGGTGTGGAGCCTTCGCATACGGTATATGAAAGGAGCAGGGTGACAGCCACTATAGGTATAGTGAAGCGCTTTGGCAAAGGGCGCATCCAGCCTCTTGTCCGTGGAGGCGGATACTATGTGCTGCATTTAGGGAACAAGGAATCAAGGTACTATACTTCTAAAAAGATAGTGGACTTGGAATGGGAAAACACGGCATTCTTTGGCTTGTATCTCGGCGCCGGCGTTCAGATGCCGGTGGGCAAGCATTACGCCCGTTTGCATGCCGACTGGTACAAGTCGATGGAGAAATCAAGCACGGGCAATATGATTAAGTGGGGCATCACTGCTGAGTTTGCGCTGTGATCTTAGGGGAGGAGAAACTTTGCGACGGCACAGCCGTCGCCTGCGGAGAAGGGCCTGCTTTGTGATGCTGACACAGCCGCCTGCGGAGAAGGGCCTGCTTTGGCACAGCCGTCGCTTGCGGAGAAACAATCAACTTAAATCGTTATGAGAAAAATAGCATTGACCTTTATTTTTGTATGCTGCTCACTGGCGCTGACCACCCATGCGCAGATTGTTAGGCAAATCAAGCCTGTAGACTGGAAAGAAGTGAAAAAAGTGGCCGACAACGACCCGCAACGCATCAGAGACCTTGTCGCAAGGCTGTCGGCAGACAAAATCGACACCACCATGACATGGAACGAACGCGTGTTGGCATACTACGGGCAGTCATACCTCACGCCAAACACTGAAATGACAGACTGTATCGACCAAGACAATCTGATGAGAGAAGGAAAATATGAGGAATGTTTAGCCAAGGCCAAGGAAACGCTGAAGAAAAACCCGGTGAGTTTGAAATCGCTCTCCAACGCGGCGTTTGCCATCACCAGGATGTTGAAAGACTCTACCCACCATTATGACGTGAGCAAGGAAGAAGGACAGATTTATTTCAACCGCATGAGCAGGATTTTCAACACCATTGCCTCCACAGGAGCAGGGACGGAGAAACTGCCTTTTGCCGTGACAGCCGTTTCCGACGAATACCTGTTTATGCGTTATTATCTCAACATCTGGGAAATAGAAAGGCAATCTTTCACTGGCAAATACGATGTCTTCGAACTGAAAGAAACGAGCCAATACTACACGGATAAAAAGATGTATTTCGACATCTCCCGTATCATGGAAATAGAAAGAAGCATGTTCGAATAACTTTGACTTCGACATGAATCACGATGACGGGGGTATATTAAGAATCATTGTGAGAGCCTTCGGCCGAAATCGGCCGAAGGATTTGAATCGGGCGAGCACAGTGCCATCTTTTATTATTTTTCTTTAATCTTTTCCTGTTTATTCTGCCAGGCGGAGGCCTGTTTACAGGATTTTGTCTAAGTCGACGGACAGGCCTATGCTGACGGATGTGCCTGTTGTCAGCGGAGAGGAATAATAATATGACTTAGGCTTGTAATTGAAGAGGTTGTCGACGGCTGTGTTGAGATTCACGCCACGCCAGATATGGTGCTGGAGCATCAGTTTCCAGATGGTATAGCCCTGGTCTACATCCTTGCGGCCAGACTGTGGTTTTCCGAAACTGCGCCCCGAGAGTGCCGCATCGAGAGCATAGTGGCGAGAAAAGCGATGGCTGTATCCCCACCGCCATGTCATGGAGTGTGTGCGGGGCTGATTGAACTGCGAGAAATAGACATTGCCCGTTTCATGCATCCATGAATAATTGAGTCTGAACGACAACCCGTTATCCCAGATGTGGCCAAGGCTGACATCCACGCCCCATACCGTCACACCGTCCTCGTTGCAGTAGAGCGCACTTTCCATACCCTCGTATGCAGGACCGTCGACAGTGGTGATGCGCTTGTCGAAGACATTGCAATAGCCCATGATGGTGAAGTTATACCGTCCGTCGAGGAACCCGCTGTTTCTAATGCGATTGGTCCGCTCAAAGGCGACATTAAAATTGTGACTCTTCTCCGGTTCCAGGTCAGGACTTCCGATGAGCATATACCCCATATTGCCCATGTCGAAGTGCATATACATCTCCTTGAGCGTAGGGGCCCGGAAGCCGCTGGCATAATTAGCGCGGAAGGTTATCCACGGCAGTTTGTAGACCACGGCGAGTCGTTCGGTAAAAGCCTTCTGTGCAGAAGCAGAGAAATAATCGTATCTGACACTACCCACGATATTCAGTTGCGGAGAGATGTTCCAGTCGAACTGTGCATAGCCGTCGATATTGTTCTGTGCATGGCTCGTATTGTCGATGAACTGGTATGTCGTGAGATAGTCGTGCATGTAGTCGGCTCCAAGGATAAGGCTGTTGTTGCCAAACGAATGGCTGAACAGCGCATGAACGACATGCTGCTGATTGCTGTAATCATGGTCATGGGTACGTGTGCCGTCGGGCAGGAAGTTGGCCTTGTCGTACTGGTCGAAGGCGTATGACAGTTCGAGACGTCGGTCGTTGTTCCAATCATACCTGCCCTTTATTCCCGCGCTGTAACCATTGAAATGATAGTCGTGCGTATCTCGCTCGCTGGTGCGGAAGAAATAACTGCCACGTCCGATGAGGGTAAGGCGGTCGGTGGCGCGCCATGTGACTCGCTCCTTCACGTTGTAGGTCTTCTGTCCGTAAAGACGGCTGATGTTGGAGTCATCATTCAGTACCGACTCATCATAGGGCAGGCCTTGCGCCTTCTTCATCAGTTCGATGGCAATCTCTTCGGAAGAGTAAGCCTTAGGCAGGTCAATGGGGTCAATCTTTGTATGCTGGAAACTCGTCTGGACGTTCCATCTCTTTGTGTTGAAAGAGAAACTGGCACCATTGCGCCATTCATGCCCGAGGGTGTGGTATCGAGAGTTCACATTGGCAGTCCATGGCTCCAGGTTTTCACGGCTGATGATATTCACCACACCTCCCACGGCATTTGAACCGTAGAGAGCCGAAGAAGCCCCCTTCACAATCTCTATACGTCCTACATTGTCGAGATTCATCCGGTTGTAGTCGACATTGTCCATGGTCTCTCCTGCCATGCGCTCGCCATCGACAAGGAAGAGCACGGCATTGCCCCCAAAACCGCTCATATTGAGCGATGTCTCCTGGCTCATGGCAAAGCCGAACTCCAGTCCCGGAATCTCCTGCGTGAGCATATCCTGGATATTGGTGGCATCAGTTATCTTGATGTCGTGGAGAGTGATCAGGCGCGTGACAACAGGGACGTCCTTGAGCGCTTTCGGCGAGAGCGAAGCCGTCACGACAACGGGTTCAAGTTCTACCGTGTCGCGGATGGCGGAGGGAGTAAGCGTTTGAGCAGACATACCAATAGCCAGCATGGACAAAGCCATGCCGGCGAGAATGGAATGAGTGAGTCTGCCCAAACGAAATGCTGTCACGCTTTACTTCTTTATACCTGTAAATTGTCCTGCGAAGGCAAATGGCATATTGCCGTATTTCATAGTAAAGGTCACCACCACCCTATTGTCGTTGAAGATGACAGTTACATCACTCACGGAATATGCTTTCTCTGACCCATCGGAATTGGTCACTTTTCCCTCGTAGGAAGCGAGTCTTCCCGTAATGGTATTGTCTTTCTTGGTCAGCATGATGTTCTTCACGGGAAGAGCAGGAAGAGACATCATACCCTCACCATATTCGGGAATGGTCATGTCTACAGACGTGTCTGTGGCTTTGGCAAACACGAATGTCTTGGTGCCTTGGTCGGGTTCTCCCATGACCGTCATGACCTCTTCGCCAGTATAAGAACCTGCCACCTGTGCGGCTACAGCCACTTCAGGCTCATCGTCGTCGCTTCCACATGAGCACACGCCAAACACTAAGGCCACTGCGGCCAATGTCAGGGTCATCAATAACTTCATTGTTTTCATCGTTTCAATTTATTTAATCTTAAACTTTGATTTTTAATCTTTCATCTTTTCCGTTCCCAACTGCTGGGTGGTGTAGTCATACTCTGACCCGAATGTGCTATGCGGGATACTGAAGATGGCTACCATGAACAGCACAGCCAGGCAGACAACCCATTTGTTGTACTTCCACTTCGAAGTGGCAAGGGCTACCAGGAAGAACAGGAAGGCCAGGAGAGTCTTGTTGTCGGTGAGGTCTGTCCCTAACGGGAATCCCGTCCACCAAGGTCCGAATGCCGCATGCTGCACAAGCGGTCCGAGGATGAAACCGCCGACAAAGAGCGTTGCCACAGTGATTTTCAGCCACCTGCCGTATGCCTTGCCTGAAATCACCAAAAAGAAGGTATAGACAGCAAACAGCATGGCAGCAAACATCAACAAGATATGTGGCACCAGAATAGCGGCAGGAACATCATTGCGGAAACGTATCAGGAGCGGTTCTTCTGCAAGATAGTCCTTTCCTCCAACGGTGATGTAATACTGCAATTTCCCGGCTACAGGCTGTACCGGCAATGCTGCCTGCCACTCGCCGTTTTTCCATTGGAAATCCTCGGTGGTGTAGTCGTTTGCCGACGGATATCGGCGGTAGTGTATCTGTGCCTGCGTATTCGACGGTACACCCTTCAACGTCACTATCTCATCGTGGCGCACCCCGCTACGAGGCAATTTCATCTTGTAACTGTTTCCATTCAGTTCCACGGTTACACTCTTGGGATGAGTGGGGCCCGTCATGCGCTGGTAGACACTCAGCACCAGTGTGATGACAACGGCTAAAAGCCAACATATTGATTTTTTCATTTCTCTGCAGGGGTTAGATGAACCTGAAACGTCAGGATCTCTTCACCACGAAGAACTTTCACGGGAATCGTGGTTCCGGCCTGAAGTTCCGACAAGCGCTCCATGTATTCATTGATGTCCTTGACAGGCTTACCGTCAATCTCCTGGATGATATCACCACTCTTGATGCCGGCAGCATGCGCGGGTTTTCCTGCCACCACGATGTCGGCACGAAGTCCCGGAGTGGTGCTAGCCCCCGTGACATCAGGCATAAGCCCCAAAGTAACCTTAAACTTGGCATGCTTCATGGCGCTGCCGCCCGGTACATTGATAAAATCCGGTGTTTGAGGCATGCTTGCCAGACGTGTAATCAGTTCTGTGGTGTACTCCAAGGTCTGCTGCATGCCATCATAATTCAATGTGGAAGGAATATCGCCTGGGGTATGGTATTCCAGATGTCCACCTGTCGTGAGATAGAGGACAGGGATGTCGGCAGCCACGAACGATGCATGGTCGCTTGGCCCATAGCCATCGGGCGTGCAGGAGACATGCAGGTTGGTCTGTTCCGCCACTTGCTCCACCATTGTCTTGAATTCGCTGCTTGTGCCTGTGCCCGACACGCTCAAGGCATTGTCGCGCATTCGTCCTACCATGTCAAGGTTCACCATCGCCACAATACCCTTCAAGTCGGAGGGGAGGTTGATGCGTCGGTTGTCTACCTGCCTCATCCATTCCACAAAATGCTTTGAGCCCACCAGTCCTTGTTCCTCGGCACCGAAGAACGCGAAGATGATACTACGTGGCGAACGAACCTTCTTGAAATGCCTGACCAATTCAAGAACCACGGCATCGCCGCTGGCATTATCGTCGGCACCGGGATGCACCGCCACGGTGTCGGGACGGCGGGAGCCCGATCCTTTGCCACCCAGGCCCAGATGGTCGTAATGCGACCCCACGACGATATATTCGTGTTTGAGGCGCTTGTCTTTTCCCGGAATAACGGCGATGATGTTATGGGTGGTCATTGTCTTTTCTTTCTTCTGGAAGGTGAAGTCATGATAGAAGCCCTTTTTCTTCTTTCCCCTGACCACAGGCTTGAGTTTCATGCCACGAAGTTTGCCTGCGATAAACTCGGAAGCGAGGGTGTCGCCGGCAGTGGCAGGAAACCTGCCCCCAAGTTCTTGTGAAGCCAGGTATTCCACGGCACTCCTCATGTCATCCTGCTTTTGGGCGTATGCCTGCAGTACGAGTGAGAGCACCAAGGAAAATACAAACAATTTCTTCCACATAAACAATGCGTCTTTTAATTTCGGTTGCAAAATTACAACATCCGTTCCAAATACACAATCATTATTTATGAGGATTTTGCTCAAAAAGATATAAGGGAGGGAATTATACATACCTATAACAAGGTGGATTTTTTACCTTAGCAATAAGATTTTTTTGCCATTATGGAAATATGTGTCTATTTATGTTTATCTTTGTCACGATAAACTTTTTCGGCCACTTTTTACCCTCATCAATCCCCTTACCCATTCGACACATGGATAATGCCATCAACGGATATTACAAACTCTCTTGGAGAGAACGCATAGGATTCTGTTCGGGCGACCTCGCCCAGAACCTGATTTACCAAACCGTTAGCATCTGGTTGTTGTTTTTTTACAACAACGTATACGGGTTGGACTCTGCCGTGGTAGCAGTGATGTTTCTCGTGGTGCGTATCATCGATGTGATATGGGACCCCATGGTAGGTGCGTTTGTCGACAAGTCACACCCCCGCTGGGGCAAATACCGCTCCTGGCTCGTCATGGGCGGTGTGCCCCTTGCCGCCTTCGCCATGCTGTGTTTCTGGAACGGGTTCAGCGGGTCGCTGCTCTATGCCTATGTGACCTACGTGGGACTGAGCATGTGCTTCACGCTGATTAATGTTCCCTACGGGGCACTGGGTTCCTCGCTCACGCGCGATACCGATGAAATCACCATCCTCACCAGTGTGCGCATGGTGATGGCCAACCTGGCGGGACTGATTATCAAGACCCTTCCGCTTGTGATTGTGCTCTTCGCCCCCAAGGTGCTCAACGAACAGACCGGCGAGATGGAGGCGGTATACAACACCCCAGAAGCAGGCCGGGCGTGGTTTATCACCATGAGCATCTTCGCGCTGACCGGACTGGCGCTGCTCCTCGTCGCTTTCTTTGAGAGCAAGGAGCGCATCGTGATGGACAAGAGCGAGACCGCGGGAGTGAAGGTGAGCGACCTCTGGATGGAACTGGTGAGAAACCGTCCGCTCAGGGTGCTGTCGTGCTTCTTCATCATTGCCTTCACCACCATGAGCATCAGCAATGCGGCAGACTCCTATTTCATGACCTTCAATATGCATGCCACGCCGTTTATGACCACGGTGTTTATGTGGCTCGGCACCATTCCCGCATTCATCTTCCTGCCTATGGTTCCCGCCATCAAGCGAAGGATAGGCAAGAACGGGATGTTCCGTATGTTTCTGGGAATAGCCATAGCAGCCATGGTGCTGATGTACCTGATAGTGTCTATACCGTCGCTCAGGGCTTGTACCACGCTCATCTTCGTGGTGCAGTTTGTGAAAAGTGTGGGCGTGCTCGTGGCCACCGGCTATATGTGGGCGCTCGTGCCAGAGGTGGTGACCTACAGCGAGTATGCGTCGGGACGGCGTGTGGCAGGCATAGTGAACGCACTGATATGCATTTTCATGAAGGCAGGCATGGCACTTGGCGGTGTCATTCCCGGACTGGTTCTGGCATGGGTGGGATTCAAGGCAGGAGAATCTGCCCAGACTCCAATGGCAGAGCAAGGCATCCTATGGCTCGTCACCCTCATTCCCGCAGCCCTGTTCGTGCTGGCTATCTACGTCATAGGCAAATATGAACTGACTGACGAAAAAATGGATGAAATCAATGAAGCAGTTACGGCCAAAGGCCGATTGAAAATTGAAAATTGAAAATTGAAGATTGAAGATATGCAACTAACATCCAATTCTGACAAGATAACGAGAGACTATTTTGACTCTCTGTTGATTGAGACCAGATATCTGGACGCTGTCATCCCTTCTACAGAGATGACGCTGTTTGGAGAGCCATTCCGCACCCCAATCATGACCGCCGCACTGTCGCACCTGCACCATACCGCACCGAACGGGATGACGGTATATGCCCAGGCTGCCGCTCAAAGCGGAGCAGTGCACTGGGTGGGAATGGGCAGTGAAGCCGAACTGGAGGAGATTGTGGCTACTGGGGCCAGAACCATCAAAATCATCAAGCCCCATGCCGACAACAAAATGGTGCTGCGCAAGATAGAACATGCCGTGAAGGTGGGCTGCATGGCTGTGGGAATGGACATCGACCACGCCTTCAACTCAGAGGGAAGTTATGACAACGTGTTCGGGCTGCCCATGAAAGCAAAGTCCACAGAGGAACTGGCCGACTTCGTGCAGGCAGCCGGTGTGCCGTTTATCGTGAAAGGCGTGATCAGTACGCGCGATGCCGAGAAGTGCCTCAAGGCAGGATGTGCGGGCATGGTGGTGTCGCACCATCACGGCATGATACAATATGCCGTGCCCCCACTGATGGTGCTGCAGGACATCCTGTCGGCCACTGGTGGAAGCGTGCCGGTGTTCGTAGACTGTGGCATAGAGAGTGGGATGGACGCATATAAGTGCCTCGCCCTCGGTGCCAAGGCAGTATCGGTGGGCAGGCATCTGATGCCGTTGCTCAAAAACGGGGCAGAGGCGGTAGCCCAACGGATAGACGAGATGACCGCCGAACTGGCAGGGGTGATGGCACGCACCGGTGTGAGCACGCTGGACAAGATGGACGCGACGGTCATTCACAGGAGGGCGTTCTGATGTATCTGGGCATTTCATCATCATTGGAGCATGGCTCTCCTGAAGAGTGGGCCAACAAGCACAAGGCGCTCGGACTGAAGACCGTGGTATTCCCCGTGTGCTGTGACGACGGCGAGGAGACCATCATGGCGTATAAGAAGGCAGCCGACGAGGCCGGTCTCACGATAGCCGAAGTGGGGGTGTGGCGCAACACCTTGGCTGCCGACCCCGATGAACGGAAACGCTGGATAGCCTATGCCATCCGCCAACTCCGCATGGCTGATGCCATAGGGGCCGCCTGCTGCGTGAATGTGGTGGGAACGCCCTACGGTGCACGGTGGGACGGCGGATACCGCGACAACTTCAGCAAGGAACTGTGGGACATGGCCGTAGGGATGATACGGCAGGTCATCGACGCCGTCCGCCCGGTGCACGCCAAATTCTGCATAGAGTCCATGCCATGGATGATACCCAGCAGTCCTGATGAGTATCTGCGCCTGATAGAGGATGTAGACCGGGCGGAGTTTGGCACCCATCTCGATGTGGTGAATATGATTACCTCGCCGAGAAGATACTTTTACAATGATGAGTTCCTGGAGGAGTGTTTCCAGAAACTACATGGAACGATAGTGAGTTGCCACCTGAAAGACATCCTACTGAAACAAGAGTATACCTTCCAACTTCAGGAGTGTGCCTGTGGCGAGGGCACGTTGGACATAGAACGGTATGCCCGGTTGGCTACCGCCGAGAATCCACATATGCCTATGATTATAGAGCACCTCACCACCGACGAGGAGTATGAGGCGAGTGTGAGGTATGTACAGGGGAGGCTGAAGGGCTGTGGGTTGCTGTGATACAGCAACAAACGGGACAGAGAAACTGCTAGGCGCGATGAAGGGGTGCTCAAAAAATGAGCACCCCTTCATTGTGTTTTCGAGAAACTGTGGGTTAGTTTTTCACCAACCTCACTTCGTAGATTTCTCCTATCTGCTTGCGTGGTTTGGCAACAAACTTCACACGCACCTGCGACTTGCCCTTGAGCAGGTCGGCGGGGATAGGATAGGTTTCGTACTTGAACTCCGAAATGCGGTATTTCCCCGTGTTGTTTACCGACTGGATGAGGACGTCGTCGACGAAGATGTCGAACTCATGGGTCTTCCACTCGCCCACACCCCAGTATTTCAGCCGCAGGCTAAGGTCGGTCAGGCCGTTGGTCTGCATCAGGTAACTGAAATAATGTCCGTCGCTGGCGTCACGGTAGAACACATCGTTGGAATTGCCGGTATACGAGCGGTCGGTCTCCATCTTGTGGTCGGTCTCGGGCTGTTGCTCCCCCGGCTGCACCTTGTCGACCGTGCGCGCCTCGAGAGCCTGACGCTCCTGTTCCTCGCGTGCCAATCCGTCGAGATATCCTCGGTAGTTTTTCTCGGAGAGAGCCAGCCAGTACATCATGTAGCGAGCGTCATGAATCTCGAAGAACGGCTGTATCTCGTTGTGGATGGGGTTCTCCATCCTTGTAGAAAGCGTGTAGTGGAGAGGTTTGCCGGCTACTGGCTGCAACTGGTTGGCGATATCGTCGATATGGTCGTTGATGAGGATGGGTGCCTCGTTGATGGGCAGTTTCCTTCCACTGGCATACTGTCCGAAGCGGCTGTCATCGGCGATGAGGTGTGCCAGGTCCTCCGTGCCCGTCTTCATGCCGAGGAGGATGGGGCCATGCATGAGTGCGATGTACTGCGGCACGTTGGGCAAGTATTTCACGCTGTTGTGCATGGGGAATGTCAGTTCCACCACATCGCCCTTCTTCCACTTGCGCTGGATGGCGACATACGATGACGGACCCGTGACGATGTCGACCGGTTTTCCGTTCACCTTTACACCAAACTCTCCCGGCTTCACCCATCCTGGGTAGCGCACGAGCAGTTGAAACTCCCCTTTGCCTTGTGCCACCGTGATGCGGCTCGACTCGCCATAGGGGAAGTCTGTCTCCTGGCGCAGCACCACGTTCTTTTCCTTCCAATTGAGTTCGGAAGCCACAAAGAGGTTGACGAAGAGACTAGCGCCCCTCTTCGTATAGATGAACTGCCCGTACTTGCCGTGGTTCTCCATACCCGTTCCCACACAGCACCACATCGCCTCGTTGGGCGCGGAGTAGTTGCGGTAGTGGCGCGGACGGGCAGGCGTGAAATACACATATCCACCATGCTCGGGATGCTGGGTAGAGAGGATATGGTTGAACGTAGCCAACTCATAGAAGTCGGCGAAACGAGCCTCGGGGTTGCGGCGGTGCAGGTTCTCGGTGAGTTTGAGCATGTTGTTGGTGTTGCAACTCTCCGGGCCGTCGATATCGTTGATGAAGTCGGTGCAAGCCTCCTTGCTGGGGAAATGCTCACGACGGCTGTCGCCTCCGAAAGCCAGCGAGCGTTCGCCCGTGACGATATCCCAGAAGAAGGAACTGGCGTTGTGGTAGATTTCGTCGCCACTCAGTTCGGAGATACGCTCAAAGCCCACCACCTTAGGCACCTGGGTATTGGCGTGCATATTGTCGAGACAGTCTTGACGCTGCGACATTGGCGTGAGCAGGCGTCGGTGCGAGAATCGCCGTGCCACGTCGAGGTATTTTTGCTCCTTGGTGATGGCATAGGCATCGGCAAGCACCTCGTTCATGCCGCCATGCTCATTGTCGAGCATCCGTTCCATCTGTTCGTCGGAGAGTCCGGTGGTGAGGTCGATGGCCCAGTCGCAGAAGCCCAGGAAGAGTTTCTTTGCCTGTTCGTTGCCACAATAGACCCATGCGTCGCGCAGTCCGGCATACATCTTGTGGAGGTTGTAGAAAGGTGCCCACGAACCGAAATAGGTGCCGAAGTCACCCTTCTTGAATGTAGACCATAGGCGGTCGCTGCCAGGCATACCGCCCACATATCCCCTACCCCACTCAGGATGGTTCTTCACGTTGGCATCGGCACATTCCTGCAATTCGCTGAGCATATACTCCATTCGCTGGCGGCACTCGTCGCTACCCGTAGCGGCATTGATAGCCATAGCAGTGAGGTAATGTCCGCCCACATGACCGTCGAGGCCGTCCCAGTTGGGATAGGCCTTGGCCTTGGGGGTGAGACCCGCCTCCTTGCGGTAGGGCGCCAGCAGACGGTCGCAGTCGTACTGCAACAAGGTCTTGATGTTCAGGTCGCGTGCTTTCTTCAGCGGTCCACTGAGGAGTGTCACGTCGCCGAGGGGAAACTCATCGGCATAGAGTCTGTCTTGTGCCATAGCCATCGTGACGACAGCCAGAAGCGCGGAAAGGATAAAGGTTTTTTTCATCTTTTAGAGTAACTAAGGATTAGTTTCGTTGCAAAATTAAATAAAAAAACTCAGTTTATTAACATATTGCATGAAAAAGATAGTAGTTGGCTATCAAGAAGACTCAGCGACAAAGCGAAGCACATGTGACATCTATCTGAAAAAAGCCGAGGCGTCTGTTGCCCCGGCTCTTTTCAGATAAATTAATGTTTCACTATTTTACAACCTTCTTACCGTTGACAATATAGATACCATGCTGTGCGGGATTGTTGACACGCACGCCGGAGATGGTGTAAACAGCGTTGTTGGTCTGCTCCACTGTCTCTATATCCTTCACGCCGAGGATTTCGCCCTCTTCGACAGTCATCACACCGGCATTCAGGCCATTGGTGAAGTCGATGGTGACGGTGTAGGTCTTACCCGATTCGAAGGCACATCCCTCCTTGAAGGTGACATTGCCGTCGCTTGCCCCAATCTGCAGGTACGGGTTGTCGGTGGTGATGGCATAGTCGGTGCCAGGCACGAACTCTACGCCCCAGTTGGGCTGTCCGAAGAACTTATAGTTGCACCAATTGTCCCACATCTCCACACCGCAGGTGACGCTGTAGCGGTAGATGTTGGGCTCCACCTGAGCCACAGGGATGTCGACCATAGCACCAGTGTTCCAACCCGGAGCATCAGTATTGACCGACGGACGGCCGATACCCTCGCCGATAATCCAAAGACCGCCCTCATTGATGGTTGCAGGTGCAGCCATTGTGCCCGGGATGATCTTCAGGTTGTTCTTGCCCTCCATCAGTACAATGGCATATTTGCCGCTGATGGCATTGAACTGGAACTTGCCGCCGCCCATGTTGGTAGCAAACTGCTTATCGGTGTAGATATTCTCGATGTTGAAGTCGGGAGCAGTGACGGTGAACACGTCGCCCTTGTTCAGTTCCACGTCAATCACGTAGTTGTCGCCGTTGGGTGTCATCTCTGTGCCGTTGAACATGGGTTTGGGTGCGGCAGAGGCATTGAACTCTACGGTGACCTTTCCGGGAACGCCCTGGATATCATTCTCAGGCTCGCTGGGGACAAATCCGTTGAGGTCGATGGTGAAGGTCACCTTATCGCCCTTGCCCAAAGCCACGGGACCGGAGAAGATATTGCCATCGTCGCTACCGCGCTGGTAGACTTCGTTGCCATTCTCATCATAGGTCCACTCCCCTGCGGGTGTGTTGATGTAGAAGTAGTCGTTGGGCTCCATGACGAGGTCTTCGCCGTGGAATTCCATTCCCCAGCCATACTGTCCGAAGAACTTGAAGTTGACACCTGTTATTTCCTGTCCATAGGTGAATGCTATCTTGTAAATGTTCTCACCCACCTGTGTCACAGGGATGCTGTTGTTGAGCGCCGCGCTCCAGTTGGAGTTGTTCAGAGCAGCCGAGGGCTGTCCGATATTGGAGCCGATGACCCAAATGGCCTTGTCGCTGGCGAATGTGCCCGGTGCCTCATAGGTGCCCGGGAATATCTTCACGTAGTTGAAGGCAGGCATCAGCAAGACGGTGTAGTTGCCAGAGTTGGCATTGAAGGTGAAGTTGCCGCCGCCCTGATTGGTAGCAGCGAACTCATCCACATAAGCATTGTCGATATCCATCTCTACGACAGAGGTGTTTCCGAGGGTGAAGACATCGCCCTTGCTGAAAGCACCCTCATAGTAATAGTTGTTTCCAACCTTGGTCATGTTGGTGCCATTGAAGGTGGGGAAGTCGGCAGGCACATACTCCTGATAATCAACAGTCACCTTGCCCGGTGTGTAGTTCATATCCACAGTGACAATCAGTTTGTCGCCGTTGCCGAAAGAAGCGTTGCTCTGTGAGTAGATGTTGCCCTGGTCGCCACTGGCACCGTCCTGGCCTCCGATATAAAGCCACGGGTTCTCTTCCATCCAGATGTTGCCATCGCCTGTACCAGGCAGGATGTCGCCACCCCAGTTCTTTCCCTTGAAGAACTTGAAGTTGACCTGAGCCTCGGCGCTGAGTTGCTGGCCGAAGACAAGAGTGAGGCGGTAAACATTGGACTCTACCTGCGGAACAGCCACATCGGCTCCTCCTTGCCAGTTGATGGGGTTTGAACTGAATGTCGGGAACCCGATGGAATTGCTTCCATTGACATAGATAGCACGGTTGATGTCCCAGTTGGCGAAAGCCGACTCCGGGTCATCGTCGACTTGTCTGTACTCTACTTTCACATACTTCTTGTCGGGGTCGGCATAAAACCAATAAGCATATTCTGCTTGTCCATAAGCCTGGAAAGTCCACACGTCGCCCGACTTGTGTGTGAAGATGTCGGGCATGACATACCAGGAAGCATCAGTGCCGGGCAGTACATAGTCTTGACCCTTCACCAAAACGCCGTCATAGCCTTTTGAGCCGTCGAGGACGAGTTCGGTCTGTGCTTGCACGGCTGTGGCGCCAGCGAATAAAGCCATCGCTACGCCCATTAGAGTAAACCATTTTTTCATAATGCGTTGATTTAAGTGAATGATAAATGTGTATGATTAATCGTTTTATTTTCGGACCTCCTTCCTTCCCTGGCAGATGTAGATGCCCGGGGCGGAGGGTTTGGCAGTACGTACGCCATTAAGCGTATAGTAGTGAGTATCGTCGGCCGATGTGGGCTGACGCAAAGTCTGAAGTTTGCTGGTCTGGTCGGTATTCATGAGCACCGACACGGCAGCACGCGGTGGGAGTACAATCTGGTTGTAGCGGTTCTCTCCGTCGGCGATGTTCACCTTGAGTTGCTTGTTATTGGAATTGTAGAGTATCACGGCGAGCGACCCGTCGGGATTGCGGAAAGCGGTATAGGTGACGCCCTCATACCACCAGCCCTCAGTGGCTATGCGTATGGCGCCGGGGCGCACCACTGCCGAGAGGTGGCAGATGACATAGTAATGAGAGTTGAGGGTGTAAGTCTTATAGTCGTTGTGGATATCTATCGCTCCGTAGCAAGTCTGGCATCCACCGTCGAGATTCGGTCCGCGCTGCATATCGAGCATGAAATTCCACACGATGGCGCCCCTGCAATGCTTGTTCATGGTATGCAGGCCGATATTCACCATGCAGTCGGCCAATGACGAGTCGAGGTTACGCCCGTTGTTCCACGTGCCTATCGATGCCTCGGTGAAGATGAGTTCCTTGTCGGGATACATGTCGTGGATGACATTCAACTCGTCGCTATTGCCGCCATAGTTGTGATAGGCAGCGCCAACAACGAGTTCCTTGCCCTCGAATTCAGCATCTTCATACAGTTTGTAGATTTTGGCGGGATAATGCAACTCGCTCTCCTTGCCGTCGTAATTGTAATTGTGATCGAAAAGATAAATCTTTGTGGAGAGGCCAGCCTGCTTGAAAGCGGTAGCCATTCGCTTCACGAAACCCGCCTCCTCATTCCATGGCATATACAGCGAGGCACAGTTGCCGGGGTTCAAAGGCTCATTCTGCGGACTCACCGCATAGATGTTGATGCCCTCGGCACGCATGGCCTCGATAAACTTGACGAAGTAGTCGGCATATGTCTTGTAGTAACTGGGAGAGAGATGGCCATCGGTCCAACTGTTATGGGCTGTGAGGTCGCTGAGGCTGTTGACCTTCATCCACCGTGGACTGGTCCAGGGAGCAGCGATGATTTTCAGGTCGGGATTGATAGCAAGAATCTCCTTCAGCACGGGTATCACATAGTCGGTCTCATCGGTATAGAGTCGGAAATGCTGCAGCAGGTCGTCTTGCGGTCCCTTCTCATCACAGAGAGAGTATTCGGTGCTTGAGAAATCGTTGCAGCCAATGCTGATTCGCACATACGACACGCCATAACCTTCGGTCGGAGAGAAGGTCTTCTTCAACAACTGCGTGCGGTCTTCCTGGCTCATCTTCAGCAAGTTGTAACTCGATGAATAGGTGATGGCAAAGCCGAAACCGTCGATGGTCTGGAAGGTCTCCGTGGGTTTCAGCAAGATGGCGCTGCGAGTGTTGTCGCTCTTCTCGCCCATCAATGCCATAGGGGTGAGGGAATAGGAGCGTGTGCCATCGGTGGTATAGACCATACCCTGTTGGGCTACAGCCCCAAGAGGCGACAGCGCGAAAAAGAGGCTATATGCCAAAATTCGTAACTTCATAAAACTCTCTATTAAAAAACATTATTCTTCGCCTTCAACTTGCCACCACTTGATGCCGAGGTCGCTGCCTGGCACGTAAGTCGGTGTCTTGTTGTCGGGCAATGCCACATGTATCGTGTAGTCACGCCGCAACTCCAGCGGATGAGCCACCCACGTTTGCGACACCTGGTCGTTGAGCACGATGACGACCAGCACCAGACTGCCCTTCTTTACCGTGCCATACTCCGTGGACAGTTCAGGGATGTTGAAACGTATCTGACTGTAGCGTACAGAACTGTAGGTGTCGAGTTTTCCATTGGCAGCCGACCCATACGCGCTCACGGGATGAATCTCCACCTGTCTGCCCTCTTTCTCATAGCGTACCACAGGATGATACTGGCGGCTCACGTCGACCAGAGGAGCCTTATTGCCGTCGGGCATCAGCGAGCGGTCGGTCTCGCGTCCTACTGCATAATTGAGGTTGGTCTCCTCACTATAGAAGAGATAGACGTTGCCATAGGGAGCCTGAACGGTGGCACCCGTCACAGTGATATAGAGCGACGTGACGATACTTGGCTCAGGTTTTGGTCCGTCGTCTACGGACTCATTGCATGCCACCATGGTGAACAAGGCCACAAGGAGGCCAGAGAAGAGCCCTGCTCTCCTCCAACCTCCTGAGGTATGCGTCAACGTCTTCATCATCTGCATGCTATTCACGTCCAGGGATGGGGGTAAACGTCTCTATCACAGGTTTGGAGAGATTGCCGAACCCATCGATGGTGAACACCTCGAACTCATAGCCTTGCAACTCGAGGTCGGTCACCGTGTATTCAGTGACCACCTCTGGAATCTCTATCGTACGCGTGTCGGTAGCCGTCTTCTTCACCACGATGCGCATCGACTTGATGAGGTGTGTGTCATCGACGATGTCCCACATCAGCGTGAGGTTGCCCGGCTCCGGTGACACCGCCCTGAGGTTTCTCACCGCCGGTGCGTAAGTCGGTACATTATCCAGATACTCCCTGTAATTGTCGTCCATGTCCTTGCATGAGGTAGCCGTGAAGAGCACCATGCAGCCAATGGCGATTGTATATATCAGTTGTTTCATAGGATTGTTGTATTTTATAATTCACTCTCTGCTTGTTACTTCCTTTTACGGGGCGCGCTGGCAGCCTGGGCTTCCTTCGCAGCCAGTTCCTCGTGTGACATGAGGATTGAACCGTAGAGGTTGAGTTCGGACATACCTGCGAGATTGCGCTTGGAGAGGTCCCAGTTCTCCACCATGCGAACCCGGATGTAGCGCACGGAGTCGGTCATGGCATCCAGTTCCCATTCGTGGCCGTCGAGAGCGTACTGGTAACTCTCATTGGTAGGCATATACACATTCTCATGTCCGAAATACGACGGGTTGGTCCAGTAGATAGGCAGTGTGCCTGCCGTGGAGTTGGAGGAGATGTCGCAGTCCTTGATGAGGAACCAGCCTTCTTCGTCGAGCGTCATCGAGCCGAACAGTTTGAAGCGCTTCAGGTTCTGTGGCTGATAGTAGAAGTAGTCATCGGAAATACCGCTTGTCTGGCCGCTGGCGCCGGAGTAGGGCTGGCTGTCGTAGGTGTAGGCACGCTGCCAGGCCTTCAGGCGCGATATCGACACCACCTGGTGCATGTCAATCACGATGTCAACCTGGTCGGTGTCCCAGGGGATGGAGGCCCCATAGGTAACGCTGGAGTTGTCGCAGTCGGTGCCGCAGTAGTTCTGGGTGTTGCTGGTGTTGCTGTCGATGATACCGTCGAAAATAGACTCGTTGGTGTATTCCCATGCGGGCTGCAGTGTGGTGAGTCTCGGCACAAGAGTCCATACAAACTCCTTATAACTGCCATTGGCGGGGTCTTCGCGCTCGATGAACTTCAACGACTCCTGTTCGGCAGGCACATCGATACTCGTGGGTGAACTCTGTTCGGTCCTGTTGCCAGAGGCATCCTCCACCCTGTACGTCACCTTGTAGTTGCCGGCAAACATATTTCGGATATTGGTCTTGGCATTCTTCTGCTTACTGCTCAGGTAACGGGTACGCGTCACACCATCCGCGTCGGTGTAGTCGACAACGACATACACGACCTTTGCCACGCTATTGGCAGTGATGTCGTCTAACTGCATATCAGTGCCTACCGGATTCACCCATGTCACGGCCAGGCCGCCACAGATAGGATGGATGGCAAGGTTGTCTTTGATTACATTGATGAAAGAGCGTCCGGGCTGCACATTGATGACCGTAGCGTTTGTCTCGCCCCCCCACTTGTCGACAGCCGACACACGGATGGGATAGGTCTTCGTCTCATCGGCCAGGCCATCGATCTCGATTTTGTTGTCATAGATGCTGGTAGTGCGGTAGACATCCTTTCCCAAAGAGTTGGTATAGGCAGCCTTGATATAGAGCAGGTCGTTGCTCTTGGGTGCGGTAAACTTGATGATTGCGCCACCCATCGTCGGCTCGTAACTCAGGTCGACCGGGGCGGTGAGTGAAGTCTCGTCGTCTTTACAACTGGAGAAAGACACCACCATCACCAGACAGCCTAAAAGAGCCCAATATTTTGTCATCTTTTCCATTTTCATTTTCGTTATATGTTTATCACATTTCTCTTCTCACGATCAATAGCCTGGGTTCTGCACCAGATTGGGGTTCTTCACCATCTCGTCGGTAGGAATAGGCCAGAGGTAGTTGCGGGTAGTGAACACATGGAGCAACTCCGGGTCTTGCACGCGCTTGTAGTATTCTGCTGCTGTAGTGGCATCAGAATTCCACTGCCAGATATTGGTATTGAAGTATTTCGAACCCTCGAGCCAGCGGCGCACGTCGTCGTTGCGGTAACCCTCGAACGCCAATTCCACCGTACGCTCCTGCTTGATGATTTCGCGCATACCGTCTTTCGTCATATACTTGTTGGCATGTTTGGCGTTTGCCCAGGCAGTCTCCACAGAAGGAACACCCGAACGGGCGCGGATGGTGTCGAGCAAAGCGAGGATTTCGCCCTGACGCTGTTCGCCATACACCTCATTGAGGCACTCAGCATAACTCAGCATCATCTCATTGTAGCGTATAATCGGCCAGGCGTAGCGTGTAATCGTACCGTTGCCCTGGGTGTCGGGATGCATCAGTTTGCGGAGGAAAACCCCCGAGGTAGGCACGTCGATATCGTCGTGGGTCTGACGGCCGTTGGCTTCCTGATAGCGCATCTTCAGGTTGTAGATTGTGCCGTATCCACGCACTCTTGACCGGTCGAAGCCGATGGAGGCATAGAAGCGCGGTTCCCTGTTCATGAACATATACGCAGTCTGTTCACCCACCTGTGCCACGGTGTTGTGGTCGGCGGTGATAGTGACGACAGAATCCTTGTGCTCATAGTCGAAAGACGGGTCTTCATCCAGAGGAAGTCCGTTCTGTGTATAGAAGAACTCGGTGGCGTTGAGCGTCGGTCCGAACCACTGCCATGCATCACCCGTAGAGGTGGCGGCAGAACTCTTGTAGTTGATGGAGCGCTGTATCTCGTGCCACGACAGCACCTGGTCGGTGGTGCGTGAACAGCCCCAGATGACCTCTTCGTTCCATTTCGACACCATTGCATACTGATAGTTGTACATATAGGGCAGGCGTATGGAGTCGTTTCTGAAGTTACGTGCATCCACAGTCTTCGAATAGTCGGAAGAGGGATACTTGAAGAGGTGGATGTTGGCCGACCTGCACATTGTCAAGGCCTCTTCGTATGCGGCAAGGGCGCGCTGCCATTTCTGCTTCTCCAGTTCCGTGTCATTCTGCGGGAAGAGTTTCGTGCCGTCCTTGTTTTCCAGCGAATAATAGAGCGGGTTGTTGTTGAACAGCGGACTGGCGGCATAGAGCAGCACCTTGGCCTTGAAACAGCGGTTGATGACCTGGTCGATTCTGCCCATTTCCGATGTGTTGATGATGCGCACTGGCAGTGCGTTCACCGACTCATCGAGTAGGCTCACGATGTAGTTGACCACGGTATCCACCGGCTCACGTGCCTGTTGGTTGGCCTTATCGGATACATCGAGTGGAGTTTCCTCCCTGATGAGAGGAATGGCCCCGTATTGCGTGAACAGCAGGAAGTGGTAGTAGGCAATGAGGAATTTCACCTCACCGCTCCAGCGGCTCTTCTCGCTCTGCGACATGTCGGGCACCCTGTCGATATTGTTGAGGAACGTGTGGCAGATGCGCAGCGGTATAAACAACGACGCTTCGCAAGGCGCATGCTCGCTCCAACTGCCGCCCCAGTCGCCATACCAGAAACTCATGATGGGCTGGTCGGCACTGATTTTGCCCAAGACGGCGTTCTTGCCGTCGGTGACGCGGTTGATGCTCATAATCATCTCGTCGCTCATGCCGAGGAACGAGTAGGTGTTGTCGTATTCAGGGATATAGTGATAGCAGGTGGCCAAAGCCCTGTAGGCCGTCTCCTTCCTGTTGAAGAGCGCGGAGATTTCCTGCGTGTTGTCTGGCACCACATCGAGGTAGTCGGAGCAACCACTTGCGGTTATGGCCAGTACACCAAACAATATGTATTTTATATACTTTTTCATGTCCTTATTCATTTTTATGCCCTCATCAGAATTCCAAATTCACACCGATGTTGAATACTCTCTGTGTGGGATAGCCAATGCCATATCCACCCATTTCAGGGTCCCACAACTTGAAGTTGCTGAAACAAACCAAGTTGTTGCCAGAGGCAAAGAAGCGCAGCAGGCTCAAGCCCCATTTCCTCACCAGTTTTGTAGGCAGGGAATAACCCATCTCCACGGTCTTCAGGCGCAGGAACGAACCGTCGCGCAGCCACCATGTAGAGTTCACAGTATTGTTGGCCACCCCGGCAGTAGACAAGCGGGGCCAGAAAGCCTGCGGGTCGGGATTCTCCTCACTCCAGTAGTTGCCAGCCACCAGTTTGAGCGCATTGCGGTGGTTGGCCAACGGCTCGATGGACGAAGGCTGGATGAAGAACGAAGAATGAGCCACTCCCTGGAAGAAGAAGGAGAAGTCGAAGTTCTTGTACCCCGTCGATGCTCCAAAACCGTAGACGATTTCCGGGTCGGTAGGATAACCGATGGCCACCATATCCTTCGAGTTGATGACACCGTCGTTGTTGATGTCAACATACTTGATGTCGCCTGCCATGTAGGTAGCACCTGCCACCACTTCCTGGCGCGGGCTGTTCTCCACATCGTTCTGGTCGATGAAGAGTCGTTCTGCCACATATCCCCATTGCTGGCTCAGGTTGTAGCCGAACCGGTTGCGCCAGGGTTCGGGATAGACGAGGTCGCCGCCCCGGATATACTCACTGGTGGTGTAGGTATAATTGAAACGTGTCTGCAGCCACCAGTGTGGAGTTATGCTCCAGTTGATGTCGCAGGAGGCGTCGATACCATGCTTTTTGGTCTTACCCATATTGGCATAGATATCGGCGGTGGCGCCCATGGTCATTGGCACCGACCCCATGCGCTGGTAGATGTCGTCGCGGTCTTCGCGGAAGTATTCAAACTGTATGGTTGCCTTGTGCATGAAATCGATTTCCACACCGTAGTTCTGCATGGTGGCAGCCTCCCATCCAATCTTGGAGTTGGCATAGCGGTTGATGGAGTAGCCGTTGTAGGTGACATTGAAATCCTGTCCCCAGGCATATCCTAAGCCACCGTTGTTGGTATTCACGTCGGCGAGGTAGTAGAAGCGCTGGCTTGTCGACATGATATTGTCGTTGCCCACCAGTCCGTAACTTCCCTTGAGTTTAAACATCGGGAAGATTTTTGCGATGGAAGAATTCTGCCAGAAAGGCTCATTCGAGATGATGTATCCCACACCGATAGAGGGGAAGAAGCCCCAACGGTGGTCGCGGTCGAACTTCTCAGAGCCATTGTAGCCGAAGTTGGCCTCCAGGTAATAGCGTTCGCCATAACTGTAGGTGAAGCGGCCCGAGAGGCCCAGTGTGCGGATGGGCAGTGAGCCGAAGGCACCGCCCTGGTTGCCCAGCAACTGTTCCTTCATCTGTCCTACCAACATGCCGCTCACGCCATGCTTGCCGAACTCCCTGTTATACTGGATAGCAGCCTCAAAGTAATAGGAACTGCTGGTAGAGAGACTCTGCTGGGGGTTGCTCAGGCGGTCGGTACCCTCCTGCACCTGGTCGAGACTGTATTTCGTGCCCAACTCGCTCACCTCGGTCTTCAGCGCGTAGTAGAACGGGGTCATGGAGCGCGTGTTGGTATTTGAGCCTGTAGAGGTGAACGATGCCAGCGCGCGTGCTGAGAGTCCTTCGGTAATCATCTTCAGGTCTTGTTCGATGGTGAAGATGGAGTTTCCCGTATAGGAGAAAGCGTCGGAATAGCCCACCATCATCTCGGCGTAGGGGTTGGGATAGCGCACGCTACCCACATTGTTGCCGTAGAGCACGTGGTCGGCATAATACCAGGTATTGTCGATAGACTTGTCGTAGAAGGCGGGGAAGTCGACGGGATTGGCACGCATAATCTGGTCGAAGAGGTTGGATGTAGATGCGGCAGGCGTGTTGGAGCGGTCGAGCAGTGTATAAACCTTTACGGCCGCCTTCGTTGTCTTCGTGAGGTTCACGTCGATATTGGCGCGGATATTGTAGCGGTTGATGCTGATGTTGTTGTTGTAGTTGTTCACCGACGGTACCTTCAGCAAACCATTCTCGTGGGTGTAGGCGGCAGAGAGGTAATACTGTGCCACCTCGCCACCACCCGAGGCAGTAACCGTAGCCTTGGTGTTGATGGCGGCGTTCTTGAACATCATGCCATACCAGTCGACGTTAGGATAGAGCATCGGGTCTACGCCTTTTCGGGTGTTCTCTATCTTCTCCATCAGGTAGGCATCGCTGGTCACACCTTGTACATCGCGTGTGCGTACCGCATAATTATAGAGATTCATATACTCCACGCCATCCACAAATTCCAGAATCTTCGTTGGTGTGGAGATTTGTGTTTCCAGGCGAGTGGTAATCTTGAGTTTGCCCTTCTTACCCGACTTGGTGGTGACAAGGATTACGCCGTTGGCGCCCTTGGAACCATAGAGTGCGGTGGCGGTAGCGTCTTTCATGATAGAGAAACTGGCGATGTTTTCCGGTTCCAGACGTGCCAGGTCTTCTGTTGACATTTCAATGCCGTCGATAAGGATCAGCGGTCCGGCAAGCGAACTCTCCAGACTACTCACGCCACGGATGAAGAAGTTGGCGTTGTCCTTGCCAGGCTCACCCGTACGTTGATAAGATACGACACCGGCGATACGTCCAGCCATCGTATTGGTGAGGTTGGTACTCGGCGTGCGCAACTCGGCGGGGTTGATGGTCTCGATGGAGCCGATGACAGAGTTTTTCTTCTGCTTGGCAAAAGCCACGACCACCATCTCATCGAGGGTGTTCTCGTCTTCCCTCATCACTACATCGATTTCGTCACGTCTTCCTACATACTCTTTCACTGTAGCAAAACCAATGTAAGAGAATGTCAGGGTATCGCGGGGTTCGGCGTTAAGCGCATATTTTCCGTCGACCGAAGTGACGGTGCCCCCAGCCTCTTTACCCCTTACAACCACAGTGACACCAGGCAGCGGAGTGCCTTCCGTGTCGACGACGAGTCCTTTCACGATATGTTGCTGTGCGCTCATGGGCAATGAGCCAATGGCCATCATCAGCAAAATCGTAAAGAACTGTTTCAAAGGTTTCTTTCTCATTAAACAGATATTTAAGGTTTTTAGTAAAAAGAATTTTAATCAAAGTTATTTAGGTTTATTCTCCATGCAAAGATAGCAAAAACAACAACACGCAGATGCGGGCAAAATTGAAAAAGTGGAAAAGTGTAAAACATCGACAATTACAAACACTTGTTTATCAGCACTTTACAGAAAATCCAATATTCTATAAAAGTAGATTTTATAAAGTGGTCAAATTGTTGCCAATTTGCTTCACAGCCTTTTCAAAGTTCTCGCGAGGACCTATGGAGGCATTTTTCACAGTAGACCGATAGTTGTAAATCGTGTGTACGGAATAATTCAGGAATTCGGCTATTTTGGAACTGTCGGTGATGCCGAGTCGTATCAATGCGAAGATACGCAATTCCGTGGTGAGTGAATTTTCTTTTGGCGGGATAATACGGTTTTGGGGTTGAAGAAGTGCATTGAACTCATCGATGAAAGTAGGCAAGATGGTGAGGAATGCTTTGTCGAAGTTGCCCAGCAACTCCTCGAAGTCCCTCGACTTCATCTCGAGCATTTTCTTTGAAGACAGATACTCCGCAAGTTGGCCGCTCTTCTGTTTTTTCAGGGCAGTGGAACGGAAATTCTCCATTTTTTTGAGATAGTCGGAACAAAGCGTGAGGAAGTTGCCCATATAAACTTCTTTCATGCGGTTGCTCTCACTGAGCAAGTTGTTGCTCTGGTGGAGTTGCTCTATCGTTTGCTGGAGTTGCTCGTTGAGCGTCTTCAGGTTCTGGTTGCTTTCGTGCAGGTCGCGACGCGCCGCCCTCAGCCTGCGCATCTGGAGAATCACATATACCACTGCCATGGCCAGGAGCAATGCCAACACGCCAGCGAGGATAAGCATAGTGGTCAACTTATGGTTCTGGTTGTTGGTCATCAACTGGTAGTTGTGGGCGATGTTGTTGAGAATGTTGATGCTCTGCAAGTTGCGCAAGGGGGAATTGTATTGCTGCAGCCCATCCTGGGAAATATTGATGAGCAGGTATGACCTTTTTACGTCGCCCTCCTCGCTGAGCAAGTCGGCAAGTGTCCAGAGCGAAGCCTGGTCCTTGATGGAATGGCGCAGGTCTCCGATGGCCGACCTGATGAGCCATTGTTTTTCTTTCTCCTTGTCTCCAAGTCCATGGAAGACCAACGAGCGGAAATAGGCTATCTCTGAGAATTTCTTGGCGAGGGAGTCGGTGCGCTGGAGTCTCAAGTCACTGTATTTGAGTGCAGCCTCATAGTTATGCTTGTTGCGTTCCCGAGTTTCGAGCAAGTCGAGATAAGCATCGCTCTCCGGTTCACGGCTGTAGTATTGTTCGAGCAAGTAGCGGCTACGACCTGCCTTATCGAGATAATCGGCCTTAAAGTCATCATCGTGGGAGTAGTATCCCGACTCCCCATACACATCCCTACATGCATTATAATAATAAGGAAGGATGCTGTCGGGCAAATGGTCTTCATCGATTTCCTTGAGGATGCTCACCGATTCGAGATAGGCTCCTGTCTTGGCATAGAATTGAGCCTTGCGCAATTTAGCGCGGGTGATGAGCCCCCAATTGCCACTCTGCTCAGCCAATTTCAGGTAGCGGTTGATGTAAACGGTGGTGGAGTCGTAATTGAACTTTGAATACGCCTCGATGAGTTTGTCGGTCAACGCCATCTCTTCTGCCAAACCACCTTGAAGATGACGCAGTTGCTGTTTGATGTCGCCGATAGCCTTCTCATGGGCGGCATCGTATTCCTGGATGTGAGCAATGGCAGAATCCAACTGCTGCAACAAGATGGTGGTCTGCTTGTCGTCATCAAGCATGGCGGCACCTTTTACCTCTATGGAAAAAAGTGATAGAAGGAAGAAAAACGTAAAGAGGTAAAACTTGTTCATCATCGGTATTGATTGGCCAAAAAAAATCAGTTTTGGCAAAAATATAAAAAAAGCCAGAAACTCACAAGCAATTGCTTATTTTTTTTCTGATACCATATTTTTTTATCATATAACATAACAACTATCTACATTTTTATGTCTCGTTACTATTACGTAACCATCTAAATTACAAACAATTAAATAATAATCACGACACTTTTGAATCCACTTTTCCCGTAAAGGCTCTTTGTCTGCATTCATTTTTTCGCTAAATTTGCCACTGAGTGGCGAATATAGGATGCTTCTCTCGGCTTTCGCTTTATTGGGCACTATCGTGATTACTACTATAATACCTAAAGATAATTGTCAACAAACAGTACAATGAAAAAGGCAAGAATGAAAAATGTCGTGGCATTGCTCATGCTCTTTTTCTCCGCCACCACCCTGTATGCACAAACCGGCACCGGGTTGGAGACCACCCATGAAGAGTCGGGATTTGTACCCGAGGGGTATCAGTTGGACTGGAGCGATGAATTCGACGGCAGTGAGTTGAACACCAACGACTGGAAATTCGAGATTCACGACCCCGGATGGGTGAACAACGAGTTGCAGCGATACGTAGGGAAGACCTTCAGAGGCAACAAAGTGGTGTTTGTGGAAGACGACCATCTGACCATCCGCCTGCAGAAAGTAGACGACCAAATCGTGTCGGGCCGCATCAACGCCCGTCCCAACGAGGGTTGGCGCTACGGCTATTTCGAGGCCCGCATCAAGTTGCCCAAAGGCCGTGGCACCTGGCCGGCATTCTGGATGATGCCGTCGAACGTCGACTGGTCGACGAATCCCTGGCCCCGCTGTGGCGAGATTGACATCATGGAAGAGGTGGGCTACTCTCCCGGCAACGTGTCGTCGTCTATTCACTGCGAGGCCTACAACCATCCTGCCAACACGCAGAAGACCCATTCCCTATACCTTCCGACGGCAGAAGAAGAGTATCATATCTATGCGTTGGAGTGGACCTCGGAGAAACTGTCGTTTTTTGTCGACGGACAGAAGCACATGGAATTTCTGAAAGAGAGCGACGACCATTCGGTGTGGCCCTTCCACTATGCCTTCTATCCCATTCTCAACCTGGCATGGGGAGGTTCGTGGGGCGGAGCACAAGGTGTAGACGAGAGCGCCTTGCCCACCGAAATGCTTGTTGACTATGTACGCGTATACAAAAAGCCTATGCCTGCCACAGCAAAGAAAGTGGTGGCATATGTCACGTCATGGTCGTCGGTTGCCGTCGATGCCAACGCCATGACACATATCAACTATGCCTTCGGTGGCATCGACAACAACTCGCAGGTCTATGTGGACGGCAAGAACCGTTTCCAGGAGATTGTGGCGCTCAAGCAAAAGAACCCTGCGCTGAAAGTATTGCTGAGCATCGGAGGATGGGGTCGCGGCAATTTCTCACCCGTTGCCGCCGATGAAGCCAAGCGGAAGGCCTTCGCACAGTCATGCCGCAACTTCTGCGACCAAAACGGTATCGACGGCATCGACATCGACTGGGAATTTCCCGGCAACAACTCCTCGGGAGAGACATCGCCTGCCGGTGAGAAAAACAACTACACACTGCTGATGCGTGACCTGCGCGAGGCATTGGGCGACAACCTGTTGCTTACTATGGCATCATCGTCGAGCCCCGACTATTATGATTACAACAGTCTCATAGGATACCTGGATTTCGTAAATGTCATGACCTACGACATGGCCAGTCCGCCCCATCACCATTCCGCCCTCTACCGCGGTGGAACAGTGGGCAACGGCTGGTGCGTGGTCCATGAGTCGATACAGAACCACCTGAAAGCAGGCATCCCACCCGAGAAACTGGTAATGGGCATGGCCTTCTATGGCAATGGCAACGGCGACGGCAGCGGCTCCGCCAACCAGGTGTCGCTGCAAGAGATAGAAGACGGCATCGGCGAAGGGAAATGGATAGACCATTTCGACGACGTGGCTAAGGTGCCCTATGTGACCAACCAGAACGGCCAGTTCGTCTACGGCTACGACAACGCGAGGTCGCTTACCATCAAGTGCCAGTATATCGTAGACAACGACCTGGCAGGAGGTATGTATTGGGAATACGCCAACGACAACCAGATGGGCACAGAGCGCTATACCGTGTACGACTGTCTGGTGGGCAATGCCGTAAAGAAAGAGAACCTCCTTTTTGGCGGTGTGCCTTTGGAGTATGTCGGAGCCAACCAATACGGCAATGCCATTGACCTGACACAAGGCCACACCTACGAAGCCTCTGGTGCCGATGAGATGGTGTCCGACAATTGGTATTACGACCCCGATTTCTTCCAACGGCAAGGCGACGGCACCTACCTGTTCCGTGCCGTGTCGGGGAAATACGACATCAGCGCCGATTTCAACAACCAGTGTTTCCATGTCACGCCCCTCGATGAAGAGGGACAGCCCCTCACCTACCACACATGGGATGGCACAGGCTGTATCTGGGTCATTGGAGCCAATTCGAGTTATGGGAAACCCACCTATATTCCCGGCAACGACGATGGCTGGTCGGAAAGCCGTGCGCTGCCGATGGCACAGATTGACGCCACCCATCACCAGATAACCTTTGAGGTGGGCAAGCAACTGAACCCCGACAAGGTGAATTTCAAGTTCTTCCACCAAAACTCCTTCGGCAATGACTCCAACGACGAGTTCACCCCCTTCACCAATCCCAAAATAACGACTACGAGTGATGTCTTTTACGTGAATTACAACACGCCAGACTGCGGCAACGTGAAACTCCGCAGCGGGAAGCAACTCACCCCAGGCGACGTGTATGTCTTCACCATCGACACCAGCGACACCGAACACGTGGTGCTGTCGACCGAGAACATCACCACTGCCATTGACAAGCCCATGATGGTCAACAGCCGTGAAGACAACAACTGGTATGACCTCATGGGAAGAGCCGTAGGAAGCGGGACGGACAGGAAAGGAGACCTGCCATCAAAACAAATACTCATCTCCCATGGCAAGAAAGCAATCACCCCGTAAAGACACCACACCTATGAAGAAGACCAACAAAATCCTATGCCTCGCCATCGCCATGCTCACAGTGCTCACGGCATCGGCGAAACAAAAAGCCACCGACAACATGCTGGTTGTGGCATATGTCACCTCGTGGACCAACGAGGTGCCCGACCCCATGACGATGACACACATCAACTACGCCTTCGGGCACGTCAGCGACTCCTTCGATGGCGTGAGGGTGGACAATCCCGACCGTCTGCGCATGATTGTAGGGCTGAAGAGCAAGAACCCGTCGCTGAAAGTGATGCTCAGCATCGGAGGATGGGGCAGCGGACGCTTCAGCGAGATGGCAGCCTCGGAAAAAAACCGCGAGGCTTTCGTTAAAGACTGCCGGAGGGTGGTTGCGGAATTCGCCCTCGACGGTATCGACATCGACTGGGAATATCCCACCCAATCGTCGGCAGGCATCTCTTCATCTCCTGACGACACGAAGAACTTCACCCTGCTCATGCGCGACCTGCGCCGCACATTGGGAAAGAAGAAACTCCTCACCGCCGCCACGGTGTGCGACGCTAAATACATCGACTTCCCCTCGTGCATACCATACATGGACTTCGTCAACGTCATGGCCTACGACATGGGCAACCCGCCCAAACACCATGCCGCCCTCTACCCCTCGCCCATATCCAGTCACATCACCTCATCGCAGGCGGTAGAGGCGCACCTGAAAGCAGGAGTGCCCGCCAGCAAACTGGTGATGGGAATGCCTTTCTATGGTCGTGGCAAACGCGACGACCATGGGCTGAGGGAATACGACCGCACCGGCATCCTGCCCAGAGGCTATGAGAAGCGTTGGGACGATGTGGGCATGGTGCCCTACATCACCAACGAACGGGGAGAACTGGTGAGAGGATATGAGAACATCCGCTCGTTGGCAGCCAAATGCCAGTATATCCTCGACCATCACCTACGAGGCGGCATGTACTGGGACTATGCCAGCGACAACAGCCAGGGCGATGAGCGCACAACCCTCTATCTCTCGCTCCTCAAGAACAAGAAAGCCACTGTTCCCCCACGCCAAGTCCTCGTACTGGCAGAGCGGGGCGGACTGCATGAACCGTTTACTGCCACTGGCCTGCAATGGCTCGAAGACAACAAGGAGCGGTTCCACATGCAACTGACCATTCTGAGCACGGCAGAGCACATCGCCAAAGATGAACTCGGCAAGTATCACCTCATCCTTCAGTTGAACCACCCTCCCTATGCCTGGAGCAAGGAGTCGCAAGAAGATTTCCAACGCTATATCGACCGTGGCACGGGCAACTATATCGGTTTCCACCATGCCTCCTTGCTCGGTGAGTTCGACGGATACAGCATGTGGCAGTGGTTCTCCGACTTCATGGGCAGCGTGCGCTATCAGAACTACATCGCCGACAAGTGCGACGGCACCGTGCGGGTGGAAGACCGGCAACATCCCGTGATGAAAGACATCCCCGGCACTTTCGTCATTGAAGACGACGAATGGTACACCTACAACAAGGACCCACGCCAGAACGTGCATGTGCTGGCTCATGTCGACGAGGCCAGTTACACCATCAATACCGACATCAAGATGGGCGACCATCCCGTGATATGGACCAATCCCACGAAAGGTGCCAGGAACGTGTATTTCCAATTCGGACACAGCAAACTGCTGTTCGACAATCCCGCCTTCATCAAATTACTGGAAAACGCCCTAGAATGGACGTTGGAGGAGCATTGAACAAATACATCATCGTTTTCCTTTTATCTATCGGCCTCAACACACAGGCACAGATGCCATTGCCGGTGGATGCCCGCAACTCCTTGGAAACGGAGTTGCTGAGGGAAACCGTGCTAAAAAGCGAGCCGTTGACCATCACGCCCACCTTGAGAGACTGGCAGCACCAAGGACTTGGCACCATGACATATACCGACGACGGGGAACTATGCCTGCGACTGCCTGTCAATACCGGCAAGCGGGCACAAGGCTCTCCCGATGACCCCGACTATGCCACATATGGACGCGCCACTGTGTCGTACCATCTCCATCATCGCAGTCTTGAAGATTACCACCACATCACGATGGAGGTTTTTCCCCGATGCGAGGGTATCGCCATCATGAACCTGAACCTTTTCCTGAACAACGAAGAAGGAGGGGATTTGGGAGCACATCTGGTAAACCTGAAAAACAATCAGTGGAACAAAGTCGTTTACGATATCTCCGGATTGCCGCGCGACAAAGTACGGGGCATCGACATCTACACCGACCTGAAAGGCAGGAATCAGGCATGGTGCGACTCTTTCACCTACATCATCAAGAATATCCGCCTGGAACAGGTGGGGCATACGGAAGAAGAGGCCGGCTGGCAACCGGCACAAGGACACATCGCCTATTCTTTCACGGGCTATTACCCCCAAGGACGGAAGACAGCCATCGTCAATCTCTCCGACATCCCATCAATTGAGACATCACCATCCGACTGCCATTTCCAACTTATAGACGCCAGGAGCGGCTATACGGTGTATGATGACGCCGTGCGTGTACGGCAGACGACGACAGGAACATTTGGAATACTTGACTTTTCCCCGTTCACCCAAGCAGGAGAATACTGGCTGACGTGCGACAGGCTGAAGACCGACACCTTCCATATCAGCAATAACGTCTTCCGTCATGCAGAAGAACTGCTGCTCAATTTCATCTTCTGCCAACGCTGCGGATATGCGGTGCCCGGCATCCACGCCATCTGCCACAACGACGTATTCTGTTCTTTCAAAGGCGAACAGACCCCCTATGGCGGCGGTTGGCATGATGCCGGCGACCTGTCGCAACAGACGCTGCAGACATGCGAGACGGCCTACTCACTCCTCGAAGCATGGCAAAAGATGCCCGACAAGCATTCGGCCCTGGCATCACGCCTGCTCGAAGAGGCAGAATGGGGTCTGCGATTCGTGCTGCGCTGCCGCTTAGGCAACGGCTATCATGCGAGCAGCATCGGTCTGATGCACTGGACAGACGGCATCGTCGGCACTGCCGATGACATCTTCACCGTGCGCTCGCAAGATATGGCTTACGACAATTTCCTCTATGCCGCATGCGAGGCCTATGCGGCAAGAACCATGCCGCCATCATCGCTGCGCGACAGTCTTGCACAAGCCGCCGCCGAAGACTTCCGATATGCCCTCCACAAATTCCGGCGCGACGGTTACGACCGTTTCCCACACATCATGGAACATACCTACAACACCTCACGCTCGCAACACCACGCCACGATGAGTTGGGCGGCATCACAACTCTTCATGCTGACGGGTAACGAGGAGTATGCTGTGCTGGCCGCCGAAAGCATCCACTATATGTTGGAATGTCAGGAAGACAGCGGAACCTGTAGGGGGTATTTCTACCGTGACACGACCCACCGCTCGGCAGTGCACTACATCCACCAGTCGCGCGAGCAACTGTTCATGCAGTCGCTGACAGCCCTTTGCGAGAGCCAGCCCCAGCATGAAGACTACGGGCGATGGAAACGCGCCATAGAGTTGTATGGCAACTACCTGAAAGGCATCATCCAGTATACCGAGCCCTACGGCATGGCCCCTTCTGGGGTGTACCTGCCTAAGGAATATGCCGACCCCACAGGCTTCCACGCCCTGCATATCTTCTCGCCCGAGGATGCCTATGAGCGTTATGACGCCCAGTTGGAGAGTGGAGTGAAAATCGATGACGGGCACTATGTGCGCCGGTTCCCGATATGGTTCAACATCTTCAACGGCAACGAGGCAATCATCCTGTCGACAGGCAAGGCTGCCGCCCTCTGTGGCCACTTCCTCGGTGATGACGACCTGTTGCAGATAGGCCGCGAACAACTGTACTGGACAGTAGGGAAGAATCCTTTCTGCCAGTCGCTCATCTATGGTGAAGGGCACCGCTACCCGTCGTTAGACAGTTTCTCTTCCGGCGAGATGATGGGAGAGATTCCCGTTGGCATCCGTTCACTGGGGAATGCAGACATCCCCTACTGGCCACATACCAACAATGCCTGCTACAAGGAAGTGTGGGTGACCTCGGCTTCCAAATTCCTGTCGCTTCTGGCTGAATATTAACACCACAATACAATAAAGACAATGAGAAGAACCATACTGACCATGATGGTGGCTGCATTCATCTGCCTTCCCCTCATCGCACAGAATGAAGGGGAATATGCCGCCAACTATGCCCGCGCCCCCCGGTTCAAGGCTCTGCTGTTCTGGCAACCCGGAGCAGAAGAAGCCCATGTGCAGTTCGACAAACAAGCCATGGAATTCTTCCACAAACTCACCTATGGCGAGGGATGGACGATAGACGTGACCACCTCGATGGAAGAATATCCCTACGAACGGCTGAAGGACTACAGCATCATCATCAGCCTGAATGCCGCCCCCGGGGGCAGAGCGCAGAGAGAAGCATTTGAGAAATACATGGAGAACGGGGGAGGATGGATAGGATTCCATGCCTCCGCCTACAACGACCGCAACACCCACTGGCCATGGCTGAACAAGTTTCTCGGTTGCGGACAGTTCTATTGCAACAACTGGCCTCCACAGCCTGCGCTTGTGGAATGCGACGTGGCAGACCATCCCGTGACCATATCCCTCCCCCATGAGTTCGTGGTTCCACCGAGTGAGTTCTACCAATGGCAGCCCTCACCCCGCCAAAACGAAGACGTGGAGGTGTTGCTCAGCATCTCACAGAAGATGTATCCCTTTGGTCTGAAGGATGTGGTGAAATTCGGCGATTTCCCCATCGTGTGGACCAATAAGAAATACCGTATGGTATATCTCAACATGGGTCATGGCGACGAAGGCTTCATCGATGCCACACAGCAACTGCTCTTCGTCAACGCTTTCCGTTGGGTGGTGAGCCGTGACCCGCAGGGCGACCCGTTCAAGAAATAATAACTATAATACCTGAATATTTATGACAAACAAGAATCTAAGAAAACTCATGATGATGCTGGTCTGCCTGTTGGCTACCACCATGCAGGCCGGCAAGTACCAGAACTTCAAAGTGTCGACCTACATCCGTGCTCAGGACGTGGCACGCATGGACGACGAGAAGTTTCTGAAATCCACATGGGAAACGGTGAGCAGTCAGGTCGACCTCGACAAAATCTACCTCGAGACCCACCGCGACGCGTTCATCGTGCCCGAGAAGACACTCACCAAGGTGAAGAAGTTTTTCCTGTCGAAGGGTCTGGAGGTAGGCGGCGGCATCACGTTCACCCGATCGGAGCCCACCGACTTCGAGACCTACAGTTACGCCCGTGAGGACGAACGGCAGATGGTGAAGCATATCTCCGAATACACCGCGAAATTCTTCGATGACATCATTCTCGACGACTTCTTCTTTATCGACCTGAAAAACGACGACGAGATAGCCGCCAAGGGCAGCAAGAGTTGGACGGAATACCGCCTGCGGCTGATGGCAGATGCCGGACGCGAACTGGTAGTGGGACCTGCGAAGGCCGTGAATCCCAAGGTGAAGGTTATCGTGAAATACCCCAACTGGTATGACCATTTCCATGGCTTGGGATTCAACCTCGAGGAAGAGCCCACCTATTTCGACGGCATCTGGACAGGCAATGAGACACGCGACCCCGCCTCTGCGCAACACCTGCAGAACTACCTGAGTTACAACATCTCACGCTACTTCGAGAACATCGCCCCCGGCCGCAACCTCGGCGGATGGGTAGATGCCGGCGGCATCAACATGAGTATGGACCGCTATGCCGAACAACTGCACCTGACGATGCTCGGCCGTCTGCCAGAAATCATTCTCTGGAACTACATGCAGTTGGTAGACGTGAAAATCTCGCCGTCGATGCGCGCCGCATGGCAGTCGGAGGGCGGCAATAGTTTCCGCTACGACGAGATGGTGGCTCCCTACACCCGCGATGGCAAGACCATCACCCCCACCACCATGGCTCGCTTCGCCGACCAGACCCTGCACCAGACCGACCGTCTGATGAGTCATCTGGGCAACCCCATCGGTCTGGTTTCCTACAAACCCTACCACTCCTCGGGCGAAGACTTCCTGCAGAACTACCTCGGCATGATTGGCCTGCCTATGGACATGCATCCACAGTGGCCCGACAACCGCGAGCAAGTCCTGCTTACCCAACAAGCAGCCAAGGACCCGCAACTGGTAGAGAAAATCAAGCGGCAACTGCGCAAGGGTGGCGACGTCATCATCACCACAGGCCTGTTGAAAGTCATCAAAGACGAACTTTCCGACGTGGTGGAACTCTACTGCGGCGACCTGAAAGCCATTGTCAACGACTTCGGCCGTTCAGGCAAGTCGGAGCGTGAGTTCATCATCCCCCAGGTGAAATACTTCACCAACGACGCATGGGAGGTGGTGAGTGCCGGCCGGCCGCTCACGGGCGGTGTCTCCGGCTATCCCATCCTGCTGCGCGACACCTACTCCAAGGGCATCCTCTTCGTGCTCACCATCCCCGACGACTTCGGCAACCTCTACGACTATCCTGCCGGTGCCCTCAACATCATCCGCAGCGTGATGAGCAAGGATGTGGGAGCATATATCGAAGGACCGTCGAAAGTATCGCTCTTCCCCTACGACAACAAGACCCTGGTGGTGGAAAATTTCAACGACAACGCCGTGAGTCTGCGCGTGGTGGTAAATGCCAAAGTGGACAAACTGCGCAACCTCCTCACCGGCGAGGAGTTCAAGCCTGCCCAGGTGGCCGTGAGCCGCTGGCGCTTTGTAGGCTACACCGACAAGCAAACCGTGTTCGACATCCAACTGCCAGCCCACAGTTACATCGGCCTGGGCTACTAACCCATGATTACCGCTCAACCAAGATAATAACCCTCAACAAAACACTCTATTTGCAAATATGAGACACACAGCAAGAACATTTGTCACCATTGCCGCGATGGCCATGGCCACGGCCATGTTGGCACAACCCTACCGCTCACAACTCACCAGCCATGAGCAACAAGTCGAGGACCTTATTAGCAAGATGACCCTCGAAGAGAAAATCGCCATGCTGCATGGCAAGAACATGTTCTCCTCGGAAGGCATCCCCCGGCTCGGCATCGCCGACATGGAATATGCCGACGGACCCTTCGGCATCCGCGAGGAGATGGAGCCTCACTCCTGGAACTCGCTGCACCTGACCACCGACTCTGCCACGTTCTTCCCCACAGGGTCGGCACTGGCTGCCACATGGAGCACAGAGTGGGCTCACGCCTACGGCCTTGGCATGGGACGAGAGGCGCGGCTGCGCGGCAAGGATATGATTCTCGGGCCCGCCATCAACATCCAGCGCATCCCCACGGGCGGGCGCACCTATGAATACTTGAGCGAGGACCCGCTGCTCAGCGGCTTCCTCTCTGTAGCCTATACCCTGGGAGCACAGCAGACGGGCACTGCCGTCTGCCTGAAACACTATGCGCTGAACAACCAAGAAGACTACCGTGGGTTCGTCGACGTACACATCTCCGACCGTGCCATGCATGAGATGTACCTCCGACCGTTCGAGATGGCGGTTCGCGAGGGTGATGCCTGGGGGGTAATGGCTGCCTACAACAAGGTCGACGGCCGTTGGTGTTCGGAGAACGAGCGGCTGCTCACCACCATCCTTCGCCAGCAATGGGGTTTCCCTGGCATGGTTATCAGCGACTGGGGTGGTGTCCACTCCACCGTCGATGCCGTGACGGCGGGCATGAACGTGGAGATGCCCGGCAGCCGATTCATGGGTCAGGCGCTGCTCGACTCAGTGAAGGCCGGCAAGGTGAGCGAGTCGGTCATCAACCAGCGGGTGAGGGAGATTCTCCGTGTACGCCTCACCGTACCTCCCATTGCCAAGGAGGAAGCCAACCGCCGTCCCACGGGCAATCCCGAGGAGATGGCCATTGCCCTTGAGGTTGCACGGCGCTCCATCGTGCTGCTGAAGAACGATCAACTGCTGCCCATCGACCTGAAGCGAACCAAGCGCATCCTCGTCGTGGGCGAGAACGCCGTCACCAAGATGGCGTTGGGTGGCGTGGGCGCCGGGGTGAAGACCAACCGCGAAATCACGCCGTTGGAAGGGCTTCAGGCGCTGGTGGGCAACCAAGCCAAAATCACCTATGTGCCGGGATACAAGAGTTTCACCCGTGAACTGCGCGCGAAACGTCAAGAGCCGCAGCAGCCTGCCGACAAGCAACTCCTTGCTGAAGCCGTGAAAGCGGCAAAGCGTGCCGACCTCGTGATTTTCTTCGCCGGCGACAACCGCGAGGTAGAGACCGAGGGGTCTGACCGCAAGTGCATCACACTCCCTTCCGGACAAGATGAACTGGCCGCCGCCTTGGCAAAGGCCAACAAACACATGGTCACCGTAGTCGTGTCGGGCGGTCCCGTCGACGTGAGTACGGTGAGTGAGGCATCTGGGGCATTGCTGGCATCATGGTTCAATGGTTCGATGGGTGGTCAGGCCCTGGCAGAGGTGCTCTTGGGCAACATCTCGCCTTCAGGCAAACTGCCGATGACATGGCCGAAGAAACTCGAAGATGTGCCCGCCTATGCCACGGGAAGTTATCCGCAGACTCTTGACAACAACGACCAAGGCGACATCTTCGTGGGGCTGCAACAAAACAGGAGCAACGACCGCCGTCAGCAACTCGTTGCCCACTATGCTGAAGAGGGGTTGGTGGGCTATCGCTGGTACGACGACAAGCAGGTGGCACCTGCCTATCCCTTCGGCTTCGGTCTGTCGTATGCACGGTTCCAATACAGCGACCTCACCGTCACTCCTACGGTCGATGGCGTAGAGGTGCGTTTTGTGCTCACCAATACGTCGGCCATGGATGCCGAGGAGGTGGCACAGGTGTATGTCTCACGGCCACACTCACGCATTGCCCGTCCGGTGAAGGAACTGAAAGGCTTCCAGCGCGTGGCACTGAAAGCAGGAGAGCGCAAGACGGTCACTATCCCTGTTCGCCGCTCAGACCTCTGCCATTGGGATGAAGCCGCCCAGACATGGATGCTCGAGCCCGGTGCCCTGCATATATCGGTAGGCGGCTCATCAGACAACCTGCCACTGGGTGGGGATACGGAAATCTGAGCCCTGTCAACGAAAAGCACAACAGGTGTCTGCGACTGCCGCGGCTCATTGCTTGAATAAAAAAATCTCCGTGCATTTCACGGAGATTTTTTATTCTTTCTGGCATTGCATTCTACTTATCGTTCACATGCCTTATTGGGCCATTACCTATTTCCTCAACTGTTTCTTGCCATCTACAATCACAAAGCCCTTGGTGTCGGGTGCGACACGACGGCCGTTGAGGTCGTAAACGCCGATGTACTGAGAATGAGTCGAGCCAATATTTGCAGGGACGATGCCTTCAGCATCAGACGTGTGAATCTCTATCCTCGACAGGTCGATTGGTATATTTTTGTCTGTGCGCTTAAACTCAATGTGATACTCCGCCCATTCGTCGGTTGTTGCGAAGTTAAGCACTATGTCGGCTTCATTCTCCACTGTCAGTGTATCGTCGAGCACCACATCTTTGTTGCCAGTCAATTTCTGCAGTTTCACTCCTACAATCTGCTCACCTGTCACAGCCACATGGAAACGGAGTTCGTATTGGCCTTTTGTCAGTTGCAGTGAGTGATAGATGTTCTTGTTTTCGGTAGTGTATTGGTCTCTGCCGAAGGAGGCAACCTCCTTGCGCCTGTTGATAATCCATCCATGTGAGATAGGGTCGAAACCCTCTTGTTCGATATTGGGACGCCATATCAGGGTGGCATCGCATACATCGTCCAGACGATACTGGCTCATGAAATTCCACATAGTTTTGGCAGAGTTGCCGTCCTCAGTGGCATTCGTCTCTGCCTCATGGCCCATCCCCGCCACCTCGTATAGAATGTAAGGGAACGACCCGTCAGTGGCGGCATACACGCTTTTCACGCATTTTGATGAGACATCCTCTACCGTGGGCACCGGGTTGCATCCATTGCGGGCTATCACGTTGTCGACGATGATGTGGAGTTTGGAGTACATCACGAAGTCATCGGCCTTTCCATGGATATGGAGGAAAGGAAAGGGTTTGCTGCTTGATTGGTGCAAGTGCATTGACTCGATGGGGAAGCCACTGATGGAGGCAAAGGCAGCGAAGGTGTCACGTAAAGCGCAGGCTACGGTATAAGTCATCATGCCTCCGTTGGAGAAACCACAACAATAGATGCGCTGGCGGTCTACGGTATAGCGGTTGTTCACATCCTCGATGATGGCCAGGAAGAAATCGGTGTCGTCGCTAGTCGTACCTGTCGCCTGCCATCCCGGCATGCTTGCACCAAATTCGGGGTAGTAGACATTTTCGCCCGAGGGGTAGGCCACGATAAACCCGTTTTGGTCGGCCAGGCTGTTGAATTCCGGATGCCCCCAATCACAACTACCTCCGGTGCCGTGCAAAGAGAACACCAGTGGAGCGCTCTCCGCCACATTGTCTGGCACATACAACTTATAAGTACGCTGTTTGCCGTTCACGTTGATTTGGATGTTGCCATTGTACTTGGAGGCAAAGGCATTCTGGACGAGCACTCCGCATAATACCGTCAGTGCCATCTTGAGTAATTGTCTTTTCATAATTCGAGTTGTTAGTTGTAATAAGATGTTAGTTTATAGTGTTGAATATATCACGGCACAAAAATAATAAAAAACTCACTTATATCTCAAATACGTATTAAATAACGTGAGTTCGACGAATTCAAAATAAAGAAAGCTGTGTGTCTAATGTTCTTTGAACATTGATACACGGCTTTTTCGGAAAACAACAGTATGCGGCCA
>OMZE01000019.1 GCA_900315455.1 uncultured Prevotellaceae bacterium | reverse complement strand
CGTCCACCGTCTGGGTGCGGAGGTACTTCACGTCAGACAGCGTGTACATGAACCCTGCCGTGTCGGGGTCGGCGAACATGCCGGCACCCACGTATTCGCCGTAGGTGACGGCCACCTTCCTGCCGCTGCCCTGCCACTGCGCGCCCGCCCTGTACTGCGCGGAGGGCTGCACCGTCAGGAAGCCGTCGTACTCCGTGCGGGAGAAGGGCGCAGTGTCGGAATACTGCGACTGGGCCAGGCCGGAAACGGTGCTGCCGACGACGAAGGTGCTGTCGGACGTGGTGACGGGCAGCCAGTCCCTCGTCCTGCGGCGGTACCGGTCATACTCGTGGCTCACGACGGTGTTCGGCAGAGCGGAGCCCTGGTAGGACTGTATCTCCTGCACGACGTCGCCCAGCCCGTTGTCGTAGACGCGCTGCACGGCCTTCCTTGCGCCGTCGGGCGAGAGGAAAGTCCTGGAAACGATGCTGCTCCCGGGCACGTCCTGCGCCAGGGTGGGAGCGATGGATGACATCGCCAGGAAGTATAGGAAAAGATACCGCAGTCTCATGTTATTATAACGATGGCTCATGTGGTTTATTATAACGATGGGTTCAAATAGTTGTACTCATATTGGCGCAAAGGCTCAGGACTGGAAATGCCGTTTACCATTCTCTTTTCCGACTTCAGCCTCCCCAGTCCGTCGTACTCATAGAGGATGGTCTGCCCGTTGGCGTCCGTATGGGAAGTGACGCCAACCAATGGCTTGTAATCCCATGTCTGGACCTGGGCGTTTAGCAATGAGGACTTCAGGATGGCATAACGTGACCGGGAATCCCCTGTCAGTTGCGAAAGAAGGCCCTGGACCTGTGACAGTGCCGCGTTCCTTATCATGGCCGTCATGTACCTGCCGTATGCGTCCCATAGAAAGACACTGTGCATTCCCGTTTTCCTGTCCTCTATCTCCGTCGGGTTGCCGAATGAATCGTACGACAAGACCCTGACACTTTCCTCATAGACATCTCCGTTCCACTCATAGATTTTGGAGGGCAGGATATTGTTTCCATAGGCTGCATAATCTATCTTGCTTCCAAAAATATGTGTTGAAAACTCAAGGCCGTATGTGTCGGAAGATGATAAATATGCCAGCATGTTTCTTGACTTCATTGCTGCGACAACAGTATTTGTGCCTTCATAATACTCACCTATGTAAGTACACAAATCCATTTTGTCATAGGGATAGGAATATCTGCATTTCAACTGGTCGGAATACTGCCTGGATACCAGCACCCCAGGATACAGATAGGAATAATTCTCGGACGTTGTATTGTAACTGGAGCGAGTACCGCCACGGCGCAGGACTGTAGTGGACTTGTCGCTGATAGTGGAACGGCCTGAGTATTGGGTGGCTTGTCTGTAGAAGTCGCTGAGACTGTATTCATACAGCCATTGGTGGTTGCCCAGCGGATAAGTGTAATTGGAACGGTACTCCCTTGAGAGGTGGCTGTTGAATATGTCGCCGGTTTTTGACAAAGTCTCCTCATTATAAGCATACTCTTCCTCAGTGACGAGGTCCCATCTCCCGTTGGCAGCATCATAAGAGTAATCAGCCTTGGATTTAAGTTGATGCCTCTTTGCCGCCTGGTGACCATCGCACGTCAGTCCGGGAGCGTCACCAGCCATGTCGTAGGATGTACGCTCAAAATACGCGGTATCCGAAACAGCCGTCTGGTCGAAGGCCATTAAATAATAGGTGTACTGGTCATGGTGGACAGCATAGATGTCATACTTGTACACCGTCTTGCTGATGCATCTGGCCGGAATGTCCGGATTGCCGTGGTAAACGGTGATTTCCGGATAAACCACAGGCCTTCTGCCGCCAAGAAGCGCACGGAATGTGTTGGCGGAGAAATACGCGTCCCACCATGTTGCCGAGCCCTGGATGTTGACCATGTTCCTTACCTCGCTGTCCTGTCCCAAGGCCATCTTCTGCATTTGCCGGGGATTGTTGAATGTGTCATCGCCGGTTTTGTAATAGGTGAAAGTCATGAAAGTAAGCAGGTTGGGGTCGACGACGGCCTCCCCGCATCCGATGTGGTGGTTGACGGTGTCATTGAAGGCAAGGTTGCCGGTGTCAAGGGTGTCAGGCAAGGGCAGCGGGAAATTCCGGTGCATGATGTCTCCGAGCGTGAATCCATACCTGTAGTGGTCTTCACTGGCAATGGAATCCCCCGCTGTGTAATTGACAATGGACTTGATCCTGAAACCGCCGCCTTCAATAATACGCTGTCTGCGCCTGTTGAAGACGAAGCCGCCGTCCGCGGCTGTCGCGGTGGGGAACCGATGGTTCTCAAACGAAAAAACCGTGTATCCGCCGTTGGGATAGGTGATGCGCTTCAATACGCCATGGACCTCCGGGGATGTCGGCTGGCGCGTGTCGCCGTATGGCGTGGACTGCAGTTTGATCTTGTAGTAATAGTAAGGGTCGCCCTCGTCATTGTCAAGAAGTTGCGCGAGATTGTACGTGCTGAGTTCTGTCTGGATGTCAGTCCTGCTCAAATACATATTGTCATCTTCTTCTATGTTGAAATACATGTTGAAGTTGCCGAGGTCTTTCGCCGAATTGGAGAAACACCTGTTGCCCCAGTAGTCTGTGCGGTCTCCGGGATTGCAGTCCCAGTACTGGAAGCCATACGCAAGCCTTTCCCCGTTGCCCTTTCCTGAAATGACAAGTGACCTGAGAGATGAACCGTATATTGACGAGCCGTTTACGGCTAGCGTGTATGTCCTTATCGTGTCACCACAGTCGGAAACGACAATCTCCTTCATGTGCTTGCCGTCGGGCTGGTAATTGAAATCCACTATCGTCGGGCCATAACTGATGCGGCTGAGAAACCTCATCCTGTACCTCGGGCATTCTGGCTGGGGAGGACTTGAGACCTGGAAGCGCTTTTCGTTCGCGTCTTCCTGCATTTGGGTCATCAGGCGGCTGACCCTGAGCATAGGCTCCTCGACAGTGTAGGTGTGGATGTCTTGCAAATCAGTGTAATCGTATGTTATGGTTCCTTTTGCAGGGATGTCGATGCGGGTCAGCAACCAAGTCACGTTCCTGTCAGCATTAAGGCTGTTGTCGAAACCATAGGACGCTTTGTCAGCCACCCTGAAACTGTATTTCACGCCGTATTCGTCAGTTACCTTGAAGGAGTCTATCGAATTGGTCCCATAACTGCACTCTACCCTGACATTGCCGTCGGAGGACATCAAGTCGTATTTCATGACACCGTTGTTCTTGTACATGAAAAACGGAATGCTCCTGCCTGACGGCAGCACGATGTTGTAACTGTCGTATTGGAAGTTCATCTGGTCAATCTGACTTGCATAATCCACGTACATCCTCGGCTGTCCTGAGGGGAAATTAAAAGAATCCAAGGTAAAGGGATTGTTGAAGCGTCCGGCTTCATCTGCCCGGTCCTTGATGGTCCTGGAGACACAAGAATTGCCAGACAATGTCCATCCAAGTCCCGTAACGTCATAGTTGTAGCCTGGTTTAAGAGGTGTTGCCTCGTAATGCAGCGTCAAAGGTATCTTGTAACCGTGGAAATCTATCTCAAAGAGAGGAATGTTGATGTCAGGGGCTCCGTAGTTGTTGTTCAACTGATAGTCGCCAAGACGGTTGAACGCAACGGCTTGGGGACTTGGCGGGACATCGGGTATAAGTCCTTGAGCGGAATTCTGTGCCAAGGCATGAAATCCTGACAGCAGCAGGGCTGTCAGGGTCATGGTTGTCCTGATAGGATATATTGTTCTTTTCATAATGTCACTTTCTCGCTGTAAACTTTTCCGTTGACGTTGATATATAGGATGTACATTCCAGAACGAAGGCCGTTGCAGTCTACCTGTGTGGAATATCCCTGTCCGGCTTCCTGCGTCCATTGCCTGCTCATGTAGACCATTCCCATTTGGTTGGCGACGATGGTGGTGATGGTGGCTTCCTCGTCAAGGTCGTATGACATGTGGATGACTTTCCCCTGCGTCTCTATATCGTAATGGATGATGTCGGGGATGGGCTGGCCTTCCTCGGAAAAGCCGTCCTGCACATCTGTCCCGTCTTCATCATCGGGCGTAACGTAACAGGCTGCCTCATCCTCCAGGAGATTGCAGCATGCGTATCTGGTAGTGCCAATGGCATCCATGTCGAAAAACGTGGTGCTTGTCACATCCTCAATGATTGGGTACTGGGCTCCGGGAAGATACCATTCGTAGTGCTCGTCGATGACCTGTGTGAGCCTCGCGGTGTCGAGGGCCACAGAGTCGAGGCCCATGCAGACGGCGTAGGAGTCGATAGTGTGCACCCTGAGCACATTCCTGAGGGTGTCGTTCTCTGCAAGCACGATTACGCCGTCGGCATCCACCTTGACTGTCGTCGTGCCGACCTCACGGAACGGATGGTCGCCGCAGTACATTCCCTTACACCAGAACGGCTTGCTGATGGAGTCGCCATAAGCAAGGGGGAATTTCCTGGTAACCTTGCTCACGGCATACTCTCTCTTCTCCAAAGGTGACTCGCTGCCAAGGAGGACGAGCGTGTCGGGTGTAGTGAGATAATAACCGATGCGGCCAGGTTCGATGAAGGACACCACACCTGTGCTGTCCTTCACGAACTTAACCTGTGACGACCCCTTGGAGCGAAGTTTCTGGGAAAAATCCCACACCCTGTTTCTTCCTCCCATACCTGGGGAGAAATAGCGGATTCGGCTTTTTACCAGGCTGTCGGCCGATACTGGCTCCATTCCGGATAGGTTTATCTGACCACGGACTGGGGTCGTAACGGACAGCAGCGCCAAGGCGGAAATGAATAAATAGCCTTTCATCTTGTCTTTTTCTTGATTAGTAAATAATTAGTAGGTAATCACCTGTTATTATTCACATTTTTTTGGTGAAGCGTATCTTCTTCCATATTATTGTCTGTTTTTCTTCAATATAAGAGAGTACGTTTCGCCAATGAAACCATGAACTACAATTCAATATCTGCCGAGAATACCTGCGTGTTGATGGTGAGACATAGTTCGAATGTGCCGGTAAAACTTGCTGGTATGATTACTGTGCCAACAGTACCGACATTGTCGGAATAGACCACCACATTGTTTAATAATAATGTGGTGGCACAGCCAGCGAGAGACTCTCCGAAATAGAAGGTGTTGCCGTTTTGATAAATGACAATCGTAGAATCAGACCTGTGTGGCTCGTTGTGGCTTTCATCTTGATTGATAACTTTTTCATTCATGATGATAGGTACTTCTACTTCCTCGTTTTTTGCGATAGCCATGCTGCAAATAATAGTTAGCAAGAAGCTAAAAAGAATAAATTATTTCATAATTGCTTTAGTATTTGAAAGATATGGTAAAGCTATAGTTTTAGTTGGTGCTAAGTTATAAGTATTTTGTCTATGCTCCAACTGATTCTTTAGGAATGAATACACCTTTGTACATCAAGATGACCACTTTTTGTACACTTCCGTACATGTTTACACCTCTTTGTGTAATATTTGTTTTTTTCCTTTGGAAATATGAGGGTGTTTCACATATTTCTATTAATTTTGCATCGTGTTAATTATGAGGTTAGTGGAAAGAGGTTAGTAAGGAGTTAAAAGACATAAAGGACTTTTCTTTATTTTCGCCTAATAAGTAAATATACTAGAATAACAATATGAGAGCTGTTAGGTTATTATTTCCCATTTTTGTTTTATTTGTTCTATTTGCCTGTGCTGGCCAGCGCAGCCATGAGCGGGCACTTCAAAACGTGAGAGAAATAATCAATGAGTATCCGGACTCTGCCTTGAGGTTGTTGGATTCAATGGAGATTTATTCGGATGATTTCTCCGAAAGTACAAGGATGCATTGGTTGATGCTCCAGTTGTCAGCTCAAAACAAATGCTATATTGAATTCCATTCAGATAGTTTACAAAAGTTAATTGTTGACTATTTCGACAACCATGGCACATCCAACGAGCGGATGACAGCCTACTATCTGTTAGGCCGTGCTTATAATGATATGGGCGAAGCACCGATGGCTCTCCGATGTTATCAAGATGCAGTAGAGTGTGCTGATACCATGGCAACAGATTGTGATTTTTATACGCTTTGTAGTGTCTATGGACAGATTGCAAAGATTTTTAATGCCCAACATCTTCCCGAGGAGGCGATTGACAGTTGGGGGCATTATAGCCATTTCGCCCTAAGAGACCATGACACGTTTTCGTTCATTAAGGGGAAGGAGTTGCAGATACCTTCATATTACCACTTAAATGATACTGCCAATTGCTTTAGACTGACAGAGGAATGTCACCGATTATATACAGTTTATGGGTATCCAGAAGAGGCTGCGTCCGTATATCCTACAGCAATTATTCTTTTGCTACAAGACGGGCAATGGCAACGCGCCCATCAAATGATGCAAGAATATGAAGAAAATTCTGGGCTTTTCGACAACGAGGGCAACATCTCAGCAGGGAAGGAAAGATACTATTATTGTAAGGGCCTGTATTTCATGGGAATACTTGAAGTTGACTCGGCAGAGTATTTCTTCAGGAAACTTTATGGTTTCCACCGCAACAGGAATTATGATGCCTATAAAGGTCTTCACACTGTGTATCATGAGAGAAGGAATATTGACTCGATAATGAAATATTCCACTTTGTGCGAGCTGGCTCTTGATAGTATTCAGATGGACGACCAGTCGGATGCAATGATAGCAACCCATTCACTATACAATTATAGCCGGCAGGAGAAAATTGCCAACTTGAAAGCGTTGGAGACCGAGCAGACCAAGTGGCGGATGAAATTAGTCATTTCCTTTATATTATTCCTCGCTGTCTTGTTCTTCTTTTTATTCTACCAGAGATACAAGCGGTTGAGATTATCGAAGGAAAAGGAATTAGGTCAGATGAACACCGACTATCTAACCGCTGTGAGCAAATATGAACAGATAATACAAGAGTTGCGGGTGTTAGAAAGCAATAAAGAACAGGCTATACAGAGGAAACAGGAGGAGGTTTCCAAACTCCTCGGACAGATTGATGGATACAAGAAAAAGTTTGAGGAACTTCCAGACCATGATAAAGAGGCTGCGATTATGGGATGCGACATCGTACACTCATTTCAAGAAAAGGCCACGGGGAAACGCGAAATTCAATTGCCAACGGATGGCGATTGGCAACGTTTCATGGGGATGTATGCCAAGAGCCTCCCTACCTTCTATGAAAGAATCCTAATGAATGATGACTTGACAAATCTTGAGAAACAGATTTGTATGTTATGCCGACTGAACTTCTCCAATGGTCAGATCAGCGTGTTGTTGTGCAAGTCAACCCAAAGTGTCACCAACACAAAAACCAAAGTCAACATTAAATTGTTCGGTCAGAAATCAGCCTCCTCTCTGAAGAAGAACCTTATGAGAATGTAGGGAGAACAATAAATTTTATATATTTTGTATCTGACAATTATGTGGCTTACCAATGGATGACCGTTGTTATTGCTCAGAAAAGTGATACGTTAAGTGAATTGTCCCTGTCTTTTTTCAAATCATGGAGAGGGTGATACATATCACCATTTGAAATGTTTGCGGATTAACTAGGGATTGTCGTTTAATTCTTTCAGCCATAATCGATTAGAGGTCAGTCTGGCTTCCTGTTGCACTATGCGACCAATTTCTATTATGTATCTTTTGAAAACAATGCCAATGAACGAGGGGTGAGGAATATCAAGATAAAGCAGAAAGTCAGCGTATGTTTTCGAACCGACAGAGGTTCCGACGACTTTGCAAAACTATACTCCAACGCTGAAACGGCTATGAAGAACGGAAATTCAAATTTCATAGCTTGTTGTACAACAATAAGACAACTATTTATGCCTATGGGTTGCCGAGTAGTTTTAAATACACTCAGAATTGCCAATTATCTATAAAAAACTACATTTCTTTCGAAAAAAAGAGAAAAAAAGTGTAGTTTTGCATCAGAATAAGTATTAGCGGTGTTATATATGACAGATGCGATATGATATTATCGCCATTTAAATGGCGGGAAGTATAAAATTCTAGCTGTCGGTCAGGTGGGTGAATTTTTAGTTCCTGTTGTAGTGTTCCAAGCTTTGTATGGAGACCATAAGGTTTGGGTACGTCCGAAAGATATATTTGATGGTTTTGTTGAGAGAAATTGTCAGACAATAAAACGATTTACGGAAAAAACAAAGGAGGGGGCATATGAGAAATGAAGAGGACAAGTCGTATCTTGCAAACAAACATAAAGGTGGCGAGGCTAACGCAAAAGGAGGGCTGTATGAGGATTTCTATGCAGTATTCCAGATAGTGTCTTGTATAGCTCATTATAAGGCAACACTTGATAGTGTGGCATTGCAAACACAACTGGAGGATACATTCGTTGATGATTTGCTTATAGCCCATCCAGACAAAAATGTTTATCATCAACTGAAGAATACCCAGAAACTGACATGGAATACCAAATCATCAGATAGAACTATTACTTCTGACTTTGAAAACCAGATAAAGGACTGTCATGAACGTAATGAGCAGTTTGAATTGAAATTGATTTATTCCACCGCAAGTAGTCTAGTTGGTGAGAAAATTCCAGATAGTATAAAAGCTTATACAACGGTGGAGTATTTTCCATACCTAGAAGACTTGAATGGACTTATTATTATCAGCGATGCTTTTCAAGATGCTCTTCGGATAATCTCAGTTATGGGAAATGAGTCGACAGTAGATGAGTTGGTGAATAATGCGATGGTATTCCTTGGGGTATGGAAAGCTTGTGGCAGCAAACATCGGGTTAGATTATCTGATATTGTTTCTCGTGCAGAAGAAACAAAACATTTTAATCTGGCCATTTTTTCAGATGAAACTTTAAGTGAATCATGCCGAGAGATTTTAGATGGCATTGAAGGGTTAAGCTATTCTGTCATTGGAAGAATGTTCTATTGGCAGATGGGAAACTTTAAAGGAAGTTGCCCATGGCCTGAGGGCAAAGAGCAGGAAATAATTAACAAAAAGCCCACCACAAGACGTGAATTGGTGGCTATATTATAAAAAGAAGGAGGGCTTATGAGGATTTTTGAAAATCTACAGTACGGTGATGAATCTCTTATCAAGGCTTCTCTTGAGACATTGGCAGACAAGGGGACTAGTGTCGAACAATACCGTGAGGCCTTCCGTTTGCTGGGAGTAGAACTTGGAAAAATCCTGGCTTCTGAGTATATAGATTCAGATGCAGACCAGACAATGTTAGTGTGTGCATCGGAAGATGCAGACTGGTTGGCAGATGGCGTGGAATCAGGATTTGGCAAAGGGGAATTGAAGAAATCAATCTATTGGAGTTCACGTGAAATAATTCATGTCAATGAGGACGGTTCTAAAGTGGAAATCTCTCCTATTGAGAAAGCATACGAAGAAAAGATTGACAATTGCAGCCTGTTAGTGGTAGTAAAATCTATCATTAGTACATCTTGTGTTATTAAGACACAACTTACCAGACTGATAGGAAAAGTAAAACCTGAGCGGATTGCTATCATGGCTCCTGTTATGTATAAAGATGGTGTTCCGAATTTGATGCACGAATTCCCTGAAGAAATAAAACGAAAATTTCATTTTTATGCTTTTGCTATCGATGACGAACGGATTGGCAGTGAAGTTATTCCAGGCATAGGTGGTATGGTGTACCCAAGACTGGGACTTGGTGATATGGAGCAGAAGAACCAATATATACCAGAGATGGTTCTGAGAAAAATATAGCAATGTTATGAACTTCGCTTCCTTAAAATTAAGTGTCGGAGTTAGGATAATTTATTGAAGTTAGAATTATTTAGGAAAAAACTTTGCATAGAACAAAAGGGAAAATGCTCATAAAATGCCAAATCCTTCAATTTTAATGCCACAAATGGGACATCAAATGATTTAGTTCCAAAAGAAATTGGCGTAATTTTGGCGTAATGGATGGGAAACAGTGAAATCGAATGAAAACGACAATTGGCAGAATCGCTCCAACAGCTAAGCAACCAGGAAATTAGTGTTTAGACGGTTTCATTTACCACCATTTAGAAAGAGATTTAAAATGACAGGACATAAGGCCTCAGGAGTTGCCATCGACGGAGGTTTTCTGTTGAAAAATCATGGGATGACGGTTCCAGAGAGTCGAGCATGGCAAGGGCGGAATCGGGGCGGTCGTTGATAATACGCTGTGCTGTATCAAGCACAGCACGCTCCTTCCCACCACCTACACAGGCAGTGAGTATCACTGTCGTGACTACTATGTATAACAGGTTCCGCATGTTGGTAGAATAACATGTTTATTTTGCAAATCTATTATTTTTCATTCATAATACGAAGAGAATGTGTATCAAATTCCCTGTAACTATGATATATTTGACGGTCAATAAAATGCCAACTTCTCCATATATTGAGGACAGTTTCCGATTTTCAAAACAAGGTGGAGCAATGACCTGTTACATGATGCATAAAAGACCCCGGTGCTGTCACAGCACCGGGGGGGTTGCAAACTATAAATAATCAAAAAGGATAATTGCCGGCAAAAATGTAGCAATTTTTTTTTCACCTAATGAAAAGCAGTTCGCGGTATTTGGGCAATGGCCAGAGGCTGTCGTCGACGATGAGTTCCAATTTGTCAATCTCGTAGCGGATATCATCGAGTTTCGGTTCCACTGTGTCGTGGTAGGCAATGGCCTTCTCTGCTTCACCCTCGATGATATTGGCCTGCTTGCGTGCCTCTACCAGTTCCTCAACCATCCGTTCGATAGCACTCGTACGCTCTGCGATTTCCTCGATGAGTTTGATGTTGCGGGCACTGAGGCGCATGGCTTTCTCCTTATCGAAGATGTCGGCCATGTTCTCCACATTCCTCAGCAATTCACTCTGATAGTGAGTGGCAACGGGAATGATGTGGTTCATCGAGAGGTCACCGAGTACACGGGCCTCTATCTGTATTTTCTTTGTATACGTTTCCCATTTCACCTCATTGCGGGCTTCAAGTTCTTTCTTCGTCATCACGCCCAGGCTCTCAAACATCTCTATGCTCTCTTTGTCGAGATAGCGCATAAAGATTTTCGGACACGATTTTTCTACGTCAAGACCACGACGGGTGGCCTCTTCTACCCATTCATCAGAATAGCCGTTGCCGTCGAAACGGATAGGCTTACACGTCTTGATGTCTTCGCGCAGCACGTCGATGATGGCGTGGAAGACCCCGCTATGGCCTGTACCTTCGCATTTCTTGGCAAATGCTGGGATACGTTCGTCTACCCTCTTCTTAAAACTGATGAGCGCCTCTGCTACGGCACTGTTGAGCGCAATCATCGCACTGGCGCAGTTGGCCTCAGAACCGACGGCGCGGAACTCAAAGCGGTTGCCAGTGAATGCGAAAGGCGACGTGCGGTTGCGGTCAGTATTGTCGATGAGCAGTTCTGGAATCTCAGGGATGTCCATCTTCATGCCCTGTTTGCCGTCCATGGAGAACAGGTTGTCCTTATCGGCTTTCTCGATGTGGTCGAGGAGTTCGGAGAGTTGTTTTCCGAGGAAACTGGAGATGATGGCTGGCGGAGCCTCGTTGGCACCCAGACGGTGGGCATTGGTAGCCGACATGATGCTTGCCTTTAGCAGTCCGTTGTGGCGATATACGCCCATCAGTGTTTCCACGATGAAGGTGGCGAAGCGCAGGTTCTGTTCGGCTGTCTTTCCAGGTGCGTGCAGCAAGATACCGTTGTCGGTGCTAAGCGACCAGTTGTTGTGCTTACCGCTGCCGTTGATGCCGGCAAAGGGTTTTTCATGCAGCAACACGCGGAATCCGTGCTTGCGTGCCACACGTTTCATCACCGACATCAGCAGCATGTTGTGGTCTACTGCCAAGTTGGTGTCCTCATAGATGGGAGCCAACTCAAACTGGTTGGGTGCCACCTCGTTATGCCGTGTCTTGCAGGGGATGCCGAGTTTGAGAGCCTCAATCTCGAGTTCGCGCATGAAGGCAGCCACCCGCTCGGGGATGCTTCCGAAATAGTGGTCGTCCATCTGCTGGTTTTTCGCTGAGTCGTGTCCCATCAGTGTGCGTCCCGTGAGCAGCAGGTCGGGCCGTGCAGCATAGAGTCCTTCGTCAACGAGGAAATACTCCTGTTCCCATCCCAGGTTGGATGTCACCTTCTTCACGCTCGGGTCGAAGTAGTGGCACACCTCAGTGGCAGCCACGTTGACAGCATGGAGGGCGCGGAGCAGCGGTGTCTTGTAGTCGAGGGCCTCACCGCTATAGGAAATGAACACGGTGGGGATACAGAGTGTGTCGTCGATGATGAACACTGGCGACGTGGGGTCCCATGCCGAGTAGCCGCGAGCCTCGAACGTAGACCGTATGCCGCCGCTGGGGAAGGAACTCGCATCGGGCTCCTGCTGTACCAGCAGTTTGCCCGTGAACTCCTCCATCATACCACCTTTCCCGTCGTGCTCGATAAACGAGTCGTGTTTTTCGGCAGTGCCTTCCGTCAATGGCTGGAACCAATGGGTGTAGTGGGTCACACCCTGTTCGGTGGCCCATTGTTTCATGCCCTCTGCCACCACGTCGGCCACTTTGCGGTCGAGTTGTGCACCGTTGTCTATCACATCGACCATTTTCTCAAAGATGTCTTTAGGCAAATACCTATACATCTTCTCTCTGTTGAATACCTTGCTTCCGAAATATTTGGCAGGTCTTTCAACAGGGGTCTTCACTTTGAGCGGCTTTTTCTTGAATGCTTCGCCTACTACTTGAAATCTTAATGTCTCCATAATATATACTTTTAAATTGATAATTTAGTCCATTTTGATATTCTTTCCAACGCTTCCTCCGTAGACTCATGATTACCGAAGGCAGTGAAGCGAACGTAGCCCTCACCGCTGGGACCGAAGCCTACGCCAGGGGTACATACCACATTGGCACCATAGAGCAGTTGTTCGAAAAACTGCCACGATCCGGTGCCGGTAGGTGTCTTCATCCAGATATAAGGGGCATTCTCGCCACCGTAGACCTTGTAGCCGAGATGCTGTAGGGTGTCGAGCATCTGGTGCGCGTTCTGCATATAGTAGTCGATGATTGTCTTCACCTGTTCTTTCCCCTCGGGAGTATAAATGGCCTCTGCCGCCCGTTGTGAGATGTAACTCGTGCCGTTGAATTTCGTGCACTGTCGGCGGTTCCATAGCGGATTCAGGGGGATACGTTCGCCATTGAGTGTGGCTGCCGTCAGGTCTTTGGGTACGATGGTATAGCCGCAGCGTACGCCGGTGAAGCCGGCCGTTTTGGAATAAGAATGGAATTCAATGGCACACTTCCGGGCTCCCCGTATCTCGTAGATGCTATGAGGAATGCTGTCGTCCTGGATGTAGGCTTGATAGGCAGCATCATAGAAAATCAGTGTATCATTCTTCAGCGCGTAACTCACCCATTTGCGCAATTCGTCTTTTGAGATGACGGTGCCTGTGGGATTGTTCGGGTAGCAGAGATAGATGACATCCACGTGCCTTTCTTTGGGTATCTGCGGGATGAAGTTGTTTTCTGCCGTGCAAGGCAGGTAGATGACGTTGTCCCATTTGCCATCGACAAGTCTTCCCGCCCTGCCTATCATCACGTTGGAGTCGATATAGACAGGATAGATGGGGTCGGTCACGCCGATGGAGTTGTCCCACCTGATGAGTTCCTGTATGTTCCCCGTGTCTGATTTTGCCCCGTCGTTGATGAATATTTCATCGATGTCGAGATGTATGCCACGTGGTAGGAAGTCATTCTTCAGGATGGCCTCGCGCAGGAAGTCATAGCCTTGTTCGGGACCATAGCCATGGAAACCTGTCGCAGTGCCCATCTCGTCGACAGCCCGGTGCATGGCTTCGGTGACGGCAGGACAAAGAGGTTGTGTCACGTCGCCGATTCCCAAAGAGATGACATCCGACTTGGGATGCATCACCTTGAAAGCGTTCACCTTTTTGGCAATGTCGGAAAAAAGGTAATTGTTGGGTAACTTTAGAAAATGTTCGTTTACTAATGCCATATGCTAGATGATATTGATTTCTCCGTCGTATACAAATTCTGCGGGACCAGTCATGTAGACATGATTGTCGCTCTCATGCCATTCGATGTGGAGTGTGCCTCCGTCCATCACAACCTGTGCCGACCGTCCTGTTCTTCCTGTATGGGCAGCCGCTACGGCTGTTGCACAGGCTCCTGTACCGCAAGCCATGGTGATGCCGCTGCCGCGCTCCCATACACGGGTGTGGATGGTGTCGTTGTCAATGATGTGGGCCAACTCGATGTTGCATCGTTGGGGGAAAGCAGGGTGGCATTCCAGAGAATGCCCCTTCTCGCCCACCTGGTCTACGTTGTCGGTGAAGATGACATAGTGAGGGTTGCCCATGGAGACGAAAGTCCCCTCCTCCAGATTCTGCATGTCTTTGAAAAGCGTGTCATCCTCGAAGAGAGGTTGCAACATGTCTACGGTGACACTCTCCACATCATCGTCTCTCACCTTCAGCCATAGTGTTTTCACCCCAGAGAGGGTCAAAAGGCGTATTTCCTTCTTTTTGGTCAGTCCTCGTTCATACAAGTATTTGCCAATACACCGTGACGCATTGCCACACATCATCGCCTCGCTCCCGTCGGCATTGAAAATCCTCATGGAGAAGTCGGCCTCTGGGATGGGGGAGGCACCGATGAGTACGAGACCATCGGAACCGATACCCTTATGGCGGTCGCTCCATGCGATGGCTGCTGCCGCCGGGTCGGGGATGTTGTGGTGTATGGTGTCGACGTAGATGTAGTCGTTTCCTGCCCCATGCATCTTGGTGAATGGTATCTTGTTCATCTTGAGAGGTATTGGTTGATTTTTACCGCTGTCTGCTTGCCGCTTGCCATGGCGCGTACCACCAGACTGGCACCATTGGCGGCATCGCCACAGACGAAGACATTCTCCGGGTATTGTGGGTGCTCGGGCTTGAGGAATCCCATGGCAAGGAGTACCAGTTCGGCTTTGATGACCTCGGGCTTGCCTTTCTCCACCATCAGCGGGCGACCGCCATTGGGGTTGGGCTTCCAGTCGATTTCCTGCACTTTTACACCAGTGAGATGACCATCCTTGCCAAGGAACTCAAGCGTATTGATGTTCCAGCGACGTATACAGCCTTCTTCATGGCTGCTCGTGGTCTTCAGCGTGCGGGGGAAGTTAGGCCAGGGGTTGGCGGGGTCGTCAGGACCTTCAACGGGTCGTGGCATGATTTCTATCTGTGTGACGCTCTTGCAACCTTGTCGGTGTGCGGTTCCGATACAGTCGGAACCCGTGTCGCCACCTCCAATGACCAGGACATCCTTGCCACGGGCTGTCACGCGTTCGTCGTTGGTGAAAGTCATCCCGGCAAGAACACGGTTCTGTTGTGAGAGCAGTTCGAGTGCGAAGTGCACCCCCTTGAGTTCACGGCCGGGAATACTCAAGTTTCTTGCTGTAGGGGTGCCTGTGGCGATGACCACGGCATCATATTGCTTGGCAAAGTCCTCGTTGCATTCCACTTCCTCGCCATAACTGAACACGATGCCTTCATCTTCAAGCAGTTGTATTCGTCGGTCGATGATGGTCTTGTTGAGTTTGAAATTGGGTATGCCAAAGCGGAGCAATCCTCCGGCAGTTTCGTTCTTCTCGAATACTGTTACCGAGTAGCCCATCAGGTTGAGGTCATTGGCGGCGGCCAGTCCGGCAGGTCCGGCTCCGATGACGGCAATGTGCTTGCCGTTTCTCTTGATATCGGTATGTGGCTGGATAAAACCTTCGCGGAAGGCAGTCTCGATAATGGCACACTCGTTCTCGCGGTTGGTAGTAGGCTCATGGTTATAGCGGTTCAGCACGCATGCTTTCTCGCACAAGGCCGGACATACACGTCCTGTGAACTCTGGAAAGGGGTTGGTGGCAGAGAGGAGATGGAAGGCCGATTCCCATTCGCTAAGGTAAAGGGCCTCATTCCATTCGGGTGCCTTATTGCCCAGCGGACAAGCCCAATGGCAGAAAGGTACGCCACAGTCCATGCAGCGGCTTGCCTGTAGTTTGCGTTCGCGGGTGTTGAGCGTTTGCTCCACCTCACCGAAATCATGTATCCTATCGTGGAGAGGACGGTATCCTGCCTCTTGGCGGTGTATCTCTAAAAATGCTTTTGGATTTCCCATTTTTTATATTGAAGATTGAAAATTGAAAATGTGGTTTCGCATACAATGTTCTTAGTATTCCCGTTGCATATTGGCTATCTTTTCACGAAGACGTGCCATTTGCTCCTCTTGCAGTACCCGTTTGTATTCTATGGGAACGACCTGTATGAAGTCATCCACGTAGTGATTCCAGTTATCGAGCATCCTGCCTGCCAGTGCCGACCCAGTGTGTAGGTAGTGCTGTCGGATGAGTTCGAGCAGTTCCTTCCTGCTGACACTGTCTTCCACGAGTCCCAGTTCCACCATGTCCATATTGCAGAAATAGTCGAAAGTATGGTTCTTGTCCCAAACATACGCCACGCCGCCCGACATTCCGGCGGCGAAGTTGCGGCCGGTCTCACCGAGCACCACCACTCTGCCGCCTGTCATGTATTCGCAGCAGTGGTCGCCGGCACCTTCTATGACGGCAATGGCTCCCGAGTTGCGCACGCCGAAACGTTCCCCTACACGGCCGTTGATATAGATTTGTCCGGAAGTGGCTCCGTAGAGTCCTGTATTCCCGGCAATGATGTTGTCTTCGGCCTTGAAGTTGCTGCGTGTAGGTGGCAGGATGGCGATATGTCCGCCGCACAGTCCCTTGGCGAAATAGTCGTTGGCCTCGCCTTCCAACTTGAAAGAGATACCTTTTTCGAGGAATGTTCCAAACGACTGTCCGGCAGAACCCTTGAACTTCACCTTGATGGTGCCTTCGGGCAGACCTTGAAGACCGTACCGTTGCGCTATTTCACCCGAGAGCATAGCGCCCACGGCACGGTCGGTGTTTTTGATGGCATAGTCGAGCGACACCTCTTCTTGATGTTCTATGGCCTTGGCAGCGGCTTTCAGCATCTGTTGGTCGAGTACCATGCCCTGCATGCCGAGGGGTATAGCGGGTTTTCTGGCGTCGCCGGTGAAATGGCATGTGCCTTCCTCTTTATTCAGTAGTCGGCTGAGGTCGAGCAGGGTAGGCTTGGTTTCGATGAGGTCTGTGCGTCCTACGATGTCGTCGAGATGTGTGTATCCCATCTCTGCCAGATACTCTCGCACTTCCTGGGCGAGGAACTTGAAATAGTTGACGAGGTGTTCGTAATGTCCGGGGAAATGTTTCCTGAGTTCAGGGTTTTGTGTTGCCACACCCATCGGACAGGTATTGAGATTGCATTTCCGCATCATCACACATCCCAGAACGATGAGTGCCGCTGTACCGAAACCAAACTCTTCTGCGCCGAGCAAGGCCATCAGCACCACGTCGCGGCCTGTCTTCACCTGTCCGTCTACTTGCAGCCGCACGTTCTCACGGAGTCCGTTTCTTACCAGTGTCTGTTGTGTCTCTGAAAGTCCTATCTCCGGTGAGATGCCCGCAAAGCGCATGCTCGATGCCGGTGAGGCACCTGTGCCTCCCTCTGCGCCGCTGATGACGATGAGGTCGGCCTTTGCTTTTGCCACACCGGCGGCAATTGTTCCTACACCACTCTCTGCCACCAGTTTCACTGAGACAGCGGCATGAGGGTTGACATTCTTCAGGTCGAATATGAGTTGCGCGAGGTCTTCGATGCTGTAGATGTCGTGGTGGGGTGGGGGAGAGATGAGCGAGATACCGGGGATGCTGTGGCGTGTCTTGGCTATCACCTCGTTCACCTTGAATCCCGGAAGTTGTCCGCCCTCTCCGGGCTTGGCACCTTGTGCCACTTTGATTTGTATTTCTTCGGCATTGACGAGATATTCCGTAGTCACGCCGAAGCGCCCGCTGGCTACTTGCTTTGTCTTGCTTGAGAGACTGATGCCGTCGGTTTCGGTATGGAACCGCTCGGAGTCCTCGCCACCCTCACCGGTGTTGCTGCGTGCCCCGAGTTTGTTCATGGCAAGACAGATAGCCTCATGGGCCTCTTTTGAGAGTGCACCGAACGACATGGCGCCAGCCACGAAATGTTTCACGATGTTCTCCACCGGTTCCACGTCGTCGATGCTGATGGGATTCTTTTTCCAGCCGAGGAAGTCGCGGATGAAGATAGGCGATTCTTTCTCGTCGACCAGTCGGGAGAATTCCTTGAACTTGTTGTAGTTGCCTGTGCGGGTGGCCAATTGCAGTGTGGCAATGGTTTCTGGGTTCCAGGCATGTCTGATGCCGTCTTTCCTCCAGTGAAACTGTCCGAGGTTGGGCAGGAATCTTCCTGTTTCCACGGCATCTGCTGTGGTGGAGAATGCAGCCTGGTGCATGGTAATGGCATCTTTTGCTATCTTCTCTAGTCCTATGCCCCCGATGGTACTCATTTCCGTACCGAAGTATGTCTTGAGCAGACTCTCACTGAGTCCGATGCTCTCGAAAATCTTCGCACCACGGTATGAACGGATGGTGGAAATGCCCATCTTCGCCATGATTTTGAACAGTCCTTTCTTTACCGCCTTGATGTAGTTCTTTTCGGCAGTGGGGTAGTCCTCCTGTATCTTTCCCTTTTTCACGAGGTCGTCGAGGATGGCGAATGTCATGTATGGACAGAGGGCACTGGCGCCATAGCCCAGCAGCAGGGCGGCATGCATCGTCTCGCGAATCTCGCCGCTTTCCACAATCAGTGCCGTCTGCACTCGCTTGCCCACGCTGATGAGGTAATGGTGCACGGCAGAGACAGCGAGCAGTGATGGTATGGCCACGTGATGGCTGTCCACCTCACGGTCGCTCAGGATAATGTAGTTGTATCCCTCGTCGACACTCTTCTCTGCCTGATGGCACAAGTCGTCGAGGGCTTCACGCAGTGCGTCGCTGCCTCTCTTCCCATCGAAGAGCATGGACAGTTTGATGGTGTTGAATCCCTTGTAGCGGATGTTGCAGAGGATGTCGAGTTGGGTGTTGTTGAGTATGGGGTGTGGCAGACGTACCATCTTGCAGTTGGTCTCGTCGGGATTCAGGATACCCGTTCCCACGCGGCCTATATACTCCGTGAGGCTCATCACCAATTCTTCCCTGATGGAGTCGATGGCAGGGTTGGTGACCTGGGCAAACTGCTGACGGAAATAGTTGAAGAAAACCTGAGGTCTGTCGGAGAGTACCGCCAGTGGCGTATCGTTGCCCATAGAGGCTGTAGGTTCCTGTCCATTCACGGCCATGGGGATGATGGTGGAGTTGATGTCTTCTGCCCCATAGCCAAACATGATTTCCTTTTGCAACAGATCGTCGACGTTGTTTGCCACGTGTCTACCGCTCTTCAGTTTCTCCAACTGGATGCGGTTGGTGCTCAGCCATTGCCTGTAGGGATTTTCGCTGGCCAGTTGTTTCTTGATTTCACCGTCATAGTAGATCCTGCCCTCCTGGGTGTCGATAAGCAGGATTTTCCCGGGTTGCAGACGTCCTTTCTCTGCTATCTCCGTGGGGTCGAAATCCATTACGCCAACCTCCGACGCCACCACCATGGTGTCGTTCTTCGTGATGGTGTATCGTGCAGGGCGCAGTCCATTCCTGTCGAGCATGCCGCCGGCAAAGCGTCCGTCGCTGAAAAGCAAGGCTGCCGGACCGTCCCATGGTTCCATTAGTATGGAATGGTATTCGTAGAAGGCTTTCAAGTCTTCAGAGATGGGGTTCTTGTCGTTGAACGATTCTGGCACCAGCACGCTCATAGCATGGGGCAGCGACAGTCCCGACATGACGAAGAACTCCAGCACGTTGTCGAGTGAGGCAGAGTCCGACATTCCCGGTTGCACGATGGGTGAAATGGCTTTTGCGTCGCCCAGTGCCTTGCTCGACAGCACGCTCTCCCTTGCCTTCATCCACCCACGGTTGCCCCTGATGGTATTGATTTCACCGTTGTGGGCAAGGAGTCGGAAAGGCTGTGCCAGACTCCATGTGGGGAATGTGTTGGTACTGAATCGCGAATGCACCAGGGCAAGACCGCTGGTGAGGTAGGGATTGGTGAGGTCGGGGAAATACTGCCTCACCTGCATCGACGACAGCATACCCTTATACACGATGTTCGTGTTGCTCAGTGAGCAGATATAGAAGTCTTTGTGGGTGATGCGCCGTTCGATTTTCTTGCGTATAAGATATAATGTTCTTGGAAAGGTCTCCACCTTGTCATCGGAGACACCGGTAACAAACACTTGCTTGATATCGGGTTCGGTGTTTCTGGCTGCGTTGCCCAGGCACTCGGGGTTTGTCGGTACCGTTCGCAGATGCATCAGTTGCAGTCCTTCGCGCTCTATCTCCTCAATCATCACGCTGAGGATTTCCTGTTGCACCTTCTCGTTCTTGGGCAGGAACACCAGTCCTGTACCATATTTTCCTTTCTCTGGTACGGGGATGCCTTGCAAGAGGATGAACTCATGCGGAATCTGAAGCATGATACCGGCCCCGTCTCCATCATTGCCGACCTCTGCCCCGCGGTGCCGCATGTTCTCCAGCACGTGCAAAGCGTCGTCAACGAGTTGATGGCTTTTGTTGCCGTGGATGTTTACCACCATCCCTACACCACAGGCATCATGTTCGTATACCTCTTGATATAATCCTTTTTGATGTTGAGTTTGCTTACATTTTGTCATATTATCCTTTTTAAAACGCACTTTTTGTTAGAAATCTGGGTGCAAAGATATTTCAAAAAGTCATCAAAACAAAGAAAATTGTGACATTTTAATCTAAAAATTTTGTTGATTATTTCAAAAAGTTACGATTTGATATAATTTCATGTTAAAATGTAATAATTGTAAAACACAATCAATGTATAAAATATCATTTTGTTACTTATTATAAAAATCAAGAATCAAAATGTAAGTATATAGGTTGTTTGATTTATTAAAAGACTTAATTTTGCACGGAATTTAAACAAAGTGTTATTTGTTGATATGATGAAGGTAAAAAGACGTTGGATAATCCTGATGGTGGCAATGACAGTGATTGCCTTGTCAGGTTTATGGGTTGGAGAGCCATCCTTTGAGTGTGACTGGTCGGTGGTTTCGGCAGCCGATGTGGCTTGGTTGATTACTGCCACCATCTTTGTGCTGATGATGACACCTGGACTGTCGTTTTTCTATGGTGGCATGGTAGGAGCGAAGAATGTGATTTCCACCATGCTCCAGTCGTTTATCGCCATGGGCTTGATTTCGGTCTTGTGGGTGGTTGTAGGTTTCTCGCTTTGCTTCGGCGACGACATCGGCGGCGTGATAGGCAATCCGCTGACGTTCCTGATGTTTCAAGGTGTGGGTGGTGGTGTTTATACCACTCCTGCTGGAAACATATTGGGTGGTGCTACAATCCCACTGGCGCTTTTCGCGCTGTTCCAGATGAAATTTGCCATCATCACCCCCTCGCTCATTACGGGGTCGTTTGCCGAAAGGGTGAGGTTTTCCGCCTATATGTTCTTCATGATGTTTTTCTTCTTCGTGATATATTGTCCGCTGGCCCACATGACATGGCATCCCGAGGGATTGTTCTGCCGCTGGGGAGTAGTAGATTTTGCCGGAGGCATCGTGGTGCATGCCTCATCGGGGGTGGCGGCTTTGGCGGGAGCCATCTTCCTTGGACGCAGGAGCACGGAGAAGAGCGAGCCAGCCAACATCCCGTTCGTATTGCTTGGAGCAGCCTTGCTGTGGCTGGGCTGGTTTGGGTTTAATGCCGGTTCGTCGCTCCATGCCGACGGGCAGGCGGTGAAGGCTTTCTTGAATACCAACACGGCATCCGCCACCGCTATGATGACATGGATATTCTTCGACTGTCTGCGAGGCCGGAAGCCATCGGCAATGGGTGCCGCCGTGGGATGTGTGGTGGGTCTGGTGGCCATCACGCCGTCGGCAGGCTACGTCACCGTTGGCGAGAGTATTTTTATCGCTTTCGTCACCACCCTCATCTGCAACGTGGCGGTCTATTGGCGCTCACGCAGCAGTATCGACGATGCGCTCGACGTGTTTCCTACCCATGGCACAGGAGGTATCGTCGGCACGTTGCTGACGGGTATCTTCATCAGCGAAGGCCTGGTTGCCGGCACATGGGATGGTTTCGTGGTGTTCCTCTATCATCTGCTGGCCATCGTCATCGTTTTTGTCTACACCTTTACCATGAGTTGGCTGGGATACAAACTCATCGACAGTCTCATCCCCATGCGCGTTTCGGCCTTCAGCGAAAAAGTGGGTCTCGACCTGTCGCAGCACGATGAGCACTACGGACTGGCACACATCGGTGAACGCGAGTTGGCCGAGTATGAGGAGCATATCAAGGAGAAGCAAAAATCATAGTGCAGACCATCATATGGAGACAAAGTACATTTTTATCACAGGAGGTGTGGCCTCGTCGCTGGGCAAGGGCATTATCTCGGCTTCATTGGGAAAACTGCTGCAGGCGAGAGGATACCGCATCACCATTCAGAAATTCGACCCGTATATCAACATCGACCCGGGTACGCTGAATCCCTATGAGCATGGGGAGTGCTACGTGACGGCCGATGGCATGGAGACCGATCTCGACTTGGGACATTACGAACGGTTTACCGGCATAGAGACGACCTGCGACAACAGTGTGACAACAGGGCGTATCTATTTGAGTGTCATCGAGCGGGAGCGGCGCGGCGACTATTTGGGAAAGACCATCCAGGTGGTGCCTCACATCACGGATGAAATCAAGCGGCGCATTCTCCTCAATGCCACAAAGCAACCCCTTGACTTTGTCATTACCGAGATAGGAGGCACTATTGGCGACATTGAGAGTCAGCCTTTCCTGGAGGCCATCCGCCAACTCAGGTGGGAGTTGGGTCCGTCGCGTGCACTGAATATACACCTTACCTACGTGCCTTTTCTGGCAGCAGCAGGTGAGTTGAAGACGAAGCCCACCCAGATGAGCGTGAAGCAGTTGCAGGGTCTTGGCATCCAGCCAGAGGTCTTGGTGCTCCGTACAGAGCATCCTCTGGGTGACGAACTCCGTGCAAAAGTGGCACATTTCTGCAACGTCGAGGTGCAGGCGGTCATCCAGAGCCAGGACTTGCCCAGCATTTACGAGGTGCCCGTGAACATGCAGCGGCAGGGACTGGATGCCGTGATATTGAAGAAGATGGGTCTGCAGCCAGGCGTCACTCCCGACCTGGGTCCTTGGCACGATTTCCTCAAGCGTCGCAAACAGTCGACGAAGGTGTTGCAAGTCGCTCTTGTGGGCAAGTATGACTTGCAAGATGCCTACAAGAGCATTATCGAGAGTCTTGCCCATGCCGGTACCTACAACGACGTGAAGGTGAAGCCGGTGTTTGTCAACAGCGAGGGGATAACTACAGAGAACGTAGCAGAGCGCCTCGAGGGGATGGCAGGTATCGTCATCTGTCCAGGTTTCGGCCAGCGTGGCATAGAGGGCAAGATTGTTGCGGCGGGATATGCCCGCCAACATGACATCCCTACAATGGGCATCTGTCTGGGTATGCAGATGATGGTAGTGGAGTTTGCGCGTAACGTGCTGGGGTATCCTGATGCGAACAGCGTGGAGATGGATGCCGGCACACCACACAATGTGATAGACCTGATGGAGGAGCAGAAGACCGTTACCCAGATGGGTGGTACAATGCGGTTGGGCGCCTATGCATGCGAACTGGTGAAAGGCAGTCGTGCGTGGAAGGCCTATGGCGAGGACACGCTCATCAAGGAGCGCCATCGCCATCGCTATGAGTTCAACAACCACTATCTGGAGGAGTTCGAGCGTCATGGGATGAAGTGTGTGGGCTTTAACCCCGCTACCAACCTTGTGGAGATTGTCGAGATACCCACATTGAAATGGTATGTCGGCACACAGTTCCATCCCGAGTACAGTTCGCTGGTGCTCCATCCCCATCCGTTGTTTATGTCGTTCATCAAAGCCTGTGTCGATGGAACAGTTGAAGCATGAGTGTGGCGTGGCGATGATTCGCCTGCTGAAGCCGTTGGAGTATTACGAGCAGAAATACGGCACGCGGAAATATGGGCTGGACAAACTCTACCTGATGATGGAGAAACAGCACAACCGTGGTCAGGAAGGTGCTGGTATGGCTTGTGTGAATCTTGACGCACCGGTGGGTGAGGAGTATATGTTTCGTGAGAGGGCAGAGGGAAAGGATGCCATTACGGAGATTTTCAAGCGTGTGGATGACACCTACAACGGACAACTGTTCATGGGACATTTGCGTTATTCCACCACCGACAAGAAAGGCCTGCAGTATATCCATCCTTTCCTGCGCCGCAACAACTGGCGGGCGAAGAACCTTTGCCTGTGTGGCAACTTCAACATGACCAACATTGACGAGGTCTTCGAACACCTCACCCAGCAAGGTCAGTCGCCCCGTATCTACGGCGACTCCTATATCACGTTGGAACTGATGGGGCATCGGCTCGACCGTGAGGTGGAACGCCTCTATGGCGATGCGCATATGAAAGGCCTCCGGGGCATCTACATCACCCGCTATATCGAAGACAATATACAGATAGGCAATGTGCTCCAGACCACCATGCCCCATTTCGACGGCGGTTACGTGATGTGTGGGCTCACCGGTTCAGGGGAGATGTTTGCCGTGCGCGACCCTTGGGGCATACGTCCCGCCTTCTACTATCAAGACGACGAGGTGGTGGTCTTGGCCAGTGAACGCCCGGTCATTCAGACCACCTTCGACCTTGATATTGATGATATATATGAGTTGCAGCCCGGTCAGTCGCTCATCGTGAACAAGGATGGGGAATGGCATCTTGAACAGATTCTGCCGGCAAGGAAAAGCCATTCCTGTTCGTTTGAGCGCATCTATTTCAGCCGCGGTTCCGACCAAAGCATTTACCAGGAGCGGAAACGGCTGGGCGAGCAACTCACGCCAGCCGTCATGCACGCCATCGGTGGCGATGTGGCACACACGGTATTCTCCTATATCCCCAATACTGCCGAGGTGGCATTCTATGGCCTGACCGATGGCGTGCGACGGCTCAACCATGAGGTGCGCATAGAGAAAGTGGTGTGGAAGGATATCAAACTCCGCACCTTCATCACTGAGGGTGCCGAGCGCAACGACCTCGCTGCCCATGTCTACGACATCACCTATGGCTCGTTGCAGCCCCATGAAGACCATCTGGTGGTTATCGACGACTCCATTGTGCGCGGGACGACGTTGAAAGAAAGCATCTTCAAGATTCTTGACCGCCTGCACCCCAAGAAAATCGTCATGGTGTCGAGTTCGCCTCAGATACGCTACCCCGACTACTATGGCATCGACATGTCACGCCTGGAAGAACTCTGTGCTTTTCGGGCCACTGTTGCCCTCATCAAGGAAAGGGGATTGCAAAGGCTGCTGAGCGATACCTATAGGGCATGTAAGATACAGCCATTAGCGAGAAACCATGTCTGTGATATCTATGCCCCTTTCACCGTGGATGACATCAACCGAAAGATTGTGGAACTGCTCCGCCCTGAAGGGATGTGTGCTCCCATAGAATTGGTCTTCCAGAGCATAGAGGGCTTGCATGAGGCCTGTCCCAACCATCCCGGCGACTGGTATTTCACAGGACAGTATCCCACGCCAGGTGGTGTGCGCCTGGTCAACCAGGCTTTTGTGAATTATATGGAACGAATGGAAAAGGAAATCGTGAGATGAAACAAGCAAGACTGATTCTCGACGACGGAACGGAGTTCTTGGGCTGGTCGTTTGGCGCCGAGAAAAACGTATCGGGTGAAGTGGTGTTCAATACCGCCATGACAGGCTATCCGGAGAGTCTTACCGACCCCAGTTATGCCGGCCAGATGCTCGTGTTCACCTATCCTTTGATTGGCAATTATGGCGTGCCATCGGTAGGATTGGAGAGCAACGGGCTGCCTACATGGATGGAGAGCGGCCGCATACATGTAAAGGCAATGATTGTGGCCGACTACAGTGAGGCTTATTCGCACTGGAACGCGAAGGAGTCGTTGGCGCAATGGCTGTGCCGTGAACAGGTGCCTGCCATCACGGGAATAGACACGCGCCGCCTGACGATGCGCTTGCGCGAACGTGGCGTGATGATGGGAAGGGTGGTCATTGGCGATGAGCAACCAGAGACTGCCATGACTCCCTCTTCTGCCGACTACGGCAGTGTGAACTGGGTGGAGCAGGTGAGTTGCAAGGAGGTGATGACCTACCAGCCAGAGCGTTCGTGCTACATGGACCAGAACCAGAAGAAGAGAGTGGTGTTGGTGGATTGTGGCGTGAAAGCCAATATCATCCGTTGCTTGCTCCGACGAGGCATCGAGGTCATCAGGGTGCCATGGGACTATGATTTCAATACACTCGATTTCGACGGATTGTTCCTGGCAAATGGTCCGGGGAATCCAGAACAGTGCGGCATCACGGTGGAACATCTGAGAGTTTTCTTACAGCATCCTAACGTAAGACCTTGCATGGGCATTTGCCTGGGCAACCAACTCCTGGCCAGGGCGGCAGGGGCAAAGACCTACAAGTTGAAATACGGGCATCGCAGCCACAACCAACCCGTGAGACAGACAGGCACCAACCGATGTTTCATCACTTCGCAGAACCATGGCTACGCCGTCGACGACACCACTTTGCCCCCCGAATGGGAAGCACTGTTCGTGAACATGAACGACGGTTCCAATGAGGGCATCCGGCACCGGTCAAAGCCATGGCTGTCGGCTCAGTTTCATCCCGAGGCGTGCAGCGGACCTGTAGATACGGAATTCTTGTTTGATGATTTTGTGGAAATGCTTCATACAGTGAAATAATATGACTTACGACAACATAAAGAAAGTATTGCTATTGGGAAGCGGGGCACTGAAGATAGGCCAGGCGGGTGAGTTCGATTATAGCGGTTCGCAAGCCCTGAAAGCCCTGAGGGAAGAGGGCATCGAGACGGTGCTCGTCAATCCTAATGTTGCCACGGTGCAGACATCCAAGGGAGTAGCCGACAAGGTGTACTTCCAGCCTGTGCAGGCCGATTTCGTGGAACGTATCATCGAGAAAGAACGCCCCGATGGCATCCTGTTGAGTTTTGGAGGACAGACAGCCCTCAACTGCGGCGTGCAACTCTACCGCAACGGGGTGTTGGAAAGATATGGTGTCAAGGTGTTGGGAACACCAGTGCAGGCCATCATCGACACCGAAGACCGCGACCTCTTCGTTCAACGCCTCGATGAGATAGGGGTGAAGACCATCAAGAGTGAGGCTTGCAGCACCATCAGTGAAGTGAGAAAGGCAGCGGCCAATCTCGGATTCCCCGTCATCCTGCGGGCAGCCTATGCTCTTGGTGGACTTGGTTCAGGCTTTTGCGACAATGAGGAGGAATTGCTGGTTCAGGCAGAGGAAGCCTTCTCCTTCTCGCCGCAGGTGCTTGTGGAGAAGTCGCTGAAGGGATGGAAGGAGATAGAGTATGAAGTGGTGCGCGACTGTTACGACAACTGTATCACTGTATGCAACATGGAGAATCTCGACCCTTTGGGCATCCATACGGGCGAGTCGATAGTGGTGGCACCCTCGCAAACCCTCTCTAATGCCGAATACCACAAGTTGCGGGCCCTGGCCATCAAGATTATCCGCCATATCGGCATCGTGGGCGAGTGCAATGTGCAGTATGCCCTTAACCCACAGTCGGAAGACTATCGGGTCATCGAGGTCAATGCACGTCTTTCACGGTCGTCTGCCTTGGCGAGCAAGGCCACGGGCTATCCGCTGGCTTTCGTGGCTGCCAAACTCGGTCTGGGGTATGGTCTCTTCGAACTCAATAACTCCGTCACCAAGACCACGAGTGCCTTCTTTGAGCCTGCCCTCGACTATGTGGTGTGCAAGATACCCCGTTGGGACCTGACCAAGTTTTATGGCGTGAAACGGCAGTTGGGCTCGTCGATGAAGAGCGTGGGCGAGGTGATGGCCATCGGCAGAACCTTTGAGGAAGCCCTCCAGAAAGGCTTGCGCATGATAGGCCAGGGGATGCATGGGTTTGTGGAAAACCGGCAAGGCAGCGACAGGCATTCGGGCACGGATGCCATCAACGAGGCACTCCGAGCACCCACCGACATGCGGGTCTTCGTATTGTCGGAAGCACTGAGGATAGGCTACAGCATAGAGCAGATTCACCATCTTACGATGATAGACCGATGGTTTCTCCAGAAGATGAAACACATCGTCAGCATCGACCAGCAGTTGAGGCAACAGTCCCACATCTCTGTGCTCGCCACCTTTATGGAGCACACCGAACTGATGGAATGCCTTGAAGCACCTGAGTTTTCCGGGTTGCTTCGTGCCGCCAAGGTCTATGGCTTTTCCGATTTCCAGATAGCACGGGCACTGGGATTGGAGGCCAATATGAACATGGAGAAGGCGGGACTCCTCGTCCGTCAGTGGCGCGAGGAGTTGGGCATCGTGCCCACAGTCAACCAGATTGACACGCTGGCAGCCGAATATCCTGCCCAGACCAATTATCTTTATATGTCGTACTTATAAAAAATCAAGGAATATGTGTGGAATCGTATCCATATTGAATATCAGGCAGCAGACGCAGGAGTTGCGTGGGAAAGCATTGAAGATGAGTCAGAAAATCCGTCATCGCGGACCCGACTGGAGCGGGGTATATTGTGGAGGCTCTGCCATACTCGCCCATGAAAGGTTGAGCATTGTCGACCCAGAGTCAGGACGGCAGCCGTTGTATTCTCCCGACCGCAAGTTGGTGCTCGCCGTCAACGGTGAGATATACAACCATCAGGACATACGCCGGAGGTATGCCGGACAGTATGATTTCCAGACAGGCAGCGACTGCGAGGTCATCCTGGCGCTCTATCGCGACAAGGGTATCGACTTCCTGGAAGAACTCAACGGCATCTTCGCCTTCGTGCTCTATGATGAGGAGCGCGATGAGTATCTCATCGCCCGCGACCCCATCGGCGTGATACCGCTTTATATCGGCTACGATGCCGATGGCCTTGTCTATGTGGCGTCGGAACTGAAGGCGCTGGAAGGGCAATGCGAGCGCTACGAGCCGTTCTTGCCGGGGTATTACTACTGGAGTCGTGAACCGGGCATGAAACGGTATTATAGACGCGATTGGTTCGACTATGAGGCGGTGAAAGACAATGGGGCGAGTGTCTCAGATGTCCATGATGCACTCGAAGACGCGGTGCGACGGCAACTGATGTCCGACGTGCCCTATGGCGTGTTGCTCAGCGGTGGCCTCGACTCGTCGGTCATCTCGGCCATTGCTGAGAAATACAGTGAGATGCGCATCGAGGACGAATCCCGCACAAGGGCCTACTGGCCCCGTCTCCATTCGTTTGCCGTGGGATTGAAAGGGGCACCCGACCTGGCAAAGGCCCGGCTTGTGGCCAACCACATTGGCACCGTGCATCATGAAATCAATTATACTATCCAGGAGGGGCTTGATGCCCTGCGCGATGTCATCTACTTCATCGAGACTTATGACGTGACTACCGTCCGTGCCTCTACGCCGATGTACCTGTTGGCCCGTGTCATCAAATCGATGGGCATCAAGATGGTGCTTTCCGGTGAAGGTGCCGATGAGGTCTTCGGTGGTTATCTCTATTTCCACAAAGCCCCTTCGGCACGGGCGTTCCACGAGGAAACCGTGCGCAAACTCTCCAAACTCCACCTCTACGACTGTCTTCGTGCCAACAAGAGTTTGTCGGCATGGGGGGTGGAAGGCCGTGTGCCCTTCCTCGATAAGTCGTTTCTTGATGTAGCGATGCGTATCAACCCCGAGGCGAAGATGTGTCCTGGCACGACCATGGAGAAACGCATTGTGCGTGAGGCTTTCGCCGATATGTTGCCCGCCGAGGTGGCATGGCGACAGAAAGAGCAGTTCAGCGATGGGGTGGGGTATTCGTGGATTGATACCCTGAAGGCAGTTACAGCAGCGGCAGTTTCCGACGAGGAGATGGCCCATGCCGCCGAGCGGTTCCCTGTCAACCCGCCGAAGAACAAGGAAGAATACTATTACCGCAGCATCTTCGCCGAGCATTTCCCCAGCGACTCTGCTGCCCGCAGTGTGCCCAGCGAGGAGAGTGTGGCATGCAGCACTGCCATAGCACTGGAATGGGATGCCTCCTTCCGTGGTCTCAACGACCCCAGCGGCCGTGCCGTCAAGGGGGTACACGAACAGGCGTATTGAATGTGGTAGTGGTCAGGTGTTGCCGGACAAGCGCCTACAAAGGCATGCGTAGATAGAAGCCAGTAACGCGGGCAGAATGACCCCAATGATGGTAAAATAAAGCAGCAGCCATAACGAGTTTCCTGCCACAGGATTGAGTGGACTCAGTGGCTGCTTGGGAAACAAGGTCAGGCGAAGCCCGACCGTGGCTATCTTAAAGGCCAGCAGATGCAGTGCCATGATGGCATAACTGTGGTTGCCCACCCACGCCATCAGTCTGCCCAAGAGGGTAGTTTGCACCTTCTTGGCCACAAAGCAGATGACATACAAAGCCGAGAACGTGCAGATGGTCAGTGACACGATGTTGTGGTAACTGTTGGTCATCAATACGTTCGCCCCAAACACGATATTGCAGGCATATACCGCAACAGCACATGCCACCGCGACCTTCATGCTGTCGAACCTCATCTTCATTTTCTGGAAAACGAAATAGCCACAGAGGATGAGCCATAATGCCGTGAAACTGTTGTTGAACCGGGGAATATTGAAGTGGAAGACATTGCTGAGCAGGTGCATGATGATGCATGCCAGCAGGATGACACACATCCGGGTATATTCGAACGCCTTGCTGTTGACATCATGTTGCCACCTGCCAAGGAAAAGACTCAGGACCTTGCTTACGCCCCACATCAGCACGAAGGCGATAATCATGACACTGACAAACCATAGTGGGGCCAACAGAGGTTCCCGTCCTGCCAAGACCAATGAGGCAGCGAAGTGTCGCAGGAAATCGGCTGTGCCAAACGGCGCCATCACCTTTCCTCCATATTCCATGCCCACCTCATAAAACCCGATGTGAATGAATGCATTATGGAGGAGCAAGAACACCAGGTAATAGCAAATGAGGGGAAGATACAGCAGGTGGGCTTTCCGTTGTAGGAATGGCTGGGTATGGAGTAGCGACTCGTTTTTCAGGAAGAAGCCACTGACCATGAAAAACACGCAGACGTGCCATGAATTTCCCAGCAACGACCACAGGGGCAGGAAAGTGCTGTTGTGGAAAGCATAGTCTACATGCAGCAAGACAACGGCAGTGATGGCCACTCCCTTGACGATATCCACATATATCAGACGTTTTCCTTTCTGCATATCCTCTCTCATTTGGTTGTTTCCGGGGTGAGCACCTTCACCTTGTCATGGCAGATGACCCATACCCCGTCGTATCCCTTCCCGAAAGCCTCCTGGGCCATGCCGCGGACGAGTGTGGTGTCTTCATCTGCCAGCAGGCGCTCATCGATTTCCTGTGGCCATTCGTAGCCTGTGGCATACCTTACTGCTGCGCCCCATCCGAATGCCTGGTAAGGTATGACGCAAAACATGGAATATTTGGGGTAGTTGTCATCCACGACCAGTATCTGCACTCTCCCACAAGGCGCTTTCGTCTGTTCCAACACCTGTTCTGCCATCCTCTTGCCTGTCATCCCGGAGTCGTAGGCCTTGAGGGTGTGGTGTACGTCGGTCACTAGCACCGATGCCAACCACATCAGGAAAGCCCATTGCAGGGAAGAGCGTGAAGAAGACTGTTGGAAGAGATAGGCCACCGACAATGCGATGAAGGGCAGTCCGGCATAGGTGTGCATGACCGTGAAAATGGTGGCGAGGTGCATGGACGCCGCCACGAGGGCACAGAGCATCAGACCGATGAAGGGTTTGCTGAGGAGATGTCGCCGCTGTCTTGTCCACAGCATCGCCAGGAAAGGTATTCCCAGTGCTAATGTCAGGACAACGAGCAGGAGATTGCGGCTTGGTGGATGAAGCAGGCTCACAAAATCTACCGGAACCCATGAGAAACCCAGGAACATCCCGATGTTGCGCAGTTTCTGTGCTACCCCGCCTTCAAAATACACGCTTCCGATTTCCACATTGTCCTGTGGGAGGCAGAACCTCAAGGCGAGGTAGAGGATGCCGACTGTTGCCAGCCACACGAAGTCGAGGGAAATGTCGCGCTTATTCCTCTTGCCGAAGGCATACGTCAGCATCGGTGAGATGATGATAAAAGTCAGTCCGTTCTCCTTGCAGAGGATGGCAACAAATAGACAAATTGCCATCAACAGGCGACGATGGCGCAGTTGGAGAAGAGAGACATATACCAGTGCCAGTCCCCACATGAGGGTGGAAGCCTGGTTGATGGAGTCGATATCGAGCACTGTGCCGAGCATGCCGGGCGAGAAGTAGAAAAACAATACGGCAATATTTGTCGCAGCGTTGTCGAACTTCAACCGGCGAGAAATCAAGTATACCAGGACGGTGTTGATGAGATGTGCCGAGAGCACCAGGAGGTGGTTCAAGAGAGGAAACAGCCTGATGTCTTGTCCCACAAGATAGCCTGTCAGTCCGTCGAAAGGCCGCCAATAGGTGTCCCAGGGCAATAGCAGTGAGAAAGAGAAAGGTGCTGTTTGTGGACTGGTGAGGTATGTCCAGTCGTCGAATGTGGGTAAAAGGGAGACCACCGCCCATACTACCAATGGCTGGCAACAAACCACCCACCACAATGCATTCGACATAAAAGAGGCTTTTATGTTTCTTGACGTGCAGCGGTGGTCTTCAGTGGTAATCATGTCAGTTGACGATGGCTATCTTGCATACAGTGCCGCTCTTTCCCTCCTTGGTGGCCGTCATGACCATGTAGACGCCAGAGGCAACACGATGGCCGCTGCTGTCGCAACCGTCCCAGGTGAACGACCCGCCGTTACTCCTTCCCTGTGCCACGAGGGCGCCACTCGCTGTCACGATTTTCACGTCGGCATCCATCGAGAGTCCTGTCACGGTGATGAGGCCAGTATAGTCGGGTCTCACGGGGTTGGGATAGGCATATACATTGTCTGTGGTCATCTCATCGGTGGTGGCGCTGGCATCGCTCATATAGGAGCAGAGTCCCATATCGGTGCCGAAGAACACCTCACCAGTTTGGTCGTTGATGGTCACCGACTCAATGTTGTTGGAGAGCAACTGGCTGTTGGTTGTCAGGAAGTGATGCACCTGTACGTAGTTGTCGGCACTGATGAGATAGACACCATTGCCGTTGGTGCCAAACCATTTCCGGTTTCCCCCATCCACGGCCATACAGGTGATGTCGACGCCCGTAAGCAGATAGTCGGCGAAATTGGTTCCATCGTTGCGGGGCACCTTCACCTGTGTGAGTACGGCCTCCGACCCACTGTTCAGTTGGTCGGCAGCGAGCATGAGGGGTCCCACGTTGGTACCTATCCAGATGTTCCCTTCTTTATCCTCGGCGATGCAGCGTATGCCCACGATGTTGGCCACCTGTGTGCCGTCTTGGTTGATGAAGGTGGTGTAGTGGTTCAGGGCATCAGTGGTCGTGTCGTAGCAGTAGAACGACGGCGATGCATAGTGGTTGTTGACGAACCACAGGTGGTTGTGGCTGTCGAACATCATGTTCTTCATCGCGCCGAGACTCCTGCCGTTGTCATCCATCAGCGCCTGCTGGTGGTGCGACACCCAGGTGCCGTCGGTTTTCATCTCGAGGATGGAGGCCGACTTGGCTTGGCTGTTGAGGCACCACAGGTTGCCCGACTTGTCGAAGATGACGCCGAGGGTGAGCACATGGTTGGGACTCTCGTTGTCGGTGGCATACTCCAATAGGCTGTTTTTCGGGGTGTAGTATTTGGTAAACTTGGTGTTCTTGAATTCATACAGGCCTGCTCTTCCGCCCACCATCACATGTGAGAGGTCTTTGGGGTCGATATCAAGGCATACCCAGTCTTGGAGCACGCTGCTCACCCTGTCGCCGATATTGTCTTCAAAGATCGTCCATTCGTCATTGCTGAAGGTCTGCGCCACGGCTTTGCGGTAGAGTTCGTTGAACCCGTCGAGGCCCCCGCCGCAGGAGTAGAGGGTGTTGTGGGCAAATTTCAGGAATCCGAAGTAGTTGTAGTCAGGGCCATCGGGCCGTATATCGACGGTCTTGGGCTCTATGGTTTGTCCGTCGAGCGTGAGCGAGTAGAGTTTGTTGTCGGCCTGGTTGCTCCAATAGCAGTCGTTGGTCTTGTCGTAGACGAATGCCGTGGCTTTGTGGGGGTGGGCGATGGCGGTGTACTGGCTCACCGAGGTGTAGATGAGAATTTGGTCGGCACGGCCGAGGATGAGCCGGTCGTCGGCCTGGCTGTGGAAGGAATATCCCGGGGAGCCTATCTTCTGCCATTCGTCGCCGTCTTTCATGCACAGGCTGCCGTCGGCCACAGCCAGCAGGTGGTTGTCGAAGAAGAACAGGTTGTTGGCCACCACGTCGCTCTCCTGGGTCCAGTTGCCTTTGTCGAGCAGGTTGTCGGAGAGTCGTGCCTTGAGGATGCCCTCCTTGCCACATCCGGCATAGATTTCGTCGCCGTGGACGAGTGTCGACATCACCTTGCGCCCCAGGTTGTATGTGTCGCTGAATTCCCCTTTCCCTACATGAAGTTTCAAAATGCCAAAGTTGGTGGAGATATAGGCGTATGTCCCCACCACCCTCACTTCATTGATGGTCTTGTCGTCGGTGGTCGTCTTGTTGTAGAGAGCCGACACGTTGACTACGTCGCCATTGTCGTCAAGAAGGTCGATATTCTGGTTCTGGTAGGTGATGATGAGCCGATGTGCTGCCTTGCAATAGGCGATGTGCGCGATGTTGCAGTCGCTGAGCACATTGGTGTTGTCGTAGGTCTGTACGCTGTTGTCGGAGATACGGTAGGAGAAGAGTCCGCCCGAACTGAGCACATAGACGGTGTTGCCCGTGGGCACAATCTCTGTGATGTTGCCGTAGGCCAGGTAGGAGGTCCAGGTGCCGATGGGTGCTGCGCTTGCTATGAGCGAGCAGAGTGTGAGCAATAGGGTGAACAGGGCTTTTCTTCTCATATCGCTGTGGGGTTAGGATTCGCTGAGGTAACGGACCAGTTTTTCCACGGCTCTGGCACGGTGCGAGATGCGGTTTTTGATTTCCATGCCCAGTTCGGCGAAAGTCTGTTCGTAGCCGTCGGGTTGGAAGATGGGGTCGTAGCCGAATCCCTCGTCGCCATGCCGTTCGCGTGTGATCTGTCCTTCGACGATGCCCTCGAAAAACTTGGTGTTGTTGAAATGGAGGGGAAATTCCGTCGATTCATCGTCTTCTAACTCTATTAACGCAATAACAGTGCGAAATCTTGCCTTGCGGTTGTTATTTTCTCCTAATTCGGCAAGAAGTTTGCGCATGTTGGCCTCGCTGTCGTGCCCTTCGCCGCCAGCATAGCGGGCGGAATGCACGCCGGGAGCACCGCCGAGGGCATCCACCTCGAGGCCGGTATCGTCGGCGAAACAGTCGATGTGGTAGTGTGAGGCTACATATTCCGCCTTCTGCAGGGCGTTGCCTTTCAGCGTGTCGGCAGTCTCGGGGATGTCGGCATGGCATCCGATGTCGTTGAGCGAGAGCACTTCGATACGCTCTCCAAGGATTTGTCGGATTTCCGACAGTTTGTGCGCGTTGTTGGTGGCGAAGACTATTTTCTTCATGATTCTATTTGTGGCTGTTGTTTCTTTTTCACTTTCACCTTCATCTCGTCGAAGCCCTCGCCGTAGACACCGATGACACTGCTCTGGCTGACGAAGGCATTGGGGTCGATCATCTTGATGAGTCGGAATATGCTCACGCTCTCGCGCTTGCGGGCAAGGATGCAGAGCACCTTCATATCCTGTCCGGTATACCATCCATGTCCGTCGAGTATGGTCACGCCATGGTTCATCTCTGTGCCGATGGCATTGGCAATCTCCTGGTATTTCTTCGAGAAGATGAAGAACTGCACCGACTCGCGTCGTGAGTTCATCACGTAGTCGAGCATGAAATTCTCCACGACCATGGTGCAGAGGCCGAACACGATCTTGTAAAGCGCTTCGGTTACGGTGAAGTCGCGTGCGAAGATGAATGTCGGGAAACTGCTGCCGATGATGAGCAGGTCGACGAAGATGAGCACGGTGCCGAGCGACATGTTGCGGTATTTGTTGACGATGGCAGCCACGATGTCGGTGCCGCCCGTACTGCCGTTGTGGAGGAATACCACGGCCAGTGCCGTGCCGGTGAGGCAGCAGCCGATGATGAGCGACATGAAGTCTTGGTCGCCGAGCAACTGTATCATCTTCCCGTTTTCGTCGGTCACGATGTCTTGTGCCACGCCGAGCATCAGCGAGAGCATGAAGATGGCGTAGATGGTCTTCACCAGGAATTTCCATCCGAGAATCTTGAGTGCGAGCACCAGCAGGATGGCGTTGATGATGAAGTAGGTATACATGATGGGTATTCCATGCCCGCTGCCGTTGGTGGCATAGAAGATGATGGCAGAGATACCTGTCACGCCACCCGTCACGATTTCGTAGGGCAGCAGGAAGAAGGTCCATCCTACCGTATAAAGCAGGAGGCCAAGGGTTATGAAGACATAATCCTTGGCTTCGCTGTAGATATGCTTGCCTGAAATGGGTAACGCCATAGTAGGGTTTATTTGATGACCACGTTGACGATGCGCTTGGGCACGATGATGACCTTCACCACCTTCTTGTCGCCGATATACTTGAGCGATTTCTCGTCGGCGAGCACGGTCTGCTCAATGGTGGCGTTGTCGGCATCTGCGGGGAACGAGAGTTGGAATCTCGCCTTGCCGTTGAACGACACGGTGAGTTGCATCTGGCTCTCCACGAGGTGTTTCTCGTCGTATACCGGCCATGGGGCATCACACACCGAGCCCTCTTGTCCGAGTGCTTCCCACAGTTCTTCGGCGATATGTGGAGCGAAGGGAGCGATGAGTGCCACGAGGGTGCTGAGCAACTCTTTGTTGCGGCAGTGTTGCTGGGTGAGTTCATTCACGCAGATCATGAATGCCGAGATGGAAGTGTTGTAGGAGAACACCTCGATGTCTTGCGACACTTTCTTGATGAGTTTGTGAACGCTCTTGAGCATCTCTGGGGTGGCAGGTTGGTCGAGGTCGAGCAACTGGTCGCTGCTGTCGCGCCCGGAGCCGTAGTAGAGTGCCCAGAACTTCTTCAGGAAGCGGTGACAGCCGTCGATACCGTTGGTGTCCCATGGCTTGCTCTGCTCCACGGGTCCGAGGAACATCTCATAGAGTCGCAGGGTATCGGCCCCATAACGCTCCACGATCATGTCGGGGTTGACGACGTTGAACATCGACTTCGACATCTTTTCGATGGCCCATCCGCAGATGTATTTCCCGTCTTCGAGGATGAACTCTGCGTCGGCATATTCGGGTCGCCATGCCTTGAAGGCCTCGAGGTCGAGCACATCGGCACTCACGATATTCACGTCGACATGTATCTCTGTGGTGGAATATTGGTCTTTCAGGCCATGGCTCACGAACACCGGATGCTGCGAGTGGTCGTCGCTGTTCACACGGTATACGAAGTTGCTGCGCCCTTGTATCATGCCTTGGTTGACGAGTTTCTGGAAGGGCTCCTCCTTGCACGAGTAACCGTAGTCGTGCAGGAACTTGTTCCAGAAGCGTGAGTAGATGAGGTGTCCGGTGGCATGCTCTGTGCCGCCAACGTAGAGGTCGACGTTCTGCCAGTATTCATCTACGTCCTTGTCTACGAGTGCATCGTCGTTCTTGGGGTCCATATAGCGCAGGTAGTAGGCCGACGAACCGGCGAATCCCGGCATGGTGTTGAGTTCGATGGGGAACACCTTCTTCTGGTCGATAAGCGCCTTGTCTACGATTTCCTCTTTCTCTGTGTCCCATGCCCATTTCACGGCACGTCCGAGAGGTGGTTCACCTGTCTCCGTGGGTTGGTACTTGTCGATTTCCGGCAGTTCGATGGGCAACTTGTCGGCGGGAATCATATAGGGCATGCCGTCGACGTAGTAGACGGGGAATGGCTCGCCCCAGTAGCGTTGGCGCGAGAAGATGGCATCGCGCAGGCGGTAGTTCACCTTCACGCGTCCGAGATGGTGTTCTGCCACGTATTTCTTTGTGGCTTCGATGGCCTCTTTCACGGTCAGGCCGTTGAGGGAGAAATCGATATAGGGTGTCACGTCTTTCCGTGGGGAATTGCACACGATGCCCTCTTTGGCGTCGAAACTCTCCTCGCTCACATCGCAACCCTCGATAAGGGGGATGATGGGCAGGTTGAAGTGACGGGCGAAGGCATAGTCGCGGGAGTCGTGTGCCGGCACTGCCATGATGGCTCCTGTGCCGTATCCGGCGAGCACATAGTCGCTCACCCAGATGGGGATAGCCTCTCCGGTAAAGGGGTTGATGGCATACGAGCCGGTGAACACACCCGTTACCTTGCGGTCGGCGATACGCTCGCGCTCGGTGCGCTTCTTGGTGGCAGCCACGTAGTCTTCTACGGCTTTCCGCTCGCTGTCGGTGGTCACCAGTGCCACGTATTCGCTCTCAGGGGCGAGAACCATGAAGGTGACGCCGAACATCGTGTCGGCACGTGTGGTGAAGATGGTGAACTGCACGTCGCTGTCTTTCACGTTGAACACCACCTCGGCACCTTCCGACCGTCCTATCCAGTTGCGCTGGGTCTCTTTCAGCGAGTCGGTCCACTCTATGGTGTCGAGGCCGTCGAGCAGACGCTGTGCGTAGGCCGACACGCGGAGGCACCACTGCCGCATTTTCTGCTGCACCACGGGGTAGCCGCCGCGCACGCTCACGCCGTCTACCACCTCGTCGTTGGCAAGTACTGTGCCCAGTCCGGCGCACCAGTTCACCATCGTCTCGCCGAGATAGGCGATGCGGTAGTTCATCAGCACCTGCTGTTGGCGCTTCTCGTCCCATGAGTTCCATTCTTCGGCGGTGAACGAGAGTTCCTCGCTCTGTGCTACGTCGATGTCGGCACTGCCTTGTTGTGTGAAGTGCTCCACGAGTTTGCTGATGGGCAGTGCTTTCTTCTCACGGTTGTCGTAATACGACTTGAACATCAGTTGGAATGCCCACTGTGTCCATTTGTAGTATCCGGGGTCGCAGGTGCGCACCTCACGGTCCCAGTCGAAGCAGAACCCGATTTTGTCGAGTTGCTCACGGTAGCGGTTGATATTGTTGACGGTGGTGATGGCAGGATGCTGTCCGGTCTGTATGGCATATTGCTCGGCAGGCAGTCCGTAGGCATCATAGCCCATGGGGTTGAGCACGTTGAAGCCCTGTTGGCGTTTGTAACGGGCATAGATATCTGAGGCGATATAGCCGAGGGGGTGTCCCACATGCAGTCCTGCGCCAGAGGGGTAGGGGAACATGTTGAGCACATAGAATTTCTTGCGGCTGTTGTCTTCCGTCACTTTGTAGGTCTTCTGTTCAACCCACTTTTTCTGCCATTTCTTCTCGATTTCTCTGAAATTGTATTCCATTGTTGTTGTTAATTATCAGCGTTTTTTTGTTTTAGACTGCAAAGGTACGATTAAGCGAGAGAAAAGCCAAAAAATTTTTGGCTTTTCAGAGCGAAAGTACTTTCGGCGAAGCCAAAGGTAGTGCAAGGTGAGCGAAAAGCAAAATAAATAACGCAGTTTTTATTTTCTTTTCCGAACCGCCGCCTACCTTCGCCACAAGGTGGCAAAGGTGCGATTAAGCGAGAGAAAAGCCAAAATAGGTTTTTCAAAGCAGGAGTATCTTCGCCACAAGGTGGCAAAGGTGCGATTAAGCGAGAGAACGGCGAGAAACCTGAAATCTTAAACCTCAAACCTCAAATCTTTCCTCTTTTTGTTTGACAATGAAAAAAAATGACTATATTTGTGGCATACAATCAAAACCTTATACAATGAAAGCATTAAAATTCTTATTCTTGACATCCCTGTGCTTCATGGGAATGACGGCACAGGCCCAGCAAAACCTCAACTGGGGACAAGGAGAGCAAGTCGTCTCTCCAGAGGTAAATCCCGACAACACAGTGACTTTCCGTATGGTTGCCCCACAGGCAAAGAGAGTGCAGATTACCGGCGATTTCATGCCTTCAATGAAAATGGAAACGCCCAATGGCACCTATGATTCCCCTGCCGTTGCCGAACTCAAGAAAGACGACAAAGGCGTGTGGACCTTCAAGTCTAAAGTGCTGAAGCCCGAATTGTACATGTATAACTTCATTGTGGATGGCGTAAAGGTGACCGACCCCCTGAATGTCTACTCCCTGCGCGACATCAACAACCTCTTCAACATCTTCCTCATCCCCGGCGGGCGGGCCGACCTCTACAAGGTCAACAAGGTGCCCCACGGCACTGTGAGCAAGGTGTGGTATGACAGTCCCACGGCAGGCCTTAGCCGTCGCTGCACCGTCTACACCCCCGCAGGCTATGAGACCAGCGGCAAGCAATATCCCGTGCTCTATCTGTTGCATGGCATCGGTGGCGATGAGAATGCATGGAGCGAACTGGGCCGCGCCACGCAGATTCTCGACAACCTGATTGCCCAGGGCAAGGCAGAGCCGATGATTGTGGTGATGACCAATGGCAATATCTCTCAGGAGGCATGCCCCGGTGAGACCTCCGAAGGTTTCAAGGTGCCTACGATGATGCTGCCCAAGACGATGGATGGCTACTTCGAGACCGCCTTCCCCGATGTCATCAAGTTTATTGAGAAGGCTTATCGTGTGAAGGCCGACAAGGCTCACCGTGCCATCGCCGGTCTGTCGATGGGTGGCTTCCACAGCCTCTTCATCAGCATCAACAACCCCGATACCTTTGACTATATCGGCCTGTTCTCCGCTGCCGTCGACCAGGGGCAGCCAGGTGGCATTGAGAGTGTCTATGCCGACCGCGATGCGAAAATCGACAGGCTGTTCAGCAAGAAACCCAAACTGTTCTGGATAGGCATCGGCAAGGATGACTTCCTCATCAAGAACAACAACGATCTGCGTGCCAAACTCAATGCCAAGCACCACAAGTATACCTATCTGGAGACCGATGGCGGTCATATCTGGCGCAACTGGCGCATCTATCTCTCTGAGTTTGTGCCACTGCTGTTCAAGTAGTAAGAAATGTTTTCTTTACCTCCCTATTTAACCCCATTAAAAAAACACCAATGAAAAAAACTCTCCTTTCCGCCATCGCCGTGGTAATCATCGCTGGCGGCTGTACCTCAGAAAAAGGACTGCAGAACACTATTAACCAAGAAGAAACAATGAGCAAGATGACTCTTGAAGAGAAAGCCCATTTCGTCATCGGCACAGGAATGGCAGGTTTCAGCGGCGACGATGCCGTCATCGGAGCCACACGCAACCTTGTGCCCGGAGCCGCAGGCACCACCTATCCCCTCGATTCACTGGGCATTCCCGCTATCGTACTCGCCGACGGCCCTGCCGGTCTGCGTATCGATGCCACTCGTGAGGGTGACCAAAACACCTATTACTGCACACACTTCCCCATCGGCACCCTGCTCGCCTCGACATGGAACACCCAACTCATCGAAGAGGTGGGAACCGCCATTGGCAATGAGGTGAAGGAATATGGTGCCGACGTGTTGCTGGCTCCTGCCGTCAACATCATGCGCAACCCCCTCTGCGGCCGCAACTTCGAATACTATTCCGAAGACCCGGTGGTGGCAGGCAAGACTGCCGCTGCCTATATCCGCGGTGTGCAGAAGAACGACGTGGGCACGAGCATCAAGCACTTCGCTGCCAACAACCAGGAAACCAACCGCATGAACACCGACGCGCGTATCTCGCAGCGTGCCCTCCGTGAGATTTACCTCAAGGGCTTCGAAATAGCCATCAAGGAGAGCAAGCCATGGACGGTGATGACCTCGTATAACTATGTCAATGGCACCTACACCTCGGAGAGCAAGGAGTTGGTAGAGACCATTCTCCGCGAGGAATGGGGCTACGAAGGCACCGTGATGACCGACTGGTTTGGTGGCAAGGACGGCGCGAAGCAGATGTGGGCGGGCAACGACATGCTGCAGCCCGGTAAGGCAGAGCAGTACGACTCCATCGTCGCCGGCGTGAAGAGCGGCAAACTTGCCGAAGCCGACCTCGACCGCAACGTGCAGCGTGTGCTCAGCCTCGTGGAGAAGAGTCCACGCTACCAAGGCTATCAGTATTCGAACAAGCCCGACCTGAAGGCACACGCCCAGGTAACCCGGCAGTCGGCTGCCGAAGGCATGGTGCTGATGAAGAACGAGAAAGCCCTTCCTTTTGGCGACAGCATCAAGAAGGTGGCGCTCTACGGCAATACCTCCTACGACTTCATCGCCGGTGGCACGGGCTCCGGCAACGTCAACCACGCCTATGTCGTCTCTCTCCTCGATGGTATGAAGAACGGTGGCTACACCGTCAACGAGGAACTGAAGAAGACCTATGAGACCTATCTCGCCGACTGTAAGGCGAAGGCCGAGGCAGCCCTCGCCGAAGCCGCTAAGAAAGACCCCAACGCCGCCCAGTTGCAGCGTTTCCTCCCACAGCCTCTGCCCGCAGAGAAACTGTTTTCTGCCGATGAGTTGACAGCCCAGGCATCAGAAGCCGACGTGGCAGTGATAACCCTCGGACGCCTCTCGGGCGAGTTCCTCGACCGCAAGGTCGCCGACTTCAACCTCAGCGCCTCTGAGCGCACCCTCGTAGAGCGGGTGTGCGAGGTTTACCACAAGGCTGGCAAGCAGGTGGTGGTGTTGCTTAATATCGGCGGCGTCATCGAGACCGCCACATGGAAGGCACTGCCCGATGCCATCCTCTGCGCATGGCAGGCAGGTCAGGAGGGAGGCAACAGTGTGGTCGACGTGCTCAGCGGCAAGCAGTCGCCCTCAGGAAAGTTCACTATGACCTGGCCGGTGCAGTTTACCGATGCCTACTCGTCGAAGAACTTCCCCATCGACGAAGACCCCCGCATCGATATGATGAACCAGGGACAGAAAGGCAATGTGAGGAATGTCGACTTCACCGAATATGAGGAAGACATCTATGTGGGATACCGCTATTTCGACTCCTTCGAGGTGCCTGTGAGTTATCCCTTCGGGTTCGGACTCAGTTACACTACCTTCGAATACAGCGATGCCAAGGTAGCCGCCAAGGGCGACGGTTATGAGGTGAGTGTGGTGGTGAAGAACACTGGTGAGCGCGACGGCAAGGAGGTGGTGCAACTCTATGTCTCCGCCCCCGACAACAAGGCTGCCAACAAACCCGCCAAGGAGTTGAAGGCATACGCCAAGACCCGTCTGCTGAAACCCGGCGAGAGCGAGACCGTCACCCTCGTGGTGAAGGCTGCCGACCTGGCCTCCTTCGACGAGGCTGCCTCGGCTTGGGTGGTGGCAGCAGGCGACTACCAGTTCCTCGTGGGTGCCTCCTCGCAAGACATCAAGGCCACGCTCAGTGCTGCCGCCAATGCCCAGACCCAGAAGGTCAACAATGTGCTGAAGCCAGAAGTGAAGATGAATCTCTTAAAACGTCAGTAAATGAGATATAGAGTTAGTATTGTCACTATCGCTGTAGTCGCACTCTGCGGCTACAGCCTTCGGTGTTCTGCCCAGCAACTGCGGGCCGACAACATCGATGAGGTGGTGAAAGCCATGACTCTCGAGGAGAAATGTCATCTCGTCCTCGGCTGTGGCATGCATTTCAACGACGACGCGAAGTTTCCGGGCACGGCAGGCAGCACCTATGCCATTCCGCGCTTGGGCATACCCGCCACCTATTGCGCTGACAGTCAGCAGGGTCTGCGTATGAGTGCCACACGTGCCTGGGACCATAACGACTATTACCCCACCGACTTTGTGGCATCGATGACCCTTGCCTCGACATGGGACCGTGAGGCGGCTTTCCGTGTGGGACAGGGCATCGGCAACGAGGTGCGTGAGTTCGGTCTCGACTGGATTCTCTCGCCGGCGATGAACCTCATCCGCAATCCGCTGTGTGGCCGCAACCACGAATACTATTCCGAAGACCCCTATCTCTCGGGTACCATCGCCGCAGGCTATGTGCGGGGTGTGCAGAGCGAGGGAACGGCAGCCTGTCCGAAGCACTTCGTAGCCAATAACCAGGAGACCAACCGCAACAACAATATCTCGCAGGTGTCGCAGCGTGCCCTCCGTGAGATTTACCTGAGGGCTTTCGAGATTATGGTGAAGGAGAGCGACCCTTGGACCATCATGACCTCATACAACAAACTCAATGGTCCGTATGCCCTGCAGAACCGCGACCTGCTCACCACCATCGTGCGTGATGAGTGGGGATGGAAAGGCATGTATGTGTCTGACTGGAATGCCGGCGACGATGCCGTGGCTGCCATGCTGGCGGGCAACGACATGCTGCAGCCCGGTCAGGACAAGCAATATCAGGCCATCTTCGAGGCAGCAAAGAACGGCACGCTCCCGATAGAGGTGCTCGATGCCAATGTGAAGCGCATTTTGGAGTATGTCGTCAAGACCCATAACTTCAAGGGCTATAAGTATGACAATAATCCAGACTTGAAGGCTCATGCCCAGACCGTTCGTGAGGTGGGTGCCGAGGGTATCGTGCTGCTCAGCAACAATGGTATTCTGCCGCTCACCGGCAAGCGTGTGGCGCTTTTCGGCTGCACCTCGTATGACTGGATTTCTGGTGGTTCCGGCTTCGGCGGTACGTCTGTAGGACATTATACAGTATCGCTGGTGGAGGGCCTGCGAGCTGCCGACTACGAGGTTTACAAGCCACTGATAGGGGTGTATACCCAGCATCTCGCTGCAGAGGAAAAACGCCTCTTCCCCACCGGCCGTCCACCATTCTCCATCACGCCTCCCGCACGTGCCGACGAGAAGCAGTTTACTGCCGAAGAACTCCATGCAGCCGTAGAGGGCAGCGATGTGGCCATCATCAGCCTTGGCAGAAAGAGTGGTGAGGCAGCCGACCGCAGTGAGGCAGACTTCTACCTCAAGGAAGGCGAAAAACAGTTGATAAAGGCTGTCAGCGATGCCTATCATGCCAAGGGCAAGAAGGTGGTGGCGCTGCTCGACATCTGCAGTCCCATCGACGTGGCGTCGTGGCAAGGTCAGGTGGATGCCGTGGTCTGCACCTGGCAGGGAGGGCAGGAGAGTGGCTTTGCTGTCGCCGACGTGCTCTCTGGCAGTGTGAACCCCTCGGGCAAGTTGCCGATGACCTTCCCCGTCAACTACGGTGATGCCTATGCCGACAAGAACTTCCCCGCCAATGTCGACGACAAGACCCTCGGCGCGATGTTCATGTGGGGCTACGACAAAGACTCCGCCCCGAAGGAACGCCAGCCGCAGAAGGATATCGACTTCACCAACTACGAAGAGGATATCTATGTGGGATACCGCTATTTCGACAGTTTCGGCAAGCCCGTGGCCTATCCCTTCGGCTTCGGCCTCTCCTATACCACCTTCTCCTATGCCGATGCGGCATGTAGTGTAGATGGCGATACCTACACCGTCTCGGTGAAGGTGACGAATACCGGTAGCCGTGCCGGCCGTAATGTCGTGGAACTCTTCGTGGCGGCACCCAACAGCAAGAAACTCAACAAACCGGTGAAAGAGTTGCGCAACTATGCCAAGACACGACTGCTACAGCCGGGTGAGAGTCAGACGGTGACGATGAAGGTGAAGACATCCGACCTCGCTTCGTTCAACGAGAAGGCCTCGGCATGGAAGACCGACGCCGGCCGCTACGATTTCCTCATCTGCTCCTCTGCCAGCCACGTAGAGGCCAAGGTCTCTGCCAACGTGAAGTCATGGACACAGAAGGTGCACAATGTGATGCAGCCCAACGTGAAACTGCAACTCTTGCGAAGATAACATGACGCATCTACGTCTCTTTAACTGCTATATATAAATACAACACAGAGATTCAGAGACACAGAGAAAAATAAAAACTCTGTATCTCTGTGCCTCAGTGTTGATATTGCTATTCGGGGCTTCATTTTGTGTGTTGCCCCATTCTTTACTCAAAAATACTAAATGATGAAAAAGACAATCCTTACTTTGGCACTCTGTGTGGTGTGCGGTCTGGCCGTGCAGGCGCAGGAGAGGCTGTTCTCCGGTGCCAGCGTACAATCCCCTGTCGTCAACCCTGACGGCACAGTGACTTTCAACCTCTTTGCGCCCAAGGCAGTGAAAGTGGAGGTGACGGGCGACTTCCTGCCCCCACAGACCATCGAGGTAGAAGGCTATGGCAAGTATGACGCCCCGGGCGTGGCACAGTTGGTTGAGGGGAGGAACGGTGTGTGGACCTACACCTCTCAGAAACTCGCCCCCGAGATGTATAGTTACACCTTCAATATCGATGGCATGACGGGCGTGAAAGACCCCTCCAATATCTACGTGAACCGCGACATCGTGTCGTTCACCAATATCTTCATCGTCAGCGAACAGAAGGGCGACAAGGGTGACCTCTACCGTGTGAACGAGGTGCCCCACGGCAATCTCTCCAAGGTGTGGTACAACAGTCCTACGCTGAAGATGCAGCGCCGCATGACCATCTACACCCCACCGGGCTACGACAAGGGCGGCAAGTATCCCGTACTCTACCTCCTCCATGGTGCCGGTGGCGACGAGAACGCGTGGAGCGAACTCGGACGTGCTTCGCAGATTCTCGACAACCTTATCGCGCAGGGCAAGGCGAAACCGATGATTGTGGTGATGCCCAACGGCAACCCTAACTGTCAGGCTGCCCCGGGTGAGTGGTCATGGGGCATGTATACCCCGGGCTTCCGCGATTCCGGCACGGGTCCCACGACACCTGCCGTTTCCACCATCCCCGAGAGTTTCATGGATATCGTCAACTATGTCGATGCCAACTACCGCACGCTGAAAGACCGTGCCCACCGCGCTGTCTGTGGCCTGTCGATGGGTGGCGGTCACACCTTCGCCATCAGCCTCCTCTATCCCACCAAGTTCGACTACTACGGTCTCTTCTCTGCCGGTCTGCACCTGGGCAAGGGCTTCAGTGGCAACCAGCCTTTCGCCGAGCAGATCAAGAACGACCCCAACTTCGCCGAGCAGTCTGCCCGCCTCTTCGGCAGCAAGCCGAAACTCTACTGGATGGGTATGGGAAAGACCGACTTCCTCTACCAGAGCACCGTTGACCTGCGCAACTACTGGGACTCGAAGGGTTACAAGTATGAGTATGTGGAAACCGACGGCGGCCATATCTGGCGCAACTGGCGCATCTACCTGACGATGTTCGCACAGAAGATATTCAAGTAAAGCATCCCGACCACAGCATTACTGGAAGGGTAAAACCAAAATAGCCGCTCTCCAAATTCGGAGGGCGGCTATTTCGATAGTTATCATCGCTACAGGCACGAGGTCAGAACCATTCTATTCCTCAACCGACGGTGCAATCTTCTTGACGTATTTTCCTCCCTTGCGCACGTGTACGCCACGGGCATTGTCGTGCATGGGGACACCCTGCAGGTTGTAGGTGGGCGTGTCGTCGCTGTCTGTCGTCACACCACTGATGGCGGTGACACCCGTCACGTCGGGGAATACCACGCACTCGTTCTGTCCATCGACGAACACGATGCTTGTGAGCGTGATGTCATCACCGAGAGGACCTTCCACCGTCAGGTGTATCAAGGTCGATTCCCCGTTGCACAGCATGTTGTTGTCGTCGGAGTAAACCACCACACGGTATAGTCCGTCACCCAGGTGGCTCGTAAGCACATGGTGCTCCTTCGAACACTCCTCGGTGAGGTGTGCCTTGGTCAGTCGGCATCCGTCGGGCAACTGGAGTGTCATCTCACAAGCCGTATAGTCCGTGGTGTTGTCGAGGCAGAGGTCATAGCCATTGCCGGTCTTCCCCACATACAGATGGTCGATGGTGGCATGTCGGGCATTGGCTGGAATATGTGCCGCATTGGTATTCAGGATGATGTTGATGATTGCCGTTACGTCGGAGATGTTGATGAATCCATCGCCGTTCACGTCTGCCTCGCTGGTGAAGAATGGTGAGGGAGCCTTGTTCAGGATATAGGAGATGACACTGGTCACATCAGAGATGTTGATAAACCCGTCGTGGTTCACGTCGCCGAGCAAGCCACTGTTGCTGCCCAACTTGAAGATGCCTTCTTTCCATACAAAATAATTGCCGGAAGTATCCACGCCAAAGTCAAAGCCCTCTGGGGCGATGATGGTGCAGGGATTGGACGAGGTTCCTACGCCAGAACAAGCCTCATCATTAATATCGCCCATTGTTGAAGGAATGCTGAGACTCCTCAAGGAAGAGCAATCATTGAACATCGAATATGAGTATCTGACGTTGGACATGTCGAAGTTACTGACATTTAAACTCGTCAAAGAATAGCAATTTTCAAATGTATAAGTAAAATCTCTTACTTTGGAGGTATTAAAAGAACTTACATCAAGATTGGTCAGGCTCTTGCAATTCATAAACATGCCCTTCATATTATCAACAATGGATGTTTTAAATTTGCTCACATTTATATTCGTCAAGCCTTCACAATAAGCAAACATGTACCCCATATCTATTACATTTGAAGTGTCAAAATGACTTAAATCCAGACTTGTTAGGCTCTTGCAATCACGAAACATGCTGTACATATTCGTCACTTCCGAAGTATTGAGATATTCCAGTCCTGTTATTTTCGTTAAATTCTGGAAATTACAGAACCACGTATACATACATGTTGGCTTGACGTTTGCGAACGAGGAATTGAAAATAATAGTTGTCACATTACTGACGGTTGACCATGGGTCAGGATTCCAACCAGGATAGTCATAACCTGTGTTTAGGTGATATGTCTCTCCTGCTCTTTCAGCCCTCTTGTCATCAAAGCAGAATGTTAGGGTTTTGCTGTTTGATGACAACCAGGCATATACTTCTTTTGGTGCTGAGCCTCCCGTCACCTTTTTGGAGGTGCGGTTGCCCAAGGCATCGTAAGTGTACGATACGGTAATGCCATTGCTATAAGTCACCGACGTCAGGCGGTTGAGGTCATCATAGGTGTATGAGGTCTGGGCAAATGTCTGCAAGGTAGCAAACAAGAGAGCCAGTATATATAATATTTTACCCTTCATATTTTTTTAAGTTAAAATGATTCTTTTATAATCTCAAATAATACTACGGGAACCGTTCATGCGAAAACAAACAAAGCAGTATATCCATATGTTGCACATAAGGCCTCGAGTGCCGCAGCCACCTCAGGAGCGAGGGTTCCAGCAGAACAATAAATAATAACGCAGCCTCCTACGACACCTATTGTTAGCCATATTTCTTCCTCGTATTCATTATAAAAAGCATAAGTTATTTGGACGCCCTCTTGAATAGCATTTCCTATCATTTTTGAGGAATTGGAAAGAAATTTACTAACAGATTCTTTTAAGTCATTGAGTTCATGTATTATAACCGTTTTGATAGCATTTGCAGCCCATTTCTTTACCATTGAACTGTTATCTTTTTTGGGAGGATTATTATCTTTACAGAAAAAAGGTTTGTTATTGAACTGCTGACAGACTTTCTGTTTTAACCGACCAAGTTCGAATTCCAAATCCTGCAGTTTGCTTCTGCCATTGAATTTTTCTATGCCATTTGGAACTTCGATATCTGTTCCCTCTGGGTCAATTCTCATAATGGGGTTGTTATCCGTATAAGGATAAAGATTAGTGCTCCAGATAGGATCTTCACTGAGAAATCTTCCAATCGTGGGATCGTAGTAACGAGATCTCATGTAATAAAGATGATCTGAGAGAAACATCACACCATATTTCCCTACGTATTGGAATGGATTATAATTCGCCTCCTCTGAACGAATGACGTTACCGAAATCGTCGTACTGATATTTGTGTGTAATGTTGCCATTATCATCGACGATAGCAATAACAGAACCTCTCATATCAGTAACGTAATAACTTATTTTACCGTTCATGATACGAGCCTCCAACCCTATTCCGTAAATATATTGTGCTCCGCTTCTGGAGTCTGAAATAATATTCCCGATGCCCATGGGGTCAATTGTGAACTGAATGTCACCATAAGAAGCGATGATTCCAAAAGGATCGTAAGTAATGGTTGTTGAGCCCGCCCCTGTGAGTCGGTCAAGTTTATCCCATGAATAAAACTCATTGCCTCTTTTTGTAGTGTTTCCATTTTCATTGAAAGAGAATGAAATGTTTCCAGCCTGAGTTATGCGATTACCAGAATCATATGTATAGTTTACATTCTCATTTTCCAATGTGATGTCATCGTATGGCTCTTGGACAGTTTGTTCGATGATATTGCCCGCTTTGTCAAGAGTGAACGAATAACTGGCAATCACTGTTCCGTTGCCTAGTTTTGTGGTTTTTCCTATTAGTCGCCCAATGATATCATAGTCATAATTTGTAGTCATTCCATTGGGATAGGTTACTTTCGAGAGTTGATTGTCTTTTCTATAGGAATAGTTGATGGCTTTCCCGTTTACCTCCACCGAAATCATCCGATTGAGTTTGTCATAAGCATAAGTTGTGTTGTTGAAACTAATGAGATTATCATTTTTGTCGTAACTATAACTATTACTGTGTCCATTGAATCTAGTTCCAGTGATGCGGTTGAAACCGTCGTAAGAGAACAACAGTGTTTTCCCTCCACTAGAGACAGACGATAACCTATAATTATTGTCGTAACTAAAACTATTTACACCATCATTGGTGATGTGGCCCAAACTATCATAACTATAGTAAAGCGTTGTACCATCAGGTTTGGTAAATTTGCTTACCGTTCCATCGGAATTGTATTCAATCTCTTTGGTATGTCCTGCAAACGAAATTGATGTAAGTAAATCAGTAGCAAAATCATACGACATGGATGTTACTCCACCTTCAGCATTTGTAATACTGATAAGATTGTCATTTCTGTCATAGTCGAAACCCGTGTTATCGTGGGCAGAATTGGTAATGCTTATCAAGTTGTCATTTGGGTCATAACTAAATGATTTTGTATGCTTTAATTCATCAGTGACGCCTATCAGCCTACTTGCCTTGTCATAGGTCAATGAACTTGAGATGTTGAGTGCGGTGAGTGTGGTTTCTATCAAATTGCCATAAGTGTCGTATTCTAGTTGGGCTCTCATACCCATAGCATTTGTAATCTCTATGGGCAATCCTTTTGAATCAACGGTGAAATTCGAAGAGACTCCTTCAGGAGCCGAAATTCCAATAAGATTGCCTTTACTGTCATATGAATATGTGGTTTTGTTTCCCATAGGGTCGGTTACACTTGTCACATTATTCATCTCATCGTAAGTCATTGAAGTGCTCTTTGTACCATCTCCTATAATAGTGATTTTCGTCACATTCCCCTTTGCATCATAACTCACTCCACTGACATCCAAATCGTTTGTTTCCATAGTTGTGGGTAATTGAGGATGTTTTACATCGCCGAAGGAACAATTTGTGTATATTCCTCCATCTCCCGACATATGGGTCATGGCATTGTTTTCATTGAAAGTATATTCGAACGAAGAAGAGTGCCCATCTCTATCCACCTCTACTCTCGAAGAAGTGGAGACAGAGTTCTCAAAATTGGACATGACAGATATTTGGGTTTGTGTAATAGGATTACCATTTATACCATTTATTGTCTTCTTCAACCTTTGATTGTTGTCATATTCGTTTTCGATATAGTTGCCCTTGGGTAATAGTATTTTTGTAAGTAGTTTGGATGTGCTGATTTTCGATTTATCACCATAGAAATATGATGTGGTCTGCCCTTTTGCATCTGTAAAGGAAGATAGCATATATAGATTTGTTCTTTCATTATAGTCATAACTAAAAGACACAGTGCGCCCTAATGGGTCTTTTACGCTTTCCAGGAGATTGGTGTTAGCGAGATAGCCAAAAGTAAGAGAGCGGTTACCGTCGCTGACGTACTTGATTCGCTGATGTCCATTTATGCCAACTTCATAATTTATCGTTATCGTATTGTCATTACGGTCCTTGACCATAGTCAAATATAGTGCCGTGGGGCCTGTTCCGCCAGAGCCACCCAAACCGGAGAAATGGTATTCCTTCTGTGTCTTTGACCTGATAACAACCTCTTTGTTTTCTAATGACATCTCATCATAGACTCCATATGACTCTGGCACCAATTTGGAGCCATCCGACTTATATACATCAATTTTACCACCGCCCCAATGTACTATGACTCTTGCGTTGTTTTTGGTCAATTCGCCCACGATGGTTATAAACGTATGATAAGTATGACTCCATCCTTCACCTAAGGGATGATATGTGTCATTCTCCGACCCATTCTCTTTTCCTGCACCATAAAAAACTTCGGGTAGAGTAGTGTTGTAGGAGTTGTAGGAATGCTCGAAAGCGAGCGGCATCGTTCCATTGAGCGTAAAACTCGACTTGGAATAGTGATGGAAGTTGCCCATCGACATCCCCACGCCCAATGCGATGGTTTTCATCGTGGTGTTGAGGGGTTCGAAGTAGTCGGCTGGCTGGGGGTTGGGGTCAGTGACTATTCCGTTGTCTACCGCTTTCATGATGCGGTAGAGCATGACGAAGGCCTCACCGCGCAGACAATAGGCATAAGGTCGGAACTCCTGGTTGGCAGTGGTAATGATGCCGAGGCTGGCAGCCCTGCGGATATATCCCATCATCCTTGGGTCTCTTTGGGCGATGGCAGCCACATTGGCATCATTGGGGAAGGGATTGTCGGTGCCCTCCATGTCGGGCTGTATGTTGAAGGTCTCCATCAGCACTTTGAGCACATGCACACGGGCGATGGTCTCTTCGGGGGCAAACTCCAGGCGGTTGCGGTCGAAGGGTGTCACGCCGTCACCATATTCCAAGTAAAGCAGCGCGCGGGCTGCCTGATAATAATATTTCGTCTTGTCGGTGAGGTCGTTATATATAACGGGATAATTGTCGGAGGGAACCGCTTCGGGAACCTCGCGGCCTTTGATAGAATATACTCCACGGAAAGCGATTTTCGCCAAGTGGGCACGTGTCAAATTTGCTCCTACCTCCATCTTTCCGTTGTTGTCAGTGCCACTGAGTACACCGAGACTATAGAGATAGCATGTGGCATCATAATAGGCATTGGTCTTTGGGACATCAGAGAAAGTGCAGTCGTAATATGGCTTATAGGTAAGATAGCCGGGGCTTGTTGGCCCTCCGTCTATATGGGCGTATTCTTTGCCGATATGGTTGGAGTCGTAGGTCGTACCTTTTTCACCCTTGAGGTTGTAACAACCATTGAAAAGAGGCAAATCATAAACCAAATAATCAACGGTCCATCTGTCACTACAATAAATGGTTTCAAGATTGGCACACTCATCAAATATACTAGTCATAAACCTTACATTTGATGTGTCGAAATGGGACAAATCAAGGGTAGTAAGTCCTAAACAATGTTGGAACATACAATTCATATTTTCGACCTTTGAAGTGTTAAAATGTGTCACATCAAGGCTAGTAAGTTTACTACAAAAATGAAACATGTCCCACATATTTGTTACATTAGAAGTGTCGAAATGTGTCACATCAAGGCTCGTAAGATTATGGCAATTAGAGAACATCATCATCATATTCGTCACTTTAGATGTATCAAAATGTGTCACATCAAGACTTGTTAATCCATAGCAATCAATAAACATCTCTCCCATGTCCGTCACTTTTGATGTATTAAAATTTGATACGTCAAGATAGGTTAAGCTAAAGCAACAATCAAACATCCTATACATATTTGTCACGTTGGATGTGTCAAAATGACTTACATCAAGGTCTGTCATTCCTCGGCAGTCGCAGAACATACGACTCATGTCTGTTACTTGAGATGTATTGAGGTATTCAATACCTTCAATAGTTTCAACATATCTCATACCTGCAAACCAACAGCTTGTGTCGGTTGGTCTTGCTTTGGAAAAAGAACTCATAAAAATAACTTTAGTGATTTCCCAAGGATCCTCATTATTATACCATGGACACCTCTCTTCGACATTGTAAACATGTCCTTCTCGTGAGTTTTTCAAATTATCACAATAGAACGTGAGTGTGCCATCGTTGAATACAGCGTATGCTTCTTCTGCCTTCATCCCGAACGGAACGAGCATGAAGCAGATTAAAAACAACAGAAATGCGTGTTTTGTCATATCATGAAACATTTTAGTTTTTCTTTGGTACTATATTTTGCAAAAATAAGCATTTCATCACTAATATGCAAAAAAATCTTCAATTTCAATCTTCAATTTTCAATTGGTCGAAGGCCGTAAGCCTTTAGATCAACTGTTTCAGCCAGGAATTAGGGGGACAATTCCCTCTGATTCCCTTTTTCTTTTCCATATTCAAGGTAATTTGATAAAACAGTAATTCAAATGTCTTTTATCACGAGATTTTCGTCACGAAAATCTCGTCACGAAATTTTCGCGATGCTAAGATATAAAAAACAATGTAATAAAGAATAACAACGTACCTTTTCCTCATTCTTACCATTTCTGCGCAAAGCGCACTCCCCTCATTTTGAGTAGCCTTCAGCGACCCATTTCTGCCCGTCAGGGCACTTTGGATGATGATTCGCTGAACAATCACCTTTTTCTCCCCAATCCTTTGCTATATGGAAGAAAAACTGTAGTTTTGCAGAAACCATTTTAACTTCAAAGACTATGAACGCCATCAGATGCAACAAATGCGGTAATTTCGTGGCAGACAACACACGGCTTTGTCCTTACTGTGGCAACCCCATTGCCCCTATGCCACCCCAACCCCAGCCCCAGCCTCAACCTCAACCCCAACCTCAAAATAACGGCAGCAATACCACGCTCCTGATCATCATCATCCTATTGCTGGCACTGATTATCGGTGTGCTGGCATGGTTTCTATGGGGCGACAAGTTGTTGGGAAGCAAAGAGGAACCCGAGCAAGAACTTGTTACGCCAACGACAGGTACTGCTACCGAAGATGTGGAAGCCGCAACCATAGCCGTTGCCGAGGATGCTGCCGAGACTCCAGCGGCACCCACTCCTGTTGCAGAGGCCGCTCCACCGGCACCTGCCGTGCAGCAAGCCCCCGCCCCCGTAGCACCCCCACCCCCTGTGGTGAAAAACAGGGTGGCCAACGGCACTTATCGGCTCAATGGCGCCATCATGCACAAGCAAAACTATTACATCGACATGGAACTCCATGTAAAGGGCAACCAAGTCTCGGGACAGTATATCGTGTTTAACGGAGAGAACGTGTATGTGAGGCTCTCCGGAACAGTGGATGCCAACGGCAACATGCGGCTCACGGAATACAAGAACGGTGTGGCGACGGGATATTATTTCACAGGTACCTTCAACCAAGCCACGTATGCTGGGAAATACAAATGCACCAACCGTAAACTCACCATGAATTTCTCGGCGTCCACCTATTAACTGAAGTTTCCTACCCCCATAACAACGAACACGAGATTTGTCGAAGACCAACAACGAACACGAATACCCCGAATCTACACGAATATATATTTGTTCATTCGTGTGAATTCGGTTCATTCGTGTTCGTTCTAAAAACACATCAGGGCAGGAGGAACAACGAACACGAGATTTGTCGAAGACCCACTGACCGAAGGGAGGTAATTCCCCGAATCTCCACGAATATTTATTTGTTCATTCGTGTGAATTCGGTTCATTCGTGTTCGTTCTAAAACACATCAAGGGCATGGAGGAACAACAAACACGAGATTTGTCGAAGGCCCACTGACCGAAGGGAGGTAATTCCCCGAATCTACACGAATAGTTATTTGTTTATTCGTGTGAATTCGGTTCATTCGTGTTCGTTCTAAAACACCAAAGGGTTCAAACCTCAAACCTCAAACCTAAATGTATCTCTCAGTATCCCCTAGTAAATATTTTCAGCGAATCAGAAAAAGAGTCGCCTACGGCGAGAAATCTTTCAAATCTATCCAAATCTTCCAAATCTCTTTTTTTATTTGTGAGAGTTTGATTTGAAATGATTTGATTTGAAATGAGTATGATTTCTGCCCCGAAAAGGGCACTCCTAAGTAAATTCATGTTGAGGGTGCTGAATAGTTACATCTAAATCTCTATTTCTTAAAAAATCAAAAAATAATCAATATAATAAGGTATATCACTAAAGATTTGCTTACTTTTGCGGCTCAAATCACCCAACTGTCACAGATTAGGACGTATGTGGGAGAGCGTTGAAGAAGAAAAAGTATACAAATACAAGCCACTTCATCGCAGTAGAATTTACCCTCCAAAACCCCTTATCTCCTATATTAGACAGCGTGAAAACATGAATCAAATAACAATTTGACAGAGAATATGCAAGACAATTTAGTGATTGTAGAGAGCCCCGCCAAGGCCAAGACCATAGAGAAATTCCTTGGTAAGGACTACAAGGTGATGTCGAGTTACGGACATATCCGCGACCTGAAGAAGAAAGAAATCAGCATCGACCTCGACACCCTCGAACCCGACTATGAGATTCCCGAAGAAAAAGAGAAGTTGGTGAACGAATTGAAGACCAACGCAGGAAAAGCCAAGAAGATATGGCTCGCATCGGATGAAGACCGCGAGGGAGAAGCCATCTCATGGCATCTCTGCGAGGTGCTCGGACTCGATGAGGAGAAGACCAACCGCATCGTGTTCCACGAAATCACCAAACCCGCCATCCTCGATGCCATAGAGCATCCACGTCATCTCGACATGAACCTCGTCAACGCCCAGCAGGCACGACGCGTGCTCGACCGACTCGTCGGCTTCCGCCTCTCACCCGTGCTGTGGCGCAAGGTGAAGCCCGCCCTCTCCGCCGGGCGCGTGCAGAGTGTTGCCGTGAGACTCATCGTGGAGCGCGAGCGCGAGATACAGGCGTTTGAAAGTGAGCCTTACTACCGCATCAACGCCCTCTTCACCCTCCCTGGCGACGAGAAGACCGTGGTGCGCGCCGAACTGCCAACTCGCTTCAAGAGCCACGACATGGCCCTCGCCTTCCTCGAGCGCTGCAAGGATGCCACCTTCACCGTAGACGCCGTGACGAAGAAACCCCTCCGCCGCACGCCGGCACCCCCCTTCACCACCTCCACCCTGCAGCAGGAAGCCTCACGCAAACTCGGCTTCAGCGTGTCGCAGACGATGATGGTGGCACAGCACCTCTACGAGAACGGACTCATCACCTATATGCGTACCGACTCGGTGAACCTCTCCTCGCTCTGCATCAACGACAGCAAGGAAGAGATAGTGAAACTCTATGGCAAGGAGTATAGCAAACCCCGCAATTACAAGACCAACGCCAAGGGTGCGCAGGAGGCCCACGAGGCCATCCGCCCCACCTATATGAGCAATACCGAAATCAACGGCAATGCCCAGGAGCGCCGTCTCTACGAACTGATATGGAAGCGCACCGCCGCCTCGCAGATGGCCGACGCACAGATAGAGAAGACCACCGTCAACATCCTCATTCATCCCGCTGGCAACAAACAAGACAGTGTGAACAACGATGAGATGTTTGTTGCCACCGGAGAGGTGGTGACCTTCGATGGTTTCCTGAAAGCCTACCGTGAGTCGACCGACGACGAGGAGCCGCGCGACGACGAGCAGATGCACCTCCTGCCCCCACTTCACCAAGGCGACACGCTGGAGCGCAGCACCGTCACCGCCACCGAGCGGTTCACTGTGGGGCCCATCCGCTACACCGAGGCCAGCCTCGTGCATAAACTCGAGGAACTGGGCATCGGCCGTCCTTCCACCTACGCCCCCACCATCAGCACCATCCAGCAACGCGAGTATGTGCAGAAGGGCGACAAGAAGGGAGTCAACCGCGACTATACCATCGACACGCTGAAAGGCAACAAGGTGAGCACCACAACGAAGAAAGAACTCGTGGGCAACGAGAAGGGCAAACTGCTGCCCTCCGACATCGGCATCGTGGTGAACGACTTCCTGATGAAGTATTTCCCCGACATCATGGACTATGGCTTCACCGCCAATGTGGAGAAGCAGTTCGACAAAATTGCCGAGGGAAAGGCCAAGTGGTCGGCAATGATCAAGAAGTTCTACAAGGACTTCGAGCCCGTGGTGGAGCGCACGATGAACATCCGCGCCGAACATAAGGCGGGAGAGCGCGAACTGGGCATGCATCCCACTACAGGGCGCCCCGTCTTCGTGAAAATCGGACGCTACGGTCCTATCGTGCAGGTGGGCACCGCCGACGACAAGGACAAACCCCTCTTCGCACAGTTGCCCGCCGACAAGAGCATGGAGACCATCACCCTCGACGAGGCCCTCGAACTGTTCAAGTTGCCGAGAAACCTCGGAAAGTATGAAGACGGCGACGTGTCGATAGGCACCGGGCGCTTCGGACCGTATATCCTGCACAACAAGAAATACGTGTCGCTGCCCAAGGGAGAAGATCCCCTCACCATCACCCTCGACCGGGCCGTGGAACTCATCAGCGAGAAACGCCAGCAGGAGGCACAACGACACCTGCAGCAGTTTGACGAAGACCCGAAGATGGAGGTGATGAACGGCCGCTATGGCCCCTATATCTGCTACGACGGCACCAACTACCGCATGCCGAAAGCCATGCACGCCAAGGCAGGGCAACTCACCTACGAGGAGTGCATGAAGGTGGTCAACGCCACCACCGCGAAAAAGAAGAAGTGACCCATGGTGAGGATTATCATCATAGGATATATGGGAGCAGGGAAGACCACCGTGGGGAAAGCCCTCGCGCGCACCCTGAAGTTGCCCTTCTACGACCTCGACTGGTATATAGAAGGGCGCATGCGGAAGACGGTGGCACAACTCTTCGCCGAGAGGGGAGAGGAGGGTTTCCGACAGGTGGAGCGCAACATGCTCCACGAGGTGGCGGAGTTTGAAGACGTCGTCATCAGTTGCGGTGGAGGCACTCCCTGCTTCTTCGACAATATGGAGTATCTCAACGCCCAGGGTGAGACCATCTACCTGAAAGCCACGCCCGAGGTGCTCTACAAACACCTGCAGATGGGGAAGACCGTGAGGCCCCTGCTGCGCGACAAGACTCCCGAGGAGACCCTCGACTTCATCAACTCACAACTGGCGCACCGTGAGCCTTTCTACAACAAGGCACACCACACGCTCGACGTGAACCTCCTCGACAGTTATGAGAAAATCAACGTCTCGGTGAAGCGCATCCGTGAGGCGCTGCACCTATAAACCAACTCCACACCCAACAATCCCGGAAAGCATGAAAAAATGGACGATTGAAGATTCCAAGGAACTGTACAACATCAACGGATGGGGAATCAACTATTTCAGTGTCAACGAGAAAGGCAACGTCTACGTCTCGCCATGCAAGGATGAGACTCAGATTGACCTGCGCGAAGTGATGGACGAACTGGCGCTGCGCGATGTCACGCCACCCGTATTGCTCCGCTTCCCCGACATCCTCGACAACCGTATCGAGAAAACCGCCAGTTGCTTCTCCAAGGCAGCGAAGGAATACGACTACAAGGGCGAGAACTTTGTCATCTACCCCATCAAGGTGAACCAGATGCAGCCGGTGGTGGAGGAAATCATCTCGCACGGAAAGAAGTTCAACCTCGGCCTTGAGGCAGGGTCGAAACCCGAACTGCACGCCGTCATCGCCGTGCAGTGCCAGAGCGACTCACTCATCATCTGCAACGGATACAAGGACCAGAGTTATATCGAACTCGCCCTCCTCGCACAGAAGATGGGCAAGCGCATCTTCATCGTCGTGGAGAAACTCAACGAGTTGGAGACCATCGCGCGCGCCGCAAAGAAACTCAACGTGAAACCCAACCTCGGCATACGCATCAAACTCGCGTCGTCGGGCTCGGGGAAATGGGAAGAGAGCGGTGGCGACGCCAGTAAGTTCGGCCTCACCAGCAGCGAACTCCTCGACGCCCTCGAGATGCTCGACAAGAAGGGCATGCGCGACTGCCTGCGACTCATACATTTCCACATCGGCTCGCAAATTACAAAGATACGCCGCATACAGGCTGCCCTGCGCGAGGCCTCACAGTTCTATATCCAACTCCACAAGATGGGCTACAACGTCGACTTTGTGGACTGTGGCGGCGGACTGGGTGTTGACTATGACGGCACACGCTCGCCCAGCAGCGAGAGTTCGGTGAACTACTCCATCCAGGAATATGTGAACGACTGTATCTACACTTTCGTCGACGCATCGAACAAGAACGGCATACAGCACCCCAACCTCATCACCGAGAGCGGGCGGTCGCTGTCGGCACACCACTCCGTGCTCGTCATCGACGTGCTCGAGACGGCTTCGCTGCCGGAGATGAGCGAGGATTTCGAACCTGCGGAGAACGCCCACCAACTGGTGAAAGACCTCTATGAGATATGGGACAACCTCAACCCGCGCACGATGCTCGAAGACTGGCACGACGCGGAGCAGATACGTGAGGAGGCGCTCGACCTCTTCAACCACGGCATCATCGACCTGAAGACGCGTGCCGAGGTAGAGAGCATGTATTGGAGTGTGACGCATGAGATCAACAGTCTCACGAAAAACATGAAGCACGTGCCCGAGGAACTGCGCCGGCTCGACAAACTCCTCGCCGACAAGTATTTCTGCAACTTCTCCCTCTTCCAGTCACTGCCCGACTCCTGGGCCATCGACCAACTCTTCCCCATCGTGCCCATACAGCGACTCAACGAGCGGCCCACACGCAGCGCCACCCTGCAGGACATCACCTGCGACAGCGACGGCAAGATAGCCAACTTCGTGACCAACCGCCATGTATCGCATATCCTGCCCGTGCATGCGTTGCGGCGCAACGAGCCCTATTACCTCGGCGTGTTCCTCGTGGGGGCATACCAGGAAATCCTCGGCGACATGCACAACCTCTTCGGCGATACCAACGCCGTGCATATCTCGGTGAAAGACGGCTCCTACCACATCGACCAAATCATCGATGGCGAGACAGTGGAGGAGGTGCTGGCCTATGTGCAGTATAACCCCCGCAAACTGGTGCGCCAACTGGAAATCTGGGTGACGAAGAGCGTGAAACAAGGGAAAATCTCACTCGAAGAAGGCAAGGAGTTCCTCTCCAACTACCGCTCCGGCCTTTACGGATATACCTATCTGGAGTGATGGGAGATTGAAAATTGAAGATTGAAGATTGAAAATTGGCCTTCGGTCGAAATTGCTCACCCGAATGGCACTCCTCGCCCCTTCAAATAAGGGGCGGGTGTCTATGTCCCATTAATCCCTCTTTAAATATTCTATGAAACAACCTCTTATTATCGTGAAAGTGGGGGGAGCCGTGGTAGAAGACGAGGCACAACTCCACCAACTCCTGGAAAACTTCTCTGCCATAGCGGGGAAGAAAGTGCTTGTGCATGGCGGAGGACGGCGTGCCACGAAAATTGCCGCCTCACTGGGCATAGAGAGCCAAATGGTGGGCGGACGACGCATCACCGACGGCAAGATGCTCGAGGTGGTGACCATGGTCTATGGCGGACTGGTGAACAAGAACCTCGTGGCACTGCTGCAGGCACACGGCGTGAATGCCCTCGGACTGACAGGGGCCGACATCGACGTTATCCGCTCTCACCGCCGCCCGCTGCGCAACGGCATCGACTTCGGTTTCGTGGGCGACGTAGACCGTGCTGACGGCGAGCAACTGCACCGACTCATCGACATGGGCATCACTCCCGTCATGGCACCATTGACCCACGACGGCAACGGACAGTTGCTCAATACCAATGCCGATACCATCGCCTCGACCACTGCCGTGGCCCTCGCGCCCTACTATGACGTGACACTCGTCTATGCCTTCGAGCAGCCGGGCGTGATGGACGGCACAGGTCCAACGGCACAGGTTATCCCCATTATCACCCACGAGAGTTTCCGCACCCTCGTGGCCGACGGCACCATCAGCGGTGGCATGATACCCAAAATAGAAAATGCCCTCGATGCTATCAACCAAGGCGTAAAGAAAGTGGTCATCACCCGCGCCGATGCCATCGACGGCACCAAAGGCACCATGGTTACGGGCTTCGCCCGATTGAAAATTGAAGATTGAAGATTTAAGATTTAAAATTAGCCCCTAAGGTTCCTAAGGTCCTTAGGGTCTTTAAAGTCCCTAAAGACCTTAGTGTCGTTAGTTAATAATTGTTAAAACATCTTACCTCTGTCGATTAGTTGTAACATCCCATCCCCCCAATCGTCATTTATTCAGAGAGATGAAGAATATCAGTTTCCGCAATGATGTGCTACCGCTGAAAGACGTGCTCTACAGGCTTGCGCTGCGCATCACCCTCAAGCACGAAGAAGCGCAGGACATCGTGCAGGATACACTGATAAAAGTCTGGAACAAACGCGACGAATGGGACAGTATAGCGTCGATAGAGGCCTATAGCCTCACCATCTGCCGAAACCTGGCACTCGACAAACTCAAACTCCGCGACAACCAGAACGAGTCGATAGACAGCATCCCTCTCGGCACCCCCGACCACGGCAACGACCCCTATGAGCAGATGCAACAGAAAGACCGCATCGACCTTGTGAGACGGATGGTGAACGCACTGCCGGAGAAACAGCGCAGTTGCATCCAACTACGCGATTTCGAGGGAAAGCCATACAAGGAAATTGCCGACATCCTCGGCATCAGCGAGGACCAGGTGAAAGTGAACATCTTCAGGGCCCGTCAGGCCATCAAGAAAAAATACCAGGAAATAGAAGGTTATGGACTATAAGTACATTGAACAATTGCTGGAACGCTACTGGCAGTGCGAGACGACACTCGAGGAGGAGCAAATCCTCCGCACGTTCTTCTCGCAAGAGAACGTGCCGGCATGTCTTCTCCCCTACAAAGACCTGTTCACCTATGAGCAGAGCGATGTGGAGGAAAATGTACTTGGCGACGAGTTCGACAAGATGATGCTCGAGATGACAGGAGAGGCCGCGCCGGTGAAGGCACGTACCATCAGTATGGTGCAGCGGCTGAAGCCACTCTTCAAGGCAGCAGCCATCGTGGCCATTATCCTCACACTGGGCAATGCCTCACAGGTGGCGTTCCAACCCAAGGACACGCCGCAAATCACCGAGAACGACCTCTACGAGAAACCCACCGACGGGGTGGAGGTGGCCAAGGCCGATACCATGCGCCAGGACTCGATGAAACTCTCCGAGGCACCCATCCTGAAATAGATATAGATATTTCTATGCTTTCTCTATAAAATCAAATGTTTAGTAAAACAAAATGAAACTGTGAAGTTTCAATTCTCTCAAATTTTTCATAACATACTAATGGTGGAAAGGCCGTTGCCCCAGGGCAACGGCCTTTCTGATGTTACTCATTTGGATACAATTTTTGAACTTTTCACGGAATAGGCACATTTTTATTTTCACATATTTATATAAATATGAAAAAAAAAAGTATTTTTGCACCGAAATTGGTATGTTATGCACTATCATTCTATACACCTAAGAACAATAATCATCAAAACTGTATATTTATGAAACAAAATCTACGATTTTTAATGTTGACGCTGCTATGCGCAGTGGTCTCAATGGCGTGGGCCGGCAATGTGACCGACGAACTGGATCGGGCTCTCACAGGAGTGACAGGCACGAATTATGCTAGTTGGTCTGATATAACCAGCATCTCAAATGCTAAGTATGCAGGAAACAGTGCTGGTGGAAACAATTCAATCCAACTACGCTCCAGTAACAGTAATTCGGGTGTAATCACGACCACTTCGGGTGGTAAGGTGAAAAAGGTCACCGTGACTTGGAATTCTAACACAGCAAATGGCAGGACTCTCAATGTGTATGGCAAAAACACGGCCTATGAAAGTGTTACCGAATTGTATGATTCTTCAGATCAAGGCGATCTTCTTGGAACCATTGTCTGTGGCACCTCCACCGAATTGACTATCACCGCTGATTATGAATTTGTTGGTTTCCGTTCCAATAGTGGAGCAATGTATCTTGAAAAGGTTCAGATTGTTTGGGAAACAGAAGATCAGCCGCAGGACAAGTACTATGTGGCAGGCTCTTGGACAACCCCAGATTGGGAAGATGGTAAGATTGAGATGACCAAGAAATCCAACGGCACCTATACATTGAGTGGGCTGGAATTGGCAGCGGGAGCGAAATTCAAGATTATCAAGGAGGCTCTCGATGGAACTATTACATGGTATGGTGGAGAGGGCAACAGCGATTATTGGCTAACCGCTGACAATCATACTGACATTTCGTTGTTTACAAATGGAGATGCTCCAAACTTCTATATGCCCATCGCCGGCACATGGACATTTACTGTTGACCCAACCGGTGATACACCGAAACTCACCGTTGATGGCGACTGGCCCGAGTGGGAATATTATCTGGTTGGTGATTTCAATGAGTGGGCAACAACATCAATAGATTCCTACAAGTTCACTGACGCAGGACTGGGCAAATTTACCCTTAATAAGCCTATTAAAAAGGGAGAAAAGTTTAAGATTTATGCCATCCGTGGCAGCGAAGGAAAATGGATTGGAGCCGTAAGTGATGGTGACTTCTATGTTAATGCAGAATTTGTTGACACAGAACTCTCATTGACTACAGAAGATGGGGGTGACAACTTCTATATGAACCTCTCGAACAAGAACTCTTATTGGACACTTGAATTCGATGCGGTTAACATGACACTTACCCTCGGCAACTATGTTTCCGACGTGGCTGAACTGCCATTTGTGTTTGATGACGGAAGGAGTGCTATTCTAAATACTCCTGGTCTTACATCGACAACAGGACTTGGTGACGACTATACCAATTCTCCTAAACTGCAATTTAAAGCCACCAGCCAAGAACTCGTCCTCCATTTCGATGAGCGTCCCGGCACGCTTTCCTTCGATATCAAGGGTAACAGTTTCTCTGGAGGAACCTTTGAAGTCCTGACCTCTGAGAACGGCGAGGATTATACCGTCTTAAAGACTTATACCAGTTTAAGTAGTGCCACCACCGGCCAGCATGAGGTGTTTGAAAACTTGGGTGAGAATGTAAGATACATCAAATGGCTGTACAAGCAAAAGAGTAGTGGCAATGTGGCATTGGGCAACATCAAACTTGAGAAGTATGTGGCTCCGCTGTCCTATACGCTGACCATCGATCCTGTTGATAATGGCGAGGTATTCGTTTTCTACAATGACCCCGACTATACCGCAATTGAAAGTGGTGATGAGGTGATGGCTACCTCCGAGGTGTTGGTTTCTATCTCAGTGGAGGAGGGCTATGAAATCAGAGATATTGCTGTGACGGATGCTGATGGGCAGAGACTGCCGTTGACAGAGGAAGATGATGGTATCTCCTGGATCTTCATCATGCCAAAGAGCAACGTGACGGTGTCGTGCACAATCCAAGAAATCAACTATGACATAGAGGAATGGGTGCTGACCGATATTGCAGCCCTCGAAGAAGACGATATCTTCGTTATTGTGGGTGACAATGGTAATACATACGCTATGTCCAATGACAACGGGACCACTCCACCTGATGCAGTTACTGTAGGTGTTGTTCAGAATAAAATAATTACTCCTGTTGCTGACAACATCAAATGGAATATCAGTGGCAACGCAGAGGATGGCTATATATTCCGTCCTAATGGTGATGAAGAGAACTGGCTGTATCTAAAAGATAAAACAACCGCTAAAGGTGTGTGTGTAGGAGAATCAGAAGAAACAGATGGAAAACATTTGTTTACCATTGTAAATGGCTATCTGTACAATGAAGCGACCGGAAGATACGTTGGAATTTACAATTCTGGTGATTGGAGATGCTACACCAGCATTACGGGCACCAGCAATATCAAAGACCAGACATTTGCCTTCTACAGACTCATTCAGCCCGAGAAATTTGAATTCTCCATCAGCAATAGGGCTTCCGACGGCACTGACTGCTATGCCACTATCAGCGCTCTTGGCGAAGGCAACTGGAAAGTCAAGGGTAATGTGACAGTGAGCACCGTGGTCGTAGAGAACAAAGTTCTGACTTATCCGAAACAGTTTGTAGAAGGTGACGTGATTCCCGGTGATGGCGCATACTTGGTGAAGGGCGCTGCCGGAGACTATGCCTTCAAGAAATCCAAGAATCCTAAGGTGGTTGACCTCGGTACTAACATGCTCCTCTCCACAGGTGTGGGCAATATCACTACCGCAGCGCCTAACGGTGAGAGTAACGATAACTACTACTTCTACAAACTCTCCCTCAACGGAAAGGGTAAAGCAGGTTCGGTAGGCTTCTACTGGGGTAACTCTGATGGTTCGGCCTTCACTTACGGCAAAGCCAAGCAGGCTTATCTCGCCGTACCGAAAGACGACGCGTTGAACGTCCAGGGCTTCTCCTTCGACGGCACTACCGGCATCGCTGAGGTGGAGACAGCAGTCAACGGCAACGACGAGGTGTACACCATCTCTGGCATGCGTGTTGACGGCAGCAATCTCAGCAAGGGCGTGTATATCGTGAACGGCAAGAAAGTAATCATCAAATAATTGAAGGAGGACATCAACATGAAAAAGTATATTCAACCACAGATAGAAGTCAACGAAGTGGCATTCTTGTTGCTTGAACTGGGATTAAGCGACGGTCCTGGCAATGAAGACGAGTTCAGCAACAACACGTTCTTTGACGACAGCGACGATGTTTCTCTCCAAAGCAATAGGAGTCTTTGGGATGAATAATAAGAAAAGATGCATCACGTCATCATAAAAATCTCTCCCCAGCAGGCACATCGCCTCGCTGGGGAGAGTTTTTTTATGCTTGATAGTCTGGCTTTTCACAAATCTGCCGCGCCATGTCGTTCAGAGAAAGACATTGGTCACGCCTGATAACAATGCGTTCGTTATGGTGCTGCCAGGGAGCGAGGATAAGGAGCCGTCCCTCAGCACAGGCTTCCATACGTTTGCCTCCAGGTTTTGCTAAGTCGGTAAAGCCATTCTCCTGAAGGAGAATAAGGGGGAAGCCCCTGTCGAAGGCAGCCCGCATCACCGCCTTCTCTCCAGGAGAGATAGATGGCGACACCAAGACGGCACCTTGTGAGGCTGCTTTCAAGAAGTCGTCAACCTTGGATTGGATTTCCTCATCGGTCAATCGTCTAGAACACTGCACCTGCATCAGCACCGGTCTCTGGAGCAAGAAACAGTTTCCGATGGCGGAGAAAGAAAGGGCACCGACAGTCAGTCCTCTCTGTACACGGAAGAGGTCGGGGTGCTCGCGCTTCATCAGCAAGCGGCGGGGGTTGTCTGCAAGATAGTCATACCACCGCTGCAGTTGGCCGGCATGCACCAGCAGTTTGTCGTTGTAACTGCGCTCGAAGAGGAGGCCATGCTTGCGGTCTTCCTTTTGTCTGGCCATTTGTTTAGTTTGTTGCTGTAATACAGCAACATACGGGACAGAGGGGACGGAGGAGGGAGCGGAGGGGGAGGAGGCTGAGGGGAAGAGCCTGCGATAGGGCTTTGTTGCAGCCTTGTTTAAAGCCGAGGAGCACCTTGCCCAAAGGCTTTTCTATATGTTCTTTTACAAAGAGAATGCCATGGAAATGGTCGGGCATTATCTGGAGGGCCAGAACATCTATCTGAGGATAGCGAACCGCTATATCATGCCAATTACGCTCTACCTGCTTGCCAAGTTCTGTCAGTTCCACACGAGGCTCTTCGGGTGTGCCTTTTTGGCCGTCGCTTTTACCAACGACCTTTCCCAACAACGGCAAACGGCCTTCCGTTGCCATCGTTATCATGTAAATCTGCCGTTGCTGGTAGTCATGCCCTACTTTTCGACGCGACATCGACGGAATCTTCTCCCCAGCAAAAGCCTTCTGTTGCTCGTAAATCTCTTTCTTCATACAAGCATCAAAAAATATTCCTTCATGCCCGTTTCATCCGCAGGTGCAGTTGGTAGATGGCGGGGATGAGGATGAGGAAGGAGAAGACAACCGACAGGGCTACTCGGATATAGTCGCCCCCGAAGAGGTCTACCACCTTGATGTCATTGGCATTGGGGAAGATGTTGTAGACGGTGTAGGCCAGCGTGTTGTTCACCCAGTGCACCATGATGCCGGGGATGATGCTGTGCGTGCGGTAGTACATCCATCCCAAGAGCAATCCCAAGCAGAAAGCATGGGGCATCTGCGCGGGGTTCATGTGCACGAGGGCGAAGAGGAACGCCGAGATGACAATCGCCACCCAGTGGCTGTTCATGCCTTGCAGCAATGCCCTGAGGATGGCTCCCCGAAACACCAGTTCCTCGACCAGTGGCGCGAGGATGCAGATGCTGAGGAATCCCCACCTGCTCCCCATCACCTCGCCCAGGATATCGCTGTTGACATCGGGCAGCGACACCAGTTCGAGAAAAACCTCTGAGGGGATGACCGTTCCCAGTGCTGCCACAGCCGCCCACAGCAGCACGCCGCCGGGGCGTGTGCGCAGGTAGTTGCCCGACACCTCACTCCACTTCTTCCAGAGGAAGATGATGAGGGTGATGATGCTGTAGATGGCACTGCTCACGATGAGCATCGGGGCGGTAATCTGCAGGGTGCCGTCGGCAAAGCCCTTGCCTATCTCGTTGAGGTTTTTTCCTTCTGCCAGCAACCATCCGAAGATGACGGCGTAGTTGACTACGAACTGTATCACGATGAACACGAAGAGATACAGGAAAGCGTCGATGATTCTATTCTTCATGATTCCAAGTCTTTTTCAAACAACTCCTGCGCCTGGCGCACATCCGCTCTCATCTGCATGGCGAGTTCGCCGGGCGAGGCAAACTGCCGCTCATCGCGCAGGCGGTGGGCGAAGGTCACTACGAGCCGCTCACCATAGAGGTCGGCGTCGTAGTTGATGATATGGGTCTCGAGGGTTGTCGTGTGCCCGTCGAAGGTGGGGCGGTGACCGATGTTCATCACCGCGTGCTTCATCTCCATGGAGCGCTCCACACGTGCTCCCACGGCATATACACCCGGTGCCGGCACTATCTTCCCACTATCGGGGATATTGATGTTGGCGGTGGGAAATCCAAGGCGGCGACCTTGATGGAATCCCTCTACCACCGTCCCCACGAGGGGATAGCGGTAGCCCAGTAACCGTTCTGCCTGCTCCACATCGCCTTCTGCCAGTGCCCTCCGCACTGCCGAACTGCTCACCGGCTTTTGGTCGATGGTGAAGACCTCGCTGCGCTGCACCTCGATGCCTAAGGCGGCGCCATAGCGCACGTAGTCGTCGAATCCTTCGCTGCGGTCGCGCCCGAAACGGTTGTCGTAGCCCAGGATGAGGCGGCACACACCCAATTGGTCGCGCAGCACTTGCTGCATGAACTCCTTCGCCGTGAGTGCCGCCAATGCCTTGTCGAAGTGAAGGATGGCACAGTTGTCAACCCCCGTGGTAGTGAGGCGGATGAGGCGTTCGTCGAAGGTGTTGAGCAGTTGTGGCTGAAACCCCTCCTGCAGTGTCTGCCGGGGGTGGGTATCGAAAGTGATGACGGTGGCATCGAGACCATCGCGCTGCGCCGCTGCCGTCACCTGCTGGATGAGGTGCTGGTGGCCGCGGTGCACGCCGTCGAAGAAGCCCAGCGTGGCTACGCAAGGCCGCTCCGCCCGTTCACCGTTTTGCAGTAAGATTTTTTTCATCGTAGTTATTTAAAAGGAAGTAGCCTGATTACCCCAACTCCTGTCTCACTTCCTCGAGGATGCTGAGCAGTTCGTCGAGGTGTTCGGCGCGGAGGATGGCGATGCGCTTGGAGCGGAAGTTGGGTATGCCCTTGAAGATAGGGCTGGCTGCCAGGTGCCGCCTTGTATGGAGAATGCCCCGGTATTCGTCGATGCGATTGACATTGATGCGCAGTTGCTCGATAAGCACGTCGAGTTTCCACGAGAAGTCCATGGTGGGGTCGGGCTCCTTTCCGTCGAGATAGTCTCTGAACTCCTTGAAGAGCCAGGGACGTCCGAAGGTTGCCCTGCCCACCATTACGGCATCGACGCCATAGTCGTCGAAGGCCCGCTTGGCCTCTTCAGGCGTGGTGATGTCGCCATTGCCGATGATGGGGATGTGGATGCGCGGGTTGCGTCGCACCTCGCCAATCATCGTCCAGTCGGCCTCGCCGGTATACATCTGTGAACGGGTGCGCCCATGGATAGTGAGGGCGCTGATGCCGCAGTCTTGCAACTGTTCGGCCAGTGTGCCGATGATGATGTTGTCTTTGTCCCAGCCCAGCCGGGTCTTCACCGTTACGGGCACCTTCACGGCCTTCACCACCTCTCGGGTGATGTCGAGCATCAGGGGGATGTTGCGGAGCATGCCGGCACCGGCACCCTTCCCTGCCACCTTCTTTACCGGACAGCCGAAGTTGAGGTCGATGATGTCGGGGTGCACCTCTTCCACGATGCGTGCCGCCTCTACCATCGCCTCGATGTCGCGGCCATAGATTTGTATGCCCACGGGGCGCTCCTCATCGCGGATGGTGAGTTTGTCGATGGTGCTCTTCACCGACCTTACCAGTGCCTCGGCGCTCACAAACTCGGTATAGACCATAGAGGCACCGAAGCGCTTGCAGAGTAGGCGGAAGCCGATGTCGGTGACATCTTCCATCGGTGCGAGAAACACCGGCTGTGGCGGGAATGTGATGGGGCCTATCTGCATGGTCATGAGTTTTTGTATAGATGGTATACGCCACCGGCGAGCGTGCGCAGGATGCCCTTCATCTCCAGTTCGAAGAGTACGGAGGTGAGGCGTGCCACAGGCACACCCGATTGTGTGGCAAGCATGTTCACCTGCAGGTCGTTATGGCGTAGCAGCGCATCGACCACCGCCTGTTCGTCGGGCGAGAGGTCGGGGAACATCTGGCGCTCGATGCCTTCGTGGCGTGCCTTCGCCAACAATTCATCGTTTTCCCAGCCCATGTGCCGCACGAAGTCGTAGGCACTGGTGAGGAGCATCGCGCCATTGTCGCGGATGAGGTTGTTGCAGCCCTCGGAATAAGGGTCGCCCACACGACCGGGGAAGGCGAACACATCGCGGTTGTAGCCACGGGCAATGTCGGCGGTGATGAGTCCGCCGCCATGGGCTGCCGACTCCACAAGGATGCAGGCGTCGCTCATCCCGGCCACGATGCGGTTGCGTCGCACGAAGTTGATTTTGTCGGCATTGGTATGCGTCATGAACTCGGTGAGGAGGCCGCCCTGGGAAATCATCTGCCGGGCGGTTTCGCGGTGGCGGCTGGGGTAGAGGTCGTCGAGGCCGTGGGCGAGTACTCCCACGGTTTCCATGCCTTTCTCCAACGCCTGGCGATGGGCGCAGATGTCTACGCCATAGGCCAGTCCGCTTACCACGAGCACCTGTGGGCACCATTGCTGCAGGTCGGTAATGAACTGGCGGATGAGGTCTTCGCCATAGGGGGTGCTGCGACGGGTTCCCACGATGTTGATGACACGGGTCTGGTTCAGGTCGGCAGTACCCCGGTAGTAGAGCACGAGGGGGGCATCGGCACATTCTTTCAGTCGCTGAGGGTAGTCGGGGTGGGCGGGATGCAACACCTGGATGTTATACTTCTGGACGAATGCCATCTCCTCCTCGGCGCGGCGCATCATCACATCGCTGTCGGCAAGCATCTCCTTCAGGCGGGGAGAGGCATCGGGGAGCAGCGAGGTGATGTCCTTGCTGTGTGCCATCACTTCAGAGGCGCTACCCGTCAACTCATAGAGTTGTCGGAAAGCCGCCTGGTTGTAATAGCCCAACTTTGACAGTGCCATGGCGCAAAGCGCCTCTCTCTCGTCGGTATGGTTCATGTAGTCGTTCTGCTTCCTCGTTATTTGATGAATCTTTCAAAAGCCTTGTCGTATTCTTCGCTGTTGCCCAGCCGTCCGTTGACCAGGCAGACCAGTTCGACCTTGCTGCGGAACGCCAGGCGTCCGTCGGTCTTGAAGAGGTCTTGGTGAAACACATAGCGGATGCCCTCTTTGGTGAGTGCGAGGCGTGAGATGAACTCATCGTCGCAGCGCAAGGGAACCTTAAACTGCATCGACACCCGTGCCACCACGGCATCGATACCCTTGGCGTGCATCTCGGCAAAACTCAGTCCGCACTGTTTGAGGAACAGGTGGCGGGTGTGTTCGATATAGTGCATGTAGTTGGCATTGTTGACAATGCCCTCGATGTCGCATTCGTAGTCGCGCACCTCCATGCGGGTTTCATAGATATAGTCCATGGTGAGGTAGGTATTGGTGATGTGTTGTCAGGGCTGCTGCTTGCGCATATATTCATAGCCGATGCGGCAGTGCAGGCAGTCTTTGCGGTCGCAGTATTGTTTCTTCAACTGGATGAGGGCCTGACTGTCGCCGGCATTCTCCACCGGCAACCCACATTCGCGCCACATCCTGACGATGTGGTTGTTTTCGGCCTTGAGTTGTTCGAGCAGGTCGAAGGCGCGGTCGCAGAGCGTGTCATCGCCTTTGTACCTGCCATAGGCAAAGAGCATGGGGATGGCGGTGTTGATCATCAACAGGTTGATAGAGGGAGCCGACATCTTCTTCTCCTTCTTCCCGCTTGTGCTGCCAAAGACATAATGGGTCTCCCAATAGGGGGTGACGTTGGTGGCGAACAGATGCTCCAGTTGTGCTATAGTGGTGCATTCCACGAGTTGGCTCAGACTGGCCCGGCGTTCATAGAAGAGGTGTGCCAGTTGGGCGATGCGGATATGGGGGAAGTTCTGTGGCCGCATCCGCAGGAATTTCCACCGTTTGTAGGCAATGGGCTGCAGGCCGAACTTATGTGCCAGATAGAGGTACTCGTTGCGCAGGCGCGAGAAATACCCCTCGGTGAGTGCCGCCTCACGGTAGCGTTCGGGGATGCTGTCGGGGTCGAGCAGCCCTGCCTGTCCCATGAAGATGGCCTCTATCTGGAAGAGGTCGTCGCGGTGGTGGTCGACGGTATGCTGGGGGATGCTCTTCGCCCACGCCTCAAAGGCATCGCCGTTGACACCGAAGCCGTAGTTGCGGGCAAGGGTGACGAAATAGCCTGCTTCCCACGACCCTTCGCAGAGTTTCACGCGCTGGCGGATGGCCTCGGTCTTCTGCTCCAGCCGCTCGGTCTGCAGCGCGCTCATCCAACTGTGCACGGTGAGCCGTGAGAGGTCGGGGATGATGCGGTAGCAGGGAGGGTAGTGGTCGGTGGTGATGAGTTCGTTGTAGTGGGCAGCGACATAGGGTGGCACCTCGAGGAGCACCTGAGGTGGCACGAGGCCGTTGCTGGTCTTTACCACACAGTCGGCCACGCTGCATACATGGAGCACCACGTTGTCGTAGGCGGCATCGTGGTCGTGACCGTGCAGGAACCAGTCGCTCGACTTGTCGTGTATCTCGACATTGCCCACCCACAGCGTGCCGTCGATGCGCACCTTCGCATTGAAGAAGTCGGGACCGGCATGACGGTTGTGCAGTCCGGGGTCGATGACCTCTACCGAACGGTGGTCGGTGGTCTCGAGGGGCCGCAGGGGGAAGAGGCGGTGTTTCCAGCAGTAGTGCAGCAGTGCTTCCATCTGAGAGGGGGTATGGGCTATTTGGGCTATTTGGGCAATTGTGGGCGATTTGGGCTATTGGGGCGATTTGGGCAATTGTGGGCGATTTGGGCGATTGTGGGCGATTTGGTTATTGCTCTTCCTCTTTGAGCAGTGAGAGCACGTGGTGGTAGTCTTCCACGGTGTCGAGTTCGTAGGAGATGAAGGGGGTGGTGTCTACCACCTTGAACGTATGACCTTGTGGGATGAGGCGTTCGAAAGCCCGTTCGTAGAAAATATCGATGAGTCCTTCGTCGAGAATCATCTTGTCGAGTTCGCGGTAGAGGGCCTCGCTATACGAGGGACTGACCTTTTCTATGCCCACCGATTCGCCCACGGCATCGGCGATGCGGCAGGTCTTGCTGATTTCGGTAATGTTGCCCGCCTCATCGGTCACTATCTTCATCTCTTCCTCGCCCAAAGGGTGACGGTTGAGGGCGAGTGCGCTGCCTTCCTCGCAGACCACAGCCAGCACCGCCTGCGGGTCGCAGAAGATGTCGCTGTCCATGAGCAGGAATTCCTCGCCTCTCACCACCTTGCCCGCTATCCACAGCGAGTAGATGTTGTTGTTGTTGGCATAGTCGGTGTTGTCGAGGAAGATGAGGTCGAGTTGGGGATAATGCGTCTCGAGAAAAGAGCGAATCATCTGGGCTTTATAGCCAGTGACCACTACAAGGCGCTCCACACCGGCCATGCGCATGGCATCGACAGTGCGTTCCAGGAGGTTGCGGTCGCCAAGGGGCAGGAGACATTTGGGCATGTCGTCGGTGAGTGGGCGCAGGCGGCGTGCCATGCCGGCGGCGAGTATCACGCCCGTGGTGATGGTGGGGTGAGAGGATGGGTGGTTCATGATGGGATGGACTTAATGGGCTTAATGGGCTTTATAACTTATCTCCAAAGCAGAGGTCACCGGCATCGCCGAAGCCCGGCACGATATATTTGTGCTCGTTCATTCCCGGGTCGATGGCGGCGCACCATAAGGTGGTCTTCTCTTCGGGGAAGGAGTTTTTTACGTGTTCTATGCCTTCGGGTGTGGCAAGGATGCAGCACACATGGATGCGCTTGGGGATGCCTTTTGAGAGGAAGGCCTTATAGCCCAGTTCCATGCTACCGCCAGTGGCGAGCATGGGGTCGGCGATGATGAGGTTTTTCTCGTCGATGCTCGGCGTGGCAAGGTATTCCACGTGGATGCCCACTTTGTGATGCTCCTCGTCTACATACTCACGGTAGGCGCTTACGAAGGCGTTGCCGGCATGGTCGAAGACATTGAGGAAACCGGTGTGGAAGGGCAGTCCGGCACGGAAGATGGTGGCAAGCACCAACTTGTCGGTAGGTACGTTGACTTTTGCGATGCCGAGGGGTGTGGCGATGTCGCGTTTCTCATAGTCGAAGGTCTTGGAGATCTCGTAAGCCATCATCTCGCCGATGCGCATCACGTTGTTGCGGAAGAGGAGTCGGCTTTTCTGGTAGTCTTTGTCGCGTAATTCTGCGAGATACTGGTTGATGATGGAGTTTTGTTCGCTAAGGTTGATGATGTTCATATCGTTGGTATTTGAAGGTTTCGTAGTATATTATGACTGTGGCGCATTGCTGTTGGCCGACTTCTGCTGTGCCTCGGCCTGTTCGCGTGGAATCACTTTTTTCCCTTTCACCACGAAGCGGCGGTCGAACTCCTCGTGGGTGCGTTTCCATCGGTTATGGCTCCAGAGATAATAGCGCGGCTCGCGGCGGATGGACTCTTCGAGACGGCGGAAGAACTCTTTGATGATGGCGTTTTCCTCCAGGTCGTTGGGGGTGCGTGTGATGAGTTGCCATTCTACGATGTAGTATCCGCGCCGTGGTCGCTGTATGTCGGCGTAGAACACGGCGTTGTTCATCTTCCGCATCAGTGTCTCGCCATTGGTGAAGACGGGTGTGTCGTGTCCGAGGAAGGGAATCCACAGGTGGATATTGTTCCATTTGGGTGCCTGGTCGGAGATATATCCGACGAACGACATCTTTTTCTCGCGCTTGAAGGTAATGAGGTATCTGAGCACATCTTTCTTCGGTATGCAGGTGCCTCCGAGATGCTGTCGAAGGTCGATGAAGAGCCAGTCGAACACCTTGTTGTAGAGTGGGTGGTAAATGAGACCCATCACGGCTTCGGGGTATCGATGGAACGCCAGGCCGGTGGCGGAGAGATACTCCCAGTTGCAGTAGTGTCCGAGGATGCCGGCACATGTCTGTCCTTCGTCGAAGCATTTCTCCACTTCTTCTGCGCCCCTGATTTCGAAATGCTGCAGCATCTTCTCCCTGGAGATGGAGAGCAGTTTGATGGTTTCCACTAAATAGTCGCAGAAAAAGTGATAGAATCCACGTTCTATGCTGCGCAGTTCGTTGGTGTCTTTCTCGGGGAATGAGGATTCGAGATTCCGTCGCACCACCCGTTTGCGGTAGCCCACGATGTAGTAGACGAGCACGAAGAATACGTCGGAAATGGCGTAGAGCACTCGGAACGGCAGGAGGGAGAACGCATAAAACAAAGCGTGTACTATGGGGTAAATGATGCGCATAACTGTCTGCAAAGTTAGTGTAAGGTAAGCGAAAAACCAAAAGAAAACAAAAACTTTTGTTTTTGTTATGCTTTCCGCTCGCTTAATCGTACTTTGCTGCTGCGTAGCGAAGATACTCACGCTCGGAAAAACCAAAAAAGATTTTGGTTTTCCTCTCCTTGTCCTAAGGAGAGGCCTCGACCCACCCCCCGTCCCCCGCCCTCTCCAGGGCGGTGGCTCAACCGCTCCTCCTCGTCGCTCTTTCATTAAGTTTCTGCTCCCGAAGGTAGGTCGCAGGGATATTCCTTACGCAACAGAGTTGCGATTGTTTATGTTCGCTCCGCTCACCTCAATACGAAAAACCATCCAATTATGGCAATCGAATCTTTCTGAAAACAGATGATTTATTATTGCCTTTTTTGACGATGCATAATTACTGATTACATTTTGTGTGCGGTTGAAGATACTGCCGCTATTAAATAATAAAATTGTGCAGGAGGCATTGAGTAACTTTTTGGCAGAATGGCGGGCGAAGCCCGCACAAACAATCGCAACTCTGTTGCGTAAGTAATCTCCCCGCGACTCTTTGATGGGTCGCGGATACCTTAATGACCGAGCGAGCGGATGCGAGCGGTTGCATCCCTTCCCCTGGAGAGGGGAAGGGCCTTGGGTTGGGGGTGAGGCCTCTCCTTATGAAGGAGAGGTGGGAGTGGTTGGAATCTCCAAGCCGAAGGCTTGGCATAATTGATATTCGGGGGTTCATTTTGTGTGTTGCCCAATTCGTTACTCGGAAAAACCAAAATCTTTTTTGGTTTTTCGCTCGCTTAATCGTACTTTGCTGCTGCGCAGCGAAGATACTCACGCTCGGGAAAGAAAACAAAAACTCCGTTATTTGTTTTGCTTTCCTCTCGCTTATTCGTATCTTTGTCCCATATTCGCAAAAAGAAGGATTGGGGGTATCGCTTACCTTTGACTTCTGAAAGTTGAGTGAAGGAAAAACTGGAGTAAATCACGTATGAAGATAGAAATTGCCGATGCATACCTGCCGTACAAGGCGTTTATCGAGACCATCCCTCAGCGGATGGTACGGGGTGAGGGCGACGTGCTCTACCAGGAACGTAATGAAGTGCGCCGGATGGTGCATGATGGACAGGTGTTCATCGTGAAACGCTTCAAGCGTGTGAACATCGTGCAACAGGTGGTCTATACCTTCTTCCGCCCAACGAAGGCAGCCCGTGCTTTCCGTTTTGCTGCTGAGTTCAGGAAGAGGGGCATCGTCACGCCTCATGAGATGGCTTATATCGAGCAGAAGGAACATGGGCTCTTTACTACAGGCTATTTCATCAGTGAGGAGGTGACAGGACATGAGTCTCATCTTGCTTTGCGTGAGGTGAAGGAGTATGACCCCCGTCTCGCGGATGCCGTGGCGCAACAGGTAGTCTTCATGCACAGTAAGGGGGTGTTGCATGGCGACCTGAACTTGAGCAATTTCCTCTATGAGCAACAGGCAGACGGCAGTTTCTCGTTTACGATGATTGATGTGAACCGCTCTCACTTCACCGACGGATGGCCCACCGACGAACAGTGCTTGCGTAACATGGTGCGGATGACCCATCGCCGCGACCTCTACGAAGACTTGGTGCGACGTTATGCTCAGAAACGGGGGTGGGACATCGACGCTACCGCAAAGGATGCTTTGCGATTACTCGACCAGTTTGAGAACCGAAAATTGAAGTGGTAATCTTTTTCTTATTGAAAATTGATTCCGGCCTTTGGCCGATTGAAAATTGAAAATTGATTCCGGCCTTTGGCCGATTGAAAATTGAAGATTGATTCCGGCCTTCGGCCGATTGAAAATTGAAGATTGAGAATTGAAAATTTCGACCGAAGGCCAAACCTCAAATCTCAAATCTTAAACCTCCAACCTCAAACCTCCAACCTCAAATAAATATCTAACACCTGTGAGGCTACATCGTTGCCCTCGAAACGGTGGATGTAGTCTTGAGCACGCTCGATGCGCTGTTCGCGACCTTCGGCACCCTTCAGTACTTGGGTGATGGCAGCAGCCATTCCCTCTACGTCGTCGGGCGACACATAGAGTGTGTCGGGACCGCCGGCTTCTTCCAGACAACTCCCCGAGCCAGCCACGACAGGCAGTCCGCTCTGAATGGCCTCGATGACAGGGATGCCGAATCCCTCATAGCGTGAGGGATATACTGCCACCTCTGCCATCTGGTAGATGGCGGGCAGGTCGGCATTGGGCACATTATGGAGCATCCGCACGCGTTGTCCGAGTCGGTGTTCCTCGATGAACCTACGTATCTCGTCAGCATAGGGAGTGGGACGTCCGACGAGGATGAGCGACAGTTCTTCGGGCAGCAGCAGCATGGCTTTCACTGCCAACAGCATGTTTTTGCGTTCCTCGATGGTGCCCACGCCGATGACATAGCGAGGGGGCAGCATATAGTGGGAGTTGACTTCCTGGAGTTTTTGCTCGCTCTCGCGCTGTTTGAAGTAGGTGCTGCACGACTGGTAGATGAGGTCGATTTTTTCGGACGGCACTTTTCCGAAGTGCATGATGTCGCGCTTGGTGCATTCGCTGATGGCGATGATTCTGTCCGCCTCGCGCACGGTGTGGCGGAATTTCCATCCGTAGAAGAACCTGTCGATGGGTTTGTAATATTCGGGGTGGCGCAAAAAAATGAGGTCGTGGATGGTGACAACGGTATGAATGCCTGCCTTGTGGATGCCGAAGGGTAGTTCTCCTGAAAGCCCATGGAAGAGTTGTATGCCATCGCGTTTCAGGTCGCTCACGATGCCATGGCTGCGCCAATACCACCGTGGCATGCTGCCGTTGGGATAAGCAAAAGAGATGTTGGGGGCTTCGACAACTTGCCGTCGTAGGGTTTCGTTGCCGCTATCGGGAGCATAGAGGCACAGGCTCGTGCCATCGGGAATAACCCTGGAGAGGTTGTTCACCAGGGTACGGCCGTAGTTGCCTAAGCCAGTGTTATTGCGAACTATGCGTTTAGCGTCGAAACCTATCTTCATTTTTTTAAGGGTCTTAGGAGGGGTCAAGGGAGGCCATTCAAACCTCAAATCTTAAATCTTCAATCTCCAACCTCAAATCTTCAATCTCCAACCTCAAACCTTACGCCTGCATGTCGTGGAGTTTCTTGTAGTAGCCGTCGTCGGCGATGAGGCTTTCGTGGGTGCCGCGTTCTACGATGCGGCCATCATGGATGACACAGATTTCGTCGGCATTGCGGATGGTGGAGAGACGGTGGGCGATGGCCACAGTGGTGCGGGTCTTCATCAGCCTTTCAAGAGCATCCTGCACCAGACGCTCGCTCTCGGTGTCGAGCGCCGAGGTGGCCTCGTCGAGGATGAGGATGGGTGGGTTCTTCAGGATGGCACGGGCGATGCTCACACGCTGCCGCTGACCGCCGGAGAGCCGTCCGCCACGGTCGCCCACAAAGGTGTCGTAGCCCTTCTCGGAGGCTATGATGAACTCATGGGCGTTGGCAATCTTCGCGGCTTCCTCCACCTGCTCACGGGTGGCATTGGGCACACCGAAGGCGATGTTGTTGTAGAAACTGTCGTTGAAGAGTATTGACTCTTGGTTGACGTTGCCGATGAGCGACCGCAGGTCGTGCAAGCCGAGGTCGCGTACGTTGATGCCGTCGATGAGCACCTCGCCTTCCTGCACGTCGTAGTAGCGTGGGATGAGGTCGACGAGTGTCGACTTCCCGCTGCCGCTCTGTCCTACGAGGGCCACGGTCTTTCCCTTGGGTATGGTGAGGCAGATGTCGCGGAGCACCCATTGCTCGCCATATTTGAATGACACATGCCGGAACTCTATCTCATGATTGAACCCATCAATATGTTTGGGGTTTTCTGGTTCCTTGATGCTCACCTCTGCCAGCAGTATTTTGTCTACGCGCTCCATGGAGGCGAGTCCCTTGGGGATGTTGTAACCGGCCTTGGAGAAATCCTTCAGCGGGTTGATGATGCTGTAGAGCATCACGAGGTAGTAGATGAAAATGGGTCCGGAGAGGGCGTGGTTGTTGAGCACGAGCACACCGCCAAACCACAGCACGATGACAATCATCACTGTGCCGAGAAACTCGCTCATGGGGTGGGCCATCGACTGGCGGATGTTCACACGCATGATGTCGTTGCGGTAGGCCGTGTTCACCCTGTCGAAACGGGAGTTCATCTTCTCTTCGGCACAGAAGGCCTTGATGATGCGCAGACCGCCGAGAGTCTCTTCCACCTGACTCATCGTGTCGCTCCACAGCGCCTGTGCCTTGATGGACTTCTTCTTCAGTTTGCGGCCCACAAGACCCATGAACCACCCCATGACGGGCACGATGATGAGGGTGAAGAGGGTGAGTTGCCAGGAGATGAAGAGGAGGATGGCGAAATAGCCGATGATGAGGATGGGGTTCTTGAAGAGCATCTCCAAACTCGACATGATGGAGTTTTCTATCTCCTGCACGTCGCCGCTCATGCGCGCGATGATGTCGCCCTTGCGCTCCTCGGAGAAGAAGCCCAGCGACTGCGACGTGATTTTGTGGTAGAGTTGGTTGCGGATGTCGCGCACCACACCGGTACGGATAGGGATGATGGTGGCTGAGGAGAGGAAGTAGGCCCCGGTCTTGAGGAAGGTCATCACGGCGAGGAACAGGCCGATGACAAGCAGGGTGGTGGTGGGTCCGAGGTCGGCGATAAGTTGGTTGACGTAGTAATTCATGTTGTTCATCAGCACCTCTTTCACGTTATGCCAGTCCCATGCCATCAGCGAGGTGACTGTCTCGGAGTCGCCCGTCTTGAAAAGAATCTGCAGGATGGGGATGAGGGCAGCGAAGGAGAAGACGTTCAATATCACGGAGAGGACATTGAACAGTATCGACAACATGAGGTATTTCTTATAGGGAGGGATAAACCGCCTCAGCACTTGTAGGAATTCGCGCATGGTGTGATGGGTTTTAGATGGATGACTCGCACTTCCCCAGCAGGGTGGCGCTGGTGGCACTGGTGATGGTCACGTCGACGGTGTCGCCGATATGATGGGTGCCACGGTCGAAGACAACGGCCTTGTTTTGCTCATTGCGTCCCATGAGTTGTTCACGTGAGCGCTTGCTGAAGCCCTCGACGAGTACGGGGAAGGTCTTTCCCACGTCGCGGCGGTTGGCTTCTGCCGACAGTTCTGTCTGCAGGGCAATGAGTTGGTTGAGGCGCCGTATCTTCTCTTCCTCGGGCACATCGTCGGGCAGGTGCTTCGAGGCGTAGGTGCCGGGACGCTCGCTGTACTTGAACATGAAGGCGGAGTCGTAGCCCACCTCGCGCATGAGCGATAGCGAAAGTTCATGGTCTTCCTCGGTCTCGCTGTGGTAGCCCACGAAGATGTCGGTGGAGAGGCCGCAGTCGGGGATGATGCGGCGGATGGCGTCGACGCGCGAGAGATACCACTCACGGGTGTATTTGCGGTTCATCAGTCGCAGGATGCGGTCGCTGCCACTCTGCACGGGCAGGTGGATGTGGCGGCAGACATTGGGCGTGTCGGCGATGACGTGGAGGGTCTCGTCGCTCATGTCCTTGGGATGTGAGGTGGTGAAGCGCACACGCATGGAGGGCACTTTCTCTGCCACCATACGGAGGAGCAGGGGGAAGGAGATATCGCGCCCGCCCTCGGTGGAGTGATAGGAGTTGACGTTCTGTCCGAGGAGTGTCACCTCTTTGTAGCCGCGTGACTGCAGGTCGGCGACCTCGCGGAGGATGCTCTCCACGTCGCGGGAGCGCTCGCGCCCACGGGTATAGGGCACGATGCAATAGTGGCAGAAGTTGTTGCAGCCGCGCATAATGCTCACAAACCCGCTGATGCGGTTGCCGCCAATACGTCGGGGCACGATGTCGCGGTAGGTCTCTGAGGTAGAGAGTTCGATGTTGATGGCCTTGTGGCCGAGTTCTGCCTGTGCCGTGAGATCGGGCAGATGGAGATAGGCATCGGGGCCCGCCACGATGTCGGCGTGATGGTTTTCGATGAGGTCGTTGCGCACACGTTCTGCCATGCAGCCGAGTACGCCGAGGATGCGGTGATGGGTGCGCAGGTTCTCGGCATGGAGGGCATCTAGACGGTGGTAGATTTTGTTCTCGGCATTCTCGCGTACCGAACAGGTGTTGAGAAACACGGCATCCGCCTCTGCGGCGTTGTCGGTGACCTCATAGCCTGCCATCTGCATCACAGAGGCCACCACCTCGCTGTCGGCGACGTTCATCTGGCATCCGTAGGTTTCGATATATAGTTTTTTCATCTGTTTCTTTATGATGGGGTAGGGGTTATCGATTTTTCATGCCCCTCGACACGGTGAGCAGGAGTATCCAGCAGAGCAAGCCGCTGAGAAGTCCGGCAAGGGCGTCGATGGCATAGTGGGCGAAGATATAGACCGTGGAGAAGAACATCAGCACGGCGAAGGGCAGCAGTGCCCAGAAGAGTTTCCTCAACTTGAAATGCCAGGCAAGGAGCATCACGACGAAGGTGACACCGACATGACTGCTGGGGAAGGCTGCCACAGGGCGTTCTCCGGCTTGGTGTGCCGACTCCACCAGGGCGTAGAAGATGCCGTCTTTATAGCCTGGACATATCATGCGCACCTGATGCTGGTTGAAATAGTCGTGGAGGTTGGGGAATATGCCCTGTGCTATCTTGTCGGTGCCTACTGCCTCGTAGTAGAACTGGGGGCCGGCCACGGGCAGGAGGATGAAGATGACATAATGGATGAAGAAGGAGCCGATGACGATGAAGACCGCCCGCTCGAATTGCTTGGGCTGGGTGAAGAAGACGCCCACCAAGACGATGGTCATCAGCGGATAGTAACTCCAGTAGCCCAGGCACATCAGTTCGCTGAACACCGCATGGCTGAACGTCTTGGAGAAGAGCAGTGCCGGTTGACAGCCGAAGACAGCCTGTTCCCACGAGGCGAAGACATGGTCGAGGTTGGGGAAGATACGGTTGAGTTCGAAGAGGTCGGGATACCACCAACTGAGCAGTGCCATCTGCACGACAGCCCTCGTGAGGCGGGTGAACCGGCATGGTGTCATGCGGTAGACACCCCACATGGCAATGGTGATGGCGAGCACCTTCACCCTGCCCCACATCATACTGTCGGCATGGGGGAGCCTGTCGTGCATGAGGAGCACGAAGACGAGGGTGGCGAAGAGGTAGATGAGCACTACCCATTCGAATGTCATCAGTCCCTTAATGGGTTTCTTCTCGAGCCGGAACAACTCGCGCAACCATTTCATCATAGCCATTTGTTCTCTTTATACCACTGCACCGTGCGTCGCACACCTTCCTTCAGGAGCACCTGGGGATGATAACCGAGTTGGGTGATAGCGGGTTGGATGTCGCAGCGCCAGTTGCGCTGACACAAGATGTGGTACTTATCGGTATTGAGTGCGGTTATCTTACCTGTGAGCCTGCCCCAGTACTCTCCGAAGAAGGTGACGGCACGGAGCACCCAAAGGGGAGCCTTGAAGCGTATCCACCAGGGGTCGCCCAGTTCGTGGCGCAGGCAGTCGCTGAAGGCGCGCGAGATGTATACCTCACCGTCGCTGAGGAAGTATTTCGCACCTACGGGACCGTGGTCGAGGGCGAGGAAGACGGCCTGCACCACGTCGGTGACATAGACGAAGGTGATGTCTTGCTGCTTGTAGCCCACAGCAAAGTCGACATGTTGCTTGATGCTCTTCGCCATCATGAAATAGTCGCGTTCGCGTGGACCATACACCCCTGTGGGGCGCAGCACGACAAACGGGAAATCGGTGCCGGCGGCTTTCAGGCTGTCGAGGAATTGTTCGGCGGCGAGTTTGCTCCGTCCGTAGGCGGTATTGGGTTGTGGCGTATCGGTGTCGAGGATTTCACCGTAGGGCTGTTGCTCGCGTATCGGCCCGAAGATGCTGAGCGAACTGAGATAGACGAAACGGCGCAGGGGCTGGTGGGTGGCGATGAGCGCCTTTACCAGGTTTTCCGTGCCGAGGGTGTTCACCTTGTGGAAATCTTCGGCATGGAGGCATTTCGTGACACCGGCAGCATGGACGACGTAGTCGAAGGCATGGTCTTGCAACTCTTCGCACAGGCGTGAGGCATCGGAGAGGGTGAGTTGGATGAAATGGATACGGTTGTCGGTGAGGAATGCGCGCGAACTGCTCTTCCTCACGGCGGCCCATACTTCCATGCCCTTGGCGAGTGCCTCCTCCACGATGAAACTACCAATGAAGCCACTGGCTCCTGTGATGAGTATTCGGTCCATGTATATCTCTTTCTGTCGTGCCGACAAATACTTCGGCTTTGAAAATGCAAAGTTACAGTAAAAAAGCGAACTGACCAAAATTGCGGGCTCAATTCGTGTGCCCTTTCCTATTCCAACGCAGGGTGGCAGAGCCACGGAGAAGAAACCCCTTTTTGCTCTGCCACCCTGTATTGATATGGTTGTTCTTGCTTAGTTCAGAACGAAATCGTGAATGAGCCGCCGAGGATAAATGTGTGGCGGTCTTTCTTGATGCTTTGTTTTTCGACAAAAATATTATCAGAAAATACCTCTTCGGGTGTCATGCCGATGGCATCGAAGAAGAACTGCATGGGGTTGTAGGTCATGGTATAGGTCTTACGGGTATAGTCATAGTCGAAGAACACTTTCCATGCGAAATTGTTCTTATAGGCATAGGTCAGCGAAAGGCCTGTACCCACCTTTGTGGTGTTGTTGCCACCTACAGTGAAATAATCCCAGTCAGAGGTGTAAGTGTCGCTGAGATATACCACATCATCATATGGATTATCTGCATAGATATCGATTTGTCTCTTGCCACCGGTAATTGTGGCATTCAGGTCGACCTCCTGCATGATGCTTCGTCCCACAAGCAATTTCGACCCTAATGCAAAGCGTGTAGACAGCGGCAAGTTGAAATAGACACCAAGGTCGGCGGAAAACTCTGTCAGGTGGTCGCTCTTGATAGTGAAATTGCCTTCTTGCACTAATGGGGGGCTATAGCCAGGCTGCCCCTCTACGCCCACACCTTCCATGAACTGAGCCATATCTTCATCATCGTATCCGTTGCCGATAAGACTGATGATGTCATTGTATGCCAGATACTCAATGTTGTCCCATCCCTTGATAGGCGAACTGTTTACACGCAGACGACCGCCGACACCGATATACTTGTTGAAGAAATAGGCTCCTTCAGCAGCCACGGCGGTGGAGGCACCGAATTTCAAATTGAGGTCTTCGTCACCGTCGGTATACCCGTCGAAATTGAAATTGGTAAGGTCGAAGTCGATGTTTTTTGAACCGAAACCTATACCCATCGATATGGAGAAGAACGAAGGGTCATCGATGATGCTGCGCTCACCGCTGATGTCGCCGCGCAACAAGCCACGCTCTTTGAAAATCAGGTCGCTCAGGGCATAGGCCAGTTCACCCGACATGATGCCGATGCCGGCACCGCTGAGCACGTCGGAAACCCAGTGACGGTTGTTGAGCACGCGCATCACTCCTGTGGCCGTGGCCACACCATAGCCCGCCACGGAATACCATGGTGAGCGGGTAAGGCCATACTCCTTGTGCAGGATGGTGGCTCCAACGAAGGCCGTGGCAGTATGTCCCGATGGCCAGGAGTTGGCTGTCGACCCATCGGGCCGCATCTCCTTGGCGGTGTACTTGATGCTGTTGACGAAAGCAGCCATGATGCCATACGACATGGCCGCCGAAGCCAGATAGCGTCCCCAGTCGCTGCGTCCTTCCACGCCGCCAATCTTCAGACCGGTAGCCATCACTGGTCCGAAGAATTGACTGTAATCATCGATACGTGTCTTGAAATCAGTCAGCAACGTGTGCCTGTTGTCTTTCGTATTCTGACGGAAGGCTTTCTTCTCGCTCTTGGCTATGATGCCTGCCACGAAAAGTGGTACACCGACAAAGGTAAGGTCATCCATAAACTTGTAAGGTTGCACACCGTCATTGGTGCGCATCCACGTCAATTGATATTTGTCGGTTTTGAAATCGAGGTTCTTGAATTCCAACTTTTCAGCATTGAAACTGAGGTTGTTGAAATCGGGCTTTTCGGCACCGAATTCCATCTTCCCGAGATGGAAGTCCAACTTCTCGGCGTTGAATTCCAATGTGTCGAATTGGAGCGTTGTCAGTGGAGAGGAAGTTGTCGTTGCCTCCGAGGCTTCCATGTTGTCGTCGTTGGCAGTCTCCGTTGTCGCTTCACAGATGCAGGGGACAACGGTGAGCATCAATAGAAATAACAGTCTGTTCATGTTGTTTGGTTTTTGTGACGACATTCTTTCGTCATGAGGTGGGAGTTCAGGCGAATGCCTGCTTCAGAAAGCAACATCGCCACACAAAATAGTGCACATGAGGCAACACGGTAGCATGACGACCGTAGGGTGTGTACTATTAAATGTGGCGATGTAGAAGCCTGTAATTAGATCTGGAACTTGTAGCCGAGGGTGATGGCAAGTACGCCGTTGCGGCTGTCTTTTCCATCCAAGCCAGCCTCTTTGTTCACCTTCGTAATACCGATGTTGTAGCGGGCATCGATGACGAAATGGCTGTTGAATTCATAACTGATACCTACAGGAATGGAAAGGTCGAACTTATTGAAATCGTCTTTGATAGACTTGTCAATTTCAGTTTTCGTCTTGATACCATCGCTGCTGCCAGATTCATTTATCGTGGCCTTTATGTCGGCAGAGGTGAGGAATCCCATCTGCACACCTGTGCGGAGTGCAAGACCTTTCGCTACGTAAAAATTGAAGGTGATGGGTACATTGACATAACTGGTCTCAATCTTCAAGTCTTTGATTTCTGTGGTCAAGCCATTTCCACTCAGTTTTAAATCTTTCCAACCGCTACCGGCCTGTGCCCAGTTGGCTCCAGCAGAAACACTGAACATATTGCTGATTTGATATTCCAAATCGGCACCTACGAAAACACCGCCAGTAGGTTCTGAATCGAGTTTCTTGTCGTTGATTCCCAAGTCGATGTCGGGGGCATTAGTCAAGAAAGCACCAGTGCCACCAACGCGTGGTTGCAAACTGAGAGTTCCTGGTTCAAACTGTGCATTTGCAGTAAGTGTGGCCATAATTGTCATGGCCAGAATAATCATCTTTTTCATCTTTTCTAATTTTTTATACTATATTGGTATATTTCAGGGTGCAAAATTATAAAAAAAAATAGATGTTTCCTATAGGTTTTCTTGTTTTTACGCCATTCTTCTTCTTTTTTCTATAGTATTGATAGTTTTCTATATCGTAGAATTGCATTTTTACTGTTTTTCGATTCGCCGAAGATAGGCGGCGGCTCGGAAAAGAAAATAAAAACTTCGTTATTTATTTTGCTTTTCGCTCGCCTTGCACTACTTTGGCTTCGCCGAAGATAGGCGGCGGCTCGGAAAAGAAAATAAAAACTTCGTTATTTATTTTGCTTTTCGCTCGCCTTGCACTACTTTGCCGCTATGCGGCGAAGATAGGCTTCGGCTCGGAAAAACTCAAATAAATTTGGTTTTTCGCTCGCCTTGCACTATCTTTGGCTTCGCCGAAGATAGGCGGCGGCTCGGAAAAGAAAATAAAAACTTCGTTATTTATTTTGCTTTTCGCTCGCCTTGCACTATCTTTGCAAAAAATCGCTATTACTATGGGAAAAGGAAAAAAAGGTGGCAAACGCATGAACAAGAAACAAGTGACAGAGGCACTTGTGGAGTTGTTTCAGTCGATGCCCGGTGAGGAACTCACCTTCAAACAGATTTTCAAATTGCTGCATCTCGACACCCATCCTCTGCGAATGCTCGCCATCGACGTGATGGAGGAGTTGGCGTGGGATGATTTTCTGAGCAAGGTATCGAACACCTCGTATAGGCTCAACACCAAAGGTCAGGTGCAGGAAGGTACCTTCCGGCGCAAGGCCAACGGCAAGAACAGTTTCGTGCCCGACGATGGCGGCAACCCCGTTTTCGTGGCAGAGCGCAACTCGATGTTCGCCCTCGACGGCGACCGTGTGCGGGTGACGTTCAACGCCCGTCGTGCCAATCACATCAAGGAGGCGGTGGTGACGGAAATCCTCTCACATGCCCGCGACACCTTCGTGGGCAAACTGCAGGTGGAGCGTGACTATGCCTTCCTCGTCACCGAGAGCAATATCTTCGTGCACGACATCATGATACCGAAGAAAAAACTCAAGGGAGGTGTGACCGGTGAGAAGGCCGTGGTGAAAATCACACAGTGGCCCAGTCGTGAGTCGAAGAGCATTGTGGGCGAGGTAGTCGACGTGTTGGGAAAGACCGGCGACAACAACGTAGAAATGCACGCTATCCTGGCGCAGTATGGCCTGCCCTATAAATATCCCCGCAACGTGGAACTGGCGGCAGAGAAGATACCCCTCGAGATTACGCCCGAGGAACTGAAAGGCCGTGAGGACTTCCGCGACGTGTGCACCTTCACCATCGACCCGAAGGATGCCAAGGACTTCGACGATGCGCTCTCCGTGCGCCAGTTGGAGAAAGGCCTTTGGGAGGTCGGCGTGCATATTGCCGATGTGTCGCATTATGTGACCGAAGGCTCGGTCATCGACAAGGAAGCCCAGAAACGGGCTACCAGTGTCTACCTCGTCGACCGCACTATCCCCATGCTGCCCGAACGGCTTTGCAACCTCATCTGTTCGCTGCGTCCCGATGAGGACAAACTCTGCTATAGCGTGGTGTTTGATATGGATGACAATGCACAGGTGAAGCGTTGGCGACTGGTGCATACCGTGATACGCAGCAACCGCCGCTTCGCCTATGAGGAGGTGCAGCAGATTCTGGAAGACAATGGTGTGGTGGACGGTTCAGGAAAACCCGCTCCCCCGGCTCCCAAGGGTGGCTACAAGGGCGAACTGGCCGCAGAGTTGATTACACTCGACCGTCTGGCAAAACTGTTGCGTGAGGCGCGTTTCAAGAATGGTGCCGTGAAGTTTGAGCGCGAGGAACTCCACTTCGACATCGATGAGAAAGGCAAACCGGTGAAGTGCTATTTCAAGGTATCGAAGGATGCCAACAAACTCATTGAGGAGTTCATGCTGCTGGCCAACCGCACGGTGGCAGAGAGCATCGGCAAAGTGCCTAAAGGCGTGAAGGCGAAGACCTTGCCCTACCGCGTGCACGACGCTCCCGACCCCACCAAACTCGAGAACTTGCGCGAAGTGGTCACTAAATTCGGCTACAAACTGAAAACCGCCGGCACGAGGAGTGCCATCTCGAAGAGTCTCAACAGTCTGATGAGCGACAGTATGGGCCGCCGTGAGCAGAACCTCATCCAGACTGTGGCACTGCGGGCGATGATGAAGGCGAAATACAGTACCTACAATATCGGGCACTATGGACTCGCTTTCGACTACTACACCCATTTCACCAGTCCCATCCGCCGCTATCCCGACACCATGGTGCATCGCCTGCTCACCCGCTACCAGGAGGGTGGGCGCAGTGCCAACCGCAAATATTACGAAGACCAGTGTGAGCACTCGAGCGACATGGAGCAGACAGCAGCCAATGCCGAGCGCGACTCTATCAAATACAAGATGGTGGAGTTTATGGCCGACAAGATAGGCAACGTGTATGAGGCGCACATCAGTGGCATACAGTCGTATGGCATCTACTGCGAGATCGACGAGAACCACTGCGAGGGACTGGTGCCGATGCACGACCTCGACGACGACTACTACGACTTCGACGAGCGCAACTACTGCCTTGTGGGCCGCCGGCACCACAACAAATACCAGTTGGGTGACCCCATCACCATCAAGGTGGCCAAGGCCAACATCGAGAAGCGGCTGCTGGATTTCACCATTGCCGACTGACCGGTCTTCGTCGACGGTGACACACAACACCCATCTTGTCCCTCTTCCGTCTTGGAAGGGGGACAGATGGGAAATATTAACCACTAAAAAAATGCCGATTAGATATACCCGCAACGAGGAAAACCTCAATGTATGGTCGCACGCCGCAGGCATCGTCCTGGGTGTGGTAGTGGGTGTGGTGTTCCTGGTGATGTGTGCCGGGAAAGGATATGGCTGGGCACGCGCCGGAGTGATACTCTACTTGGTGGGGATGCTGGGGTCTTATATCTCATCTACCGTCTATCACGCCCTCCCACGACGCAGCAAGTGGAAGGAACGCTTGCGCCGATGGGACCACGCCGCCATCTATTGGCATATCGCCGGGTCGTATTCTCCCATCACCCTCGTGGCCCTGCGAGAGGTTGGCTTTTGGGGTTGGGGACTCTTCATCTTTGTGTGGACTTGCGCGGTGGTCGGCACTGTCGTGAGTTTCGTGCACCTCAAGGAGCACAGCCATATCGAGACGTTCTCGTTTGTGGGCATGGGACTCAGTGTACTCGTGGCCTTCAAGCCCCTTATCGACAATGTGCCCACCATTGCCGTGGTATGGATAGTGGCCGAGGGGGTGTGCTATATCACCGGTGCCGTGTTCTACAGTTTGAACAAGCGGCGCTATATGCACAGTGTTTTCCATTTCTTTGTTCTGGCAGGCTCGGTGTGCCACATCATCGCCGTGTGGGACTTGCTCAAAACCGCCATCTGACTTGCAATTGCAAGTCGGTCTTCGAGGAGCGGTCTATCTGTTGGTAGCCGCTCGAGATATGGTCGCGGTCGAAATAGTCGGCGGTGGAGAGCCGTGCGATGACCATTAGGTGACTGCCGATGTCGGCTCTCGCTGTGAACGAGTATTTGATGCCTTCGCCATAATAGGAGGCGAAGGAATAGCCATAAAGTGTGCCTTGCTCATAGGCGTAGATACTGCTCTCGCTGTCGTCGGTGTGGAAATATCCCAAACTGGCCGACAACTTCAGCCATCGACAGGTGAAGCCAGCCTGTTCTGCCACCAGCCATCCAAAACTCTTCTGCTCCTGACGGGTGAATGACAGTTCTCCCAGAGTGGTCAGTCGCCAAGCACCATGGCTGTGGGTCACCCACAGCCGTCCGCGATGGGTGTCCTTGGTGATAAGGGCGGTCTTCTCGGCATTGTCGCACTCGCGTTGCTTGAACTGATAGCGGGCAGTGATGGAAAGGCGATCGGTGGCATATTGTGCCTGCAGCATGTTGTCCCAGGCATGCGATGACACTTGTGCCAGATAGGTAGGCGCGGCGAAATAGGCATAGTCGGTATAGGCTTGCAAGGTGACTTGGCGCGTAGGCATCCATTTCACGCCCAGATAACCGCCACTTTCGTTCTGCACCCTGCGGCTCTCGCCAAAACTCTTGGCGTGCATGGCATAGTATTTCTTGCCGTAGAAACGGTAGATGGCCATCACAGAGACCTTCGAAGAGGGCGTGAAACTCACGCTGTTGATGGTGGCGAGGGAATGGCATCCGCCAGTGGCTGTCTCGCCACGGACGGAGAAAAGATGCCCGGTATAGCCATAGTCGATACTGGCGTTCCAGAAGTCATTGCCGGAGGGATAATAGAAACGGTAGCGCTGGCTGGTGTCGGGGAAATGGTCTTTGCCGTAGGTGGTGAAAGTGCCGGTGGCACCAAAGGTGAACCCATAGCCTTTCCACGACACATTGGCTCCGGCGGTAGTTTCCGATACGTTGTCTTTCTTTGCCATCTCGGTGGCGGTGCGGTGGTAGCCCAAGTTGGAGATGCTGCTGATGGCGGAGTCGCCATGGGTGAGCGTGGCATCGACCTTGCGATAGGAAGCGAAAGCACTGAGGTCGAGGCCACGGAAGAGGGTTACTGTGGCTCCCGCCCCTTGCAGGTAGTTGCCGGCATGGCGCGAGGAATGGGCACGCAGACCGTAGGTGCGGCTGCCAAGAGCCGAGAGCGAAGCCATCTTGCCCAGGCTCATGTCGTTGTTCATCACCAGACCCATACCCCACGAGGCACGGTAGCGGCCAACGACGAGCGACTTCAGTTTTCCCATGCGGTGGGCCTCGACATAGAACGAGTAGTAGTCGTAGCCCATGTTGTTCTTTCCGGAGAAGAACGGTTCGCCGGCATCTTGGGCTCCCAAGAGTCCGAACCGCAGGCGGTCGGAATATTGGAACTGGTATCTCACATCGTGGCGATAGCGTGACCCGAGATACCCCTCTCTGTCGCCATGCCGCTCATACATCGGAACGGAAGCCGACACCAAGAGGGTGTGGTGGCCATATTGCAGCATGCGGCCCAGCGTGGTGGCAGGACGGGGAATCTCGCCGCACTGCACGAAATAGGAGAGCAGGCAGCGGGTGGTGTAGTCGATAGAGGGAATCATGGCCAACTCGCCCAACGACCGCATGGCTCCATATTGGTAGATGTAGACGTGGATGTCTTCCACTTGCTGCTCGTTGAGGAAGGGCAGGCTGAGCAGTTGCTCGCGTGTGGCGGTGTTGATGTTCATGGGTTCTTGTTCCATGTCGCACAACGCCTCATATTGGTCTTCCCAGTCATCGGCATCGATGTCGTCGGCTGTCATCAGTTCCATCAGCATGCTCTCCCAGGGACGCTCCTGGGGGGAAGCCTGCTGTGCAGTGACGTGCAGCATGGCGAGGATGAGGAAGGCTAAGGCAATCCAGCGCTTGCAATACATATAAATCTTAAATAATGTGGTTTTTTATTGAAGTATGGTGTTAATTCCGAAAAAATGCGTAAGTTTGCCGCCGTATGCAAACAGTCAGACGATTCATCGGTTTGTGGATGGCACTATGCCTTTGGGGGGTGATGGCTTCAGGTCAGGTGGCCGACACGCCTGAAAGTGGCGACCCCGTGATGGTGCCTACGGTGAAATTGGCCAAGGCGTTGGTCGATGGCGACAGTGTGCTTTTCCTTGAGATGAACAACGTCTACGTGTATCCTGTGGTGGAACTCAAGAGCGAGAAACAGCGACAGGCCTACAACCGGCTGGTGAACAACGTGAAGAAGGTGCTGCCTATGGCCAAGGAGGTGAATGTCATCATCCGCGAGACCTATGAAACGCTCCAAACCATCCCCGACAAGAAGTCGCGTGATGCCCACATGAAGAAGGTGGAAGACGAGATTTACCAGCGTTACAAGCCGCAGATGAAGAAACTGACCTACTCGCAGGGCAAGTTGCTCATCAAACTGGTGAACCGCGAGTGCAACTCGTCGTCGTATGACATTGTGAAGGCCTTTATGGGCCCCATCCGCGCCGGCTTCTGGCAGGCGTTTGCCTGGACTTTCGGCGCCAGCCTGAAGAAGAAATACAAACCCGACAGCACCGACCGCCTCACCGAGCGTGTGGTGCTCATGGTGGAAGCAGGACAACTGTAGGCGCGCGAAACTTATCTCTTACCCCTTTATCCTTATTCTGTGAACAATACCTGAATGATGGTCTGACCCACCGCCTTCAGCGTGTTGGAGTCGATATGGTCCATATCGTCGGCAATGGTGTGCCAGGTGGGACCAAACGAACTCTCCCTGCAGTTGGGGTAGTGGGGGATAATGTCGATGGTTGGGATGCCTGCCTTCTCGTTGATGGGCAAGTGATCGTCGGTTACACCCCCACCTGCCGTGCGTGGGAAATACTGGCTATAGCCAGCGGCATGGGCGGCATTCCAAACGCGCTGAACCACCTGGGGCGCATATCTTTGCGACATCCCTTCCTGATAAAACTCCGCTCCTTGTCCGCCTACCATGTCGAGGAGGATGCCATAGGCGGTGGTATACGGCTTCGGCTCCTGATGCTCGGCCCAATATTGGGCGCCCAGTGCCCAAGAGTTCTCGTCGGTGCGGTCGCTCCACTGCGGCACTCCCCAGTCTTCAGCGTCGAAACAAATGAAGTCGATGCCCAGGTCGAGGGAGTCGACTTGTTGCAGTACGCGGGCCAGTTCTATCATCACTGCCACGCCACTGGCACCGTCGTTGGCGGCAAGCACCGGGGTGTGCCAGTTGGCTTCGTCGGGGTCGTTGTCGGCCCAGGGTCGGCTGTCCCAGTGAGCGCAGATGAGGATATGCTTGGGCTTGTCGGGCTGGTAATGGGCGATGATGTTGGTGGCACGGAGCGGTGTGCCGTCATAACCCTTAAGCGTGGCTTTCTGTGTCTCCACCTCACAGCCATAACGTTTGAACATATCGATAATCCATTGCTCACACTCGTCGTGTGCCGTACTGTTCATCGTGCGTGGCCCGAAGGCGCACTGCCCATAGCAGAAGGCCAAGGCGGAGTCGGCGTCAAACTGCGGACCTTTCGGGTCGACTGTGACAGGTTCGAGGATGTCTTTCTTGCCATGGTGGCAAGAGGCCGCTCCACAAAGGATGAAGAGCACTGCGGCCATGGTGCAACTGATGATATATCTTTTGGTCATGTTGTGAGAGTCGTGGTAAGGGTGAATGATTATTTGGTCAGTGCCTGAACCTGTGCCATGACGCGCAGCCAGTTGCCACCCCATATTTTTTGTATGTCGCGCTCGTTGTACTTGTTCTTGAGCAGTGCCAACGTGAAGTTGATGAGTTCGGAAGAGTCGGCCAACCCCGTCACGCCACCGTCGCCGTCGAAGTCGGTGCCCAGACCCACATGGTCGATGCCCATGATGCGCACGGCATGGTTGAGGTGCTCGATGGCATCGCGGATGGTGGCCTCTCCCTCCTTGCGCAGGAACCCGCCGTAGAGGGTGATGTGGGCTACGCCTCCTTTCTTGGCCAGGGCGCGGAGTTGGTCGTCGGAGAGGTTGCGGGGCACGTCGCAGAGAGCCTTGCAGCAACTGTGGCTGCATACGATGGGAGTCTTGCTGATTTCGAGCGCGTCGAAGAAACTCTGTTCGCTGGCATGGCTCAGGTCTACCATGATGCCCTCGCGGTTCATCTCACGGATGACCTTCTCGCCAAACTTGCTCACGCCGTGGTTGGTGTCGCAGCCTTTGGCGCTGTCGCAGATGTCGTTGTCGCCATTGTGGCACAAGGTGATGTATACTACTCCGCGTTGCGCGAAGTGTTTCACGTTGGCGATGTCGTGATTGAGGGCAATGCCGTTCTCTATTCCAAACATGATGGACTTGCGCCCTTTGCGCTTGTCTTCAAAGAGGTCGGCCGGCGTACGGGCGATGCTGATGTATTTGCGGTTGCTCCTCACGATGGCTTCTATCTTGTCGAAAATGAAATCGGCATACTCCATGGGGGTGTTGACATCGAAATGCACTTTTGACGAGAAACTCTCGCCCATCTTGGGCTGTGGGAGATAGGCAGCCATGATGACGGCATCCTGCCGCCCGTCGGTCATCTTGTGCAAGTCGACGAGGATGCGTGGGTCGCGCTGGTCGAACTTGATGTCCTGATGGAAGAACATCGGGGTGTCGCAATGGGTGTCGAGGGTGAGGATGCGGTCGTGCAGACGCTTGGCAAGGTGGAAGTTGTTGGCTTGTGCCACCAGCCACTCAAAGAGGCGCAGTCCCTCGGTCTCCATGCACTCGGGATGCCATTGCACACCGAGGATGGGTTTGAACTCGCTGCTCTCCACTGCCTCTATCACCCCGTCGGGCGACTTCGCGGTCACCTTGAAGCGCTTGCCTGTCTCGGCCACGGCTTGGTGATGGAAGGAGTTGACATAGAGTTTCTCGCTCTTGTAAAGACGGTAGAGCATGGAGTCTTTCTCCACATTGACGGAATGGGTGGGGAGGTTGCGGTCGCCGTCCTGGCTGTGCTTGATGTGGATGGGACGGGACGGTTCTGCCTCGGAAGCCGAGCGTTTCGATTTCTTCTTGTCGGTCGGCTCTTCGGCAGCAGCCTCCTGCATGGCGGTTTCGATGTCTTGTGTCACCTTGCCGCCAAGGGCGGTGACAAGCGTCTGTATACCGCGGCAGATACCGAGGATGGGAATCTGGCGGTTGTAGGCCAGTTGCGTGATGAGCAACTCTGGCAGGTCGCGCTGGGCGTTGATATGGTGGAGTTGTGGCAACGGTTCCTCGCCCGTCCACAGGGGGTTGATATCGGCTCCGCCCGAGAGCAGCAGACCGTCGATGCCCGAGAGGGTACTGACGATGATGTCTTTGTCGTTGACGGGGGGGATGAGTACCGGTGTGCCACCAGCGTCAGCCACCTGTTGGTAGTAGGCTTTGGCCATGGTTGCCTCTCCGTTCCAGAAATTGGCGGTGATACCGATGATGGGTTTGCGCTTGCCTTCTGGGAAAGAGGCGTATATTTCGTCGAGATGTGTGTTGAGGTTAAAGGAGGTCATATAGTGGATGGGTTGTTGTCGGCTATTTTCACGGGAATCTCGCGCTTGATGCTTTGTTCGAGCGAGATGAGCGTCTCTGTGGCTACCACACCGGGGATGCTCTGCAACTGGCTGTTGAGCAGATGCATGAGTTGTTCGTTGTCGCGGGCGTAGAGTTTCACCAGCATGGTGTAGGGCCCGGTGGTGAAGTGGCACTCCACGATTTCGGGAATGTGGATGAGCCGCTCGCAAACGGTCTTGTACATGCTTCCCCTCTCGAGCGTAATGCCTACGTAGGTACAGGTGGAGTAGCCCAGACTCTTGGGGTTGATGTCGAAGCCGCTGCCCGTGATGACACCGTTCTCGATGAGGTGCTGCACTCGCTGATGGATGGCAGCCCTGGAGACATTGCATTCTGCTGCTACATCCTTGAACGGGATGCGTGCGTTTTGTGAGAGGATACCGAGGATTTTCTTGTCCAGGTTGTCGATTTTGTCTATTGCCATATCAATAATCGTTTTTTTTGTGTTTGGAAATCTTGCCTATAATTGACAATTTGAAAGCAAAAATAGGCATTTTCCTTGAATTGGGCAATTATTTTGGCGAAAATTTCTAATTATTGACTGTTTGTATTGACGTTTTTCCGTTTTTTTGCTAACTAAGGTTGTTGGTGCCGATATGGATGAGGTGTGTTTCCAATTCTTCTACACTATGGAAGAAAGAGATGAGGCGGTGATAGTCACCCCGCATGAGTCCTTGTCCTTGCAGGTGGTCGAGCAATGCTTCCAGCGGTTGCCAGAAATGGCACATGTCGTAGACCAGCACTTGTTGGTGGTGATAGCCCAGGGTGGCTTGCGATGCCATGGAGAACACCTCGTCGAGGGTGCCGATGCCACCGGGCAATGCCACTGCCACATCGCTGTTCTGCAACATCAGGCGTTTGCGCTCGTCGAGCGTCTCGCACCTGACCAGTTCGTCGATGAATGTGGAGGCGTGTCCGCCTTTCTCGAGGATGGAGGGCACTACGCCCACCACATGTCCGCCTGTTTCATGCACGGCCTTTGCCACGCACTCCATCAGTCCCATATCGCAACCGCCATACACCAGGGTATGTCCGTTGCAGCCTATCCAATGTCCCAGTTGAGCGGTTTTCTCAAAGAACAGAGGATTAATCTTTTCGTTAGCCGAACAAAAAACACTTATTCTCATTTCCAATCTCCATCTTCAAAGTTGCAATTAAGTGTAAGCAACTTCACCGCGAAGCGGTAATTTTCAATCTTCAATTTTCAATCATCCCTCATCTCCTTCCTCCCATGAGGATATAGGTAATGAAAGGCAGTCGGGTGCGCATCAGCCAATAGAAAATTAATCCGAAGAACACAACGACAGCCACGGCAAGCACATACATGAGCAATGCCAGCCACGCACTGTGGGGGATGAACGTATCAGTGCCATACAGCCAGATGATGAAGCCGAGCAGCATGTAGTGGAAGGCAAAGATGAAGAAACTGCCGTTGGAGAGCGTCATGTTCACATACCATGTGCCGGCACGCACCATGACGGTGGTGAGGGAGATGATGAATATCAGTCCCACCACATGTTCCAGTCTGTAGATGAATTCGCAGGGGAGCAGTTGCTCGATGCCCACGATGGCGGCCAGCATGATGAAGGAGGGAAGGGCATAGGGCAACATGGCAACGATAAACTCTTTCTTCTTGATGCCGAAGTATGCGCCATAGGCAAAGAAAAGCCATCCGTCGGGATTGATTCCGGTAACCTGAGGACAGTAGCCGATGGCGAAGAGGATGACAAGGAAGAAGATGTAACGCACCAATGGCCTGCGCCCGGAGAGGCGGATGAACCACGTCACGGCGAAGTAGATGAGGGGTGAGCACACCATCGCCACCATCAGGTCGCGAACAAACCAGAACGGTATGGCAATGGGTGCCGCAATAGTGGTGTCGCTGCCTGGGATGAGCGTGATGTTCCAGAAGGCTTTCAGCGAACTGGTGAAGGTCAGGTCGTCGAAAGGTATCCCAAGGATGGGCACCTTGCCGATGAAGAGCCCCAGGATGATGGCCAGGAGCAGGTAGAGCAGGTTCCAGAGCAGGTAGGGAACGAAGAGCGATTGCAACCGCCGGATGAGTTTCTTGATGTAGATGTCGAGGGTGAACTGTCCGGTCTTGAAGAAGAGGTATCCCGAGATGAAGAATGTGACGGGGATGACGATGGGGGCCACCCGCTGAGAGAAGATGTCGATAAACCTGCTGGCAAAAGGCAATGAAGCCCACTCGCCACCCAGGGTGGTGAAGTTGCAGTGCATGAACAGCAACAGCACCACGAGCGGGAAGCGCATGAACGCAATGACTTTGGATTGTAAGTCGGTGGGCTTCATCAGTGATGTCTCGGTTGTTTAATTGCGGTCGGCGATGAGTCGTTCGGCCATGGCACGTCCCAGGGCCTCGCAAGCCGATAGGGTGTCGGCATTCATGGCCTGTTTCATCTCCACGGGGTTGCCCACGGCTTCGAAATGCAGGGCATTGTCGTTCCACTCCTGTATCTTGGCCACAGCCTTGCTCGCCCAGCCGAAACTGCCAAACCATCCGAAGAGGTGGTTCTTGATGTCTTTGTGGGCTACCTCAGAGAGGAGCACATCCATCTCATGGTAGAGACTGGTGTTGTAGGTGGGTGCGCCTACGATGAGGGCCTTGTAGCGGAAGATGTCGCGGATGATGTAGGAGTGATGGGTCTTCGATACATTGTAGACCACGATGTTCTTGATACCAGCCTTGCTTGCAGCGCGTGCGATGGCCTCGGCCATGCGCTCGGTATTGCCATACATCGTGCCGTAGCAGATGACGATGCCCTCCTCGGTCTCATAGCGGCTCATGCGGTCGTAGAGGCCTACGACGCGCTCGATATAGTCGTGCCACACCGGTCCGTGGGTAGAACAGATATAGTCGAGTTTCACGCCAGCGAGTTTCTTCAGCGCATTCTGCACCGGTGTGCCGTATTTGCCTACGATGTTGGAATAGTAGCGCACCATCTCGAGCCAGAATGTATCGCAGCATATCTCACTGTCGATGACACCGCCATTGAGGGCACCGAAGCAGCCGAAGGCATCGCCAGAGAAGAGCACGTTGGCGGTAGTGTCGAGGGTGACCATGGTCTCGGGCCAGTGCACCATAGGAGTGAGCACGAACTGCAACTGGTGTTTTCCCAACGAGAGAGTGTCGCCGTTCTTCACCTCCAGTTCATTGTCGCTGATGCCGTAGAACCCGCTGAGCATGCCGAAGGTCTTCTTGTTGCCGATGACCTGCACCTCGGGGTAGTATTTACGGATGAGGGCGATGGAACCGCTGTGGTCGGGCTCCATATGGTTGACGATGAGGTAATCGATGGGACGTTCGCCGATGACTTCCTGTATATTCTCGATGAACTGTGTGAAGAAGTCCACCTCTACGGTGTCGACAAGGCATACTTTCTCGTCGACGATGAGGTAGGAGTTATAGGATACACCGTTGGGCAATGGCCACAGGCCTTCGAAGAGGTTCTTGTTGCGGTCGTTGACGCCCACGTAGAAGATGTTGTCGGTAATGGTTGTCATAATGTGATGTGGTTTTCGTTATAATATTGATTCTTAGTTGTTTACCATTCAAGATAGGTGTCTTTCTCCTCTTTCGCGTCGGCAGCCATCTGAATGCCGAAATCGATGGAAACGGAGTTGTTGATGCTCTGGCAGCAGTTGGCGGAGAACATTTGTGCCCAGTGGATGATTTTGTCCCAGATGCGGGCGGGAATGCCCCGCTCGAGTGCCTCGCGGGTAATGCCATAGCGCATCAGTCCATACACGAAGCCGGCATTGAAGTTGTCGCCGGCACCGATGGTGCTTACCGTGGTGGTCTGGATGATGGGGAAACTCTTCTTGATGCCACGGGTGGCGCGCAGTTCCACATTCTGTGTGCCGTTGGTGCAGATGAAGTTCTTGCAGTAGAATGACACCTCGGCATTGTAAATCTTGTCGGGGTCTTCCTTGTTGTAGAGCACGCGGAAGTCGTCGACACTGCCTCGTACGAAGTCGGCATACTCCAGGTTCTCAAGGAGATTGGGGGTAATCTTCATCACGTCGTTCTTGTGCGATGGACGGAAATTCACGTCGTAGTAAAGGATGGCGCCATGGCTCCGGGCATGGTCGAGGAATCCCAGCACCTGTGGGCGAATCACCGGGTTGACGGCATAATAGGAGCCGAACATCACGATGTCGTCGGGGTTGACCTCGGGATAGATGAAGTCGAGTTGGTCGTGGCCGTGGTCTTTGTAGAACAGGTATTCGGCATCATTGTTCTCGTTGAGGAAGGCCAGGGAGATGGGCGACTTGCTCTCTGGATAGACATAGATGTCTTTGGTGTCGACATGGTTGTCGTTGAGAAACTTGATGATGTTTTTCCCCACACGGTCGTTTCCTGCCTCACTGATGAACGAGGCATTGACACCCGAACGGCCAAGTGAGATGATGCCATTGAAGACGGAGCCGCCGGGTACGGCCCCAATGGGCTGCTCGTTTTTGAAGATGATGTCGAGCACGGTTTCACCGATTCCTATTACTTTGCGCATGATTTCCTTTTTTGTTTAGACTGCAAAGTTAGTGCAAGGCGAGCGGAATACCAAGCAAAAGACGAAGTTTTTGCTTGAATTACCGAGCCGCCGCCTAATTTAGCGAGAGCAGAGTTAGTGCAAGGCGAGCGTAATACCAAGCAAAAGACGAAGTTTTTGCTTGAATTGCCGAGCCGCAGCCTAATTTCGCGAGAGCAGAGTTAGTGGGAAAACCCTTCGAATTTCGTTGCGGAGCGGCAAATAATTGTTTTTTTATTTTGTATTGCTCACAAGATGCAGTAATTTCGCAGCATGAATTACAATACCTGTACATTGTCCAACGGCCTGCGTGTGATACACCGGCATGATGCCTCGCCTGTGGTGTTTTGCGGATATGGCATCAACGTGGGTTCGCGTGATGAGGCCTCCGACGAGGAGGGACTGGCACATTTCTGTGAGCATGTGACCTTCAAGGGCACGTCTCGCCGCAAGGCATGGCATGTGCTCAACTCCCTGGAAAGGGTGGGTGGCGACCTGAATGCCTTCACCAACAAGGAAGACACGGTGTATTACGCTGCCATCCTGCGCGACCATCTGCCGAGGGCTGTCGACCTGCTCAGCGACATCGTCTTTCATAGTGTATACCCACAGCAAGAGATAGAGAAAGAGGCAGAGGTGATAGCCGATGAGATAGAGAGTTACAACGACTCGCCTGCCGAACTGATTTTCGACGAGTTTGAGAACATGGTGTTCAAGGGCCATCCGCTGGGCCACAACATCCTGGGGAATACACAACGCCTGAGGCAGTTTGGCTCTGCCGATGCCCTACGGTTCACCCGCCGTCATTATGTGCCGCAGAACATGGCATTTTTCGCCTATGGAGATATCCGTTTCGACCGTCTCGTGCGGTTGCTCGAGAAGGCCACCGCCGATTTCCCGTCGGCAGAGCCGCTAGTTCCCGACCTCGAGGTGAAATCTGCCAGTCTGCCGCCTCTCGTGGGCGGACTGACAGAGATGGCGCGTGGCACCCATCAGGCGCATGTGATGCTGGGCAACCGTGCCTATGGCATCCATAGCGACAAGCGCATGGCACTCTATCTGCTCAACAATATCCTCGGTGGACCGGGGATGAATGCCCGTCTCAACCTGTCGCTGCGTGAGCGACGCGGACTGGTTTATACGGTGGAAAGTTCGATGGTGAACTACAGCGATACCGGCGCCTGGTGTGTGTATTTCGGTTGCGACCACCATCATGTGTCGCGCTGCCTGCGGCTGGTGAGGAGCGAACTGGATAAGTTGGCATCGAAGCGACTCACGCCTTCACAACTCTCTGCTGCCAAGCGCCAGTTGAAGGGACAAATCGGTGTGGCGTGTGATGCCCGTGAGGGATTTGCGCTGAGTTTCGGGAAGAGTTTCCTGCACTATGGGTGGGAGCGCGATGTGGAACGGCTTTTCCAGAGCATCGACAATGTGACCTCCGAACAAATCCTCTCCGTGGCACAAGAGGTGTTCAACCCCGAACAACTCACCACGCTGGTATTCCGGTGAAAGGTTTCTAAAGACTCTTAATACTTAAGCCCCCTAAGAACTTCAATGTCCTTAGGGGGCTTAGAGTATTTGGCTTCTGCATGCTTAATCTTCATTGAGTATGATATCTATGAGCATGGTCACATCATAGATGTCGATTTTGCTGTCTTCGTTCACGTCGGCAGCCACATGGTCGTACTGCGTGAAAGTGTAGGGTTCTTCGGTATCGTCATTAAGAATGATATCGATGAGTGCCGTCACGTCATAGATGTCTACCTTGCCGTCTCTGTTGATGTCACCTTTACGGACGGGAGGAGTAACCGTGAGCGGAGTCTTGAAGGCAATTTCGTAGAGGTAGCCGCGATAATTGCCCACTTCCACTTTGTAGATGTTGGAAGCATTTAGGTCCGATACGGTTATGGTGAACGGAGTCGTGGTGGAGGTAGAGGTGTTAGTCTCCGTTTTCAATGCTGATGAAGATGCGGTGACACTTCCGTCTGCGTTTCTCGAACATTCGTATACTTTGATGTATGCGGGATAGGTGCTGCTCACGCCATTTCTGCCCAGGCCATAGAGTTTGACTTCCGTAGTATTGGTAACATAAAATGCCACGGAAACCAATTTGGTGTTGTTGCCGCTGTTTACACCCATCGCACGTGCCCTGCCATCGTCGGATTGCTTGTTGAAATAGATGCTACTGCCAAGCAAGGGCGCGCTCGCATTCCACATCACGCCATTGTAGGTGGAGTAAGTTGACTTGCCTATTTTGAAACTGGTTCCCACATTACTCTCTATCCACGTTTGTGGATGATTGTCGTAATAGACACCTACCCATGCGCCATATACGGGCATGGTGAGCCAACCGTAGTTTTCGTCGGTGTTCTCTGTGTAGGCATATAGTTTGTTGACATATGTGCTGTTCCATCCCGCCTCATCGATGGTGAGATATCTGGCGATGTTGAGGTAACTGTCTTCTGCTGTACCTCCATCCGATGCTGTGGCAAGGAGGTTGATGGTGACGGGGGTGATTCCTGCACTCGAGAGAGTCACTTTGCCTGTGTAGGAACCTTCTTGGGCTGCGTTGAAGGTGACGGTGACCATGACCTTTCCGTCATCGTTGAGGCTTGCAGCCTCAATAGATGACAAATTGACGGAGAAGACGTGGTTGTTGTCGGTGAGGGCCACCTCTACGTCTTCATCGAGGAATCGTCCGGAAACCTGGAATTGTCCGGTGCAGTCTTGATTGATGTTGCCATTGAAGTTCAACTCGGTTTTATCGGCCGTGATGACAGGTGTGGCGGCCTCAGCAATACCTGTGAGGTTGACCGTCACTGTCTCTGCACCAACGCTCGACAGCGTGAGGGTGGCAGTGGTCTGGCCTGTTGCCGTGGGACTCCATGTCACGGTGATGTCGACTCCATTGGTGGCTTCGGCGACGGTGATGTTGCTCTTGTCAATGGCATAGATGTGATTGGCGTCAGTGAGCGTGGCGGTAATGTTGTCATCGAGTTTTACACCCTTCACATTCACGGTATTCGTATAGGTCATGGTGGCATATCCCTCGAAAGAGAGGTTGGTGGGCGTAGCCTTGATGGTAGGCTCATCTGTCACTCCGAGGATATACTTTATACCGGCAAGGGCATCGATTTTACCGTTGCCGAAGTGTGAGGCGTTGGGGCCGCTGGTGGTGTAGTAGTCGTTGATGGCGGTCTCGCGCATCACCTCCTTGATGTAGTCTAAGGTGATGTCTTTGCCCTCCTGCTTGGCTGCCTGCATCCAAAGTGCCACGATGCCGGCGGCAGTAGGCGTGGCCATCGAGGTGCCCTCCATGGCGGCATAGGGATAGGTGGTGTTGGTATTCACGCGGTCGGTTTTGTAATCACCAGAGGTATAGTCGGGACTATAATGATTGACACCTGCCACGATACGTGCGCCGGGAGCGGTAATCCAGGGATACTGTTTGCCGTCGGGACTGGCTGCTGCCGTGGCATAACTTGAGAAGTAAGCGATGTCGTCCATGGTGTATTTATCGCTGTAGTTATAGGTGGTCCCGCTATAGTTGGTGATGCGGTTCTTCGACACGTAGGCACCCACGGAGATGACATTGGGATAGGTGGCTTCGTCGCTTACCGACATGTCATCCGTGCCCGCTTGCCAATTATAACCTTCCGTGGTGAGGTAATTGGTGAAATAACCTCCATTGCCACCCCAAGCGTCGATGATGGCAGTGCCCGATGTGGGATACAACTCCACGGCAAGAGTGTATCCTCCTATATAATACGTGCTTCCATCAACTGTAGTGGTCGTTTCTTCTATTGGATATAAACTTTCGGCATAGATTAAAAGTTGTGTCTTGTTGGAAGTGACATAGTCCTTGTACACAACCAGTTTTCCGCTGAAATAATTACTGAGACCAGAAACGGTGGCACCATTGGTCGAAGGTGTTACAGACACTGTTTTAAGAAGTTTTCCGGTATGGGCATTGAGCACATGGATTTTGCATCCTATACTGCTCACGCTGGTCGAACGACACCATACATTGGCGATGATGCTGTTATAATAACTACCATTGGCATCAGAATAGGCCGAACCTCTTAGTATTGTCCTCAGTGGGTTGGAACTGCTGGCTGTGTGGGAAACGAAATACCCACCGCCTTCACCGTCTTTGGGTGAACCTCCGTCGTTGGAAGCAGCGAACAAGCAGATATGATTGGGTTGGTTGGAACCGAATAATGAGGTGGTGACATCGGCAAAGTCGCCGGTACCGTCGTGTGGACCATATTGTGAGCCCCAACTGTTGCTCACCACTACGGGCTGGTTGTTGGCATCGGCATAAGCGATGATTTTTTTGAAAGCATTGCTGAGATAAGTGGATTTCAGGTCCTTGATTCCTGCCAGATAGAGGTCGGCGCCTGGTGCCATGCCACCATAAGTGGCCGAGGCATGGTCATCGGTTACAGTGACATTCTTACCGCTGACGATGACGCTTGACCCGCCTGCCGTGGTGCTGGTGTGTGTGCCGTGGTCGGAAGCACTGTCGTCGGTAGTGGGACTGCTGCTTGTAATCGATGTGTATTCTTTGGCTGAAGAGCCGTTATAGACGTATGCCCTCTTGATGCGGCTATTGCCGTTTTTATCCTTGAAGGCGATGTGCTGGAAGTCGATACCGTCGTCGATGACAGCAAGGAGTACGCCCGTGCCGTCATAACCCTGTGACAGTCCTGCCGCCCTGGCATCGTCGGAATAGGTGAGAACGTCGTCGACATTGGTCTTCGCGCGCGAGGCATCAGTGAATGGGCGCATCAGTGGCGACACGTTGATGCGGCTCACATTGGCAATGGCAGCCACCTCTTCAATCTTGTCGATGGGGATGAGGGCGGTTATCAGGCCTTTGATAAACTTGTTCTGCACCTGCACGCCCAGTGCTTCAAGGTCGGCGGTGTTGTCAATATCCTGGAGTCGCACGAAACAGGAAATATACACCTTTCCATCGATGGTGTCGGGCGAGGCGTAGAAACGGTCGGGCAGTGATGAATGCAGGTTGTGATGGAGTTGTCCCTGTCGTGATGACGATGTGCTGGGATTGAATTCAATCTCTCCCTTCAATTCATCGAGGAACATCTGTGTGGTGACCGATAACTTTCCGTCAATATCTGTCTGGGCGAATCCCACGAGAGTGAAAAGCGTGAGGGCAAAGGTTAGTAAAGTCTTTTTCATTGATGTTATGGTAGGTGTATTATATTCTGTTGGGATAGAGAAATTTGCAGTAAAGACCAAAGTGTCTGTTATCATGCGCCATACCTCAGTAAAAAATAAAAACGCAAGTCTGCAAAGGTATGAAAAAATGAGGAAACGAAAGGATTGTTACACAAAAAATGTCAAAATATCGCCAAAAAGTGGTCAATTGGGGCCTTCGGCAGACTTTTAGAGATAGAAGATGCTTTCATTGCCCTCGTTCATCAGTAGGTCGAGGATGCTCAGGTTGGGAAGAAAACCTTGTTGAGGACCAAAGACTTGGTAGTATTGCTGGGGCTGGAACTCAGGGTCGGGCAGGGGATGCTTGGGGCGGATGGCATCGCGGAAGTCGTAGATGCCCTGGGATGCACATTCTTCAGGGGTGAGGTAGGTGGTGGTGGATTGTATCTGTGGCTGGATGTCAAGCAGTTGGCACATCAGCGTGGTGATATCGTGGTTGAAGTCGAAGAGGAACTCCCACCGGCGCTCGAAGAAGGGCGCGAGGTCGTCGGCATAGAACTCGAAGAAGGGCGATTCACCATAGGCACTGCGGATAGCATTCCAGTGCAGGTGTCGCCAGTTGCCGTGGTCGCTGATGCGTATATCGCGGGTGAGGCGGCTGGTGGCATCGTGCGTCACGGGTATGGTGAGAGCCTGTATGCCGTGTGTGGTGGCGATACAGCATCGGTTGCGGTAGGTCTGTTTCACAAAACTGTCGTGCTGCTCCATCCACACCTGTCGGTAGCGATAAAGTTTCTGGTACCACTGCACAGGTCCGAAATAGGTGGTGGAGAGCAGGCATTGTGCGAAGCACCCCTCCGCTGGCTGTGGCGAAGGGGTGTTGCGGGATATTGTCGATGGATGACTGTCGTCTGTCATGTCATTTGATGTTGTCGACGAGGTTGAAGAGGCGGCTCCACCGGTATTTCGGTCCCACGTTCTCGGGATTGATGGAGAGCCAGATGAAGATGGGCTTGCCCACCACATGGTCTTCGGGAACGAATCCCCAGTAGCGTGAGTCGAGCGAGTTGTGCCGGTTGTCGCCCATCATCCAGTAGTAGTCCATTTTGAAGGTGTAGGTGTCGGTCTGCGTGCCGTTGATGAAGATTTTGCCGTCTTTCACCTCGAGTTGGTTGTCCTCATACACGCGGATGGGCCTTTCGTAGATGGCGATGTTGTCCATGGTGAGTTTGATGCTCTTTCCCTTGGCGGGAATCCAGATCGGACCATAGTTGTCGCGTGTCCATCCCGTATTGGCTGTCACGGGGTAGGTCTTGCCGGTATCCACACGGTCGGAGTCGTTCACCTCGCGCACGAATTCCACGTAGTCGGTGCTTTTCTTCAGTGCTTCGGCAGCGCGGTGTGTCATGGGCATCGCACCATATGTGTTCATGCTCTGGATATCTTCCATGGTGATGCCGAGTTCCTCCATCATGGCATCGGGGAGCATCTGTTTCAGCCGCACGAAATAGGAGTACTGCACGTTGTCGGGCTCCTTGTTGGCCTTGCCGTCGAGATACACTATCTTGTTCTTGATTTGCAGCGTTTGTCCGGGCAGTCCCACGCAGCGTTTCACGTAGTTCTCGCGGCGGTCGGTAGGCCGTGAGTCTATCACTCCGAATTCGGCGGGGTTGGCTTTTAAGTAATTGGCTCCCCGTGCGATGGCCTCATGGTAGGCATCCCACCGTGCCTGGGGCGAGAGGGAGTCGACCTGCAGTTTGTTGGCCTCGCCATACATATAGCACATCTGGTAGTAGTCTTGTGCTTGGTACTTCATATCCATGGCGATGGTGTCGCCGGCGGGGTAGTTGAACACCACGATATCGTTGAGTTCCACCTTGCCCAGTCCTTTCACGCGACGATAGTCCCAGTGAGGCCATTCGATATACGACTTGGTATTGAAAATAGGGAGTGTGTGCTGGGTGAGCGGCATGGTGAGGGGAGTCTGCGGGATACGTGGTCCGTAACTCAGTTTGCTCACAAAGAGATAGTCGCCCCTGAGGAGTGATTTCTCGAGCGAACTCGACGGGATGACGTAGTTCTGGAAGAAGAACAGGTTGATGAAGTAGACGGCCACGAGGGCGAAGACGATGGCGTCGACCCAACTCATGACGAACTTTATCGGTCCCTCAGAGTCTTTCCACCATTGCCATCTTATCTTCTTCGAGATGTAAATGTCGTAGATGAAGGGCACGACGATGAGTCCGAGCCAACTCTTTACCCAGTAGAGGAAGAGCAGGTAGAGCACAAGCACGATGATGAACTTCGTCCATTGCACCTTCATGTTGAGTTTGGCTTTTTGCTTGTCAATCATATAGTCTGTTGTTTGATGTCGTTAGAGGATTTAGAACTTGAACAGGTCGCTCGTGGTGAGCAGGCCCTGATGGTTGGCTGTGTATTCGGCGGCAAGCACGGCACCGAGGGCGAAGCCCTTGCGTGAATGGGCATCGTGGGTGATGGTGATGGCATCGGCCTCTGAGTCGTAGCGGATGGAGTGGATGCCCGGTACCTCGTCGCGGCGGATGCTGTGGATAGGCACTTCATCGGGAGCACATTGTGATGTCCCGGAAAGGGTGCCGTCGGGAGCGAGCAGGGTGCCTTTCACCCATTTGGTCTTGCGGTCGAGGTTGTCGATAAGTGTTTCGGCCAGGGTGATGGCAGTGCCCGAGGGTGCGTCGAGTTTATGGATGTGGTGTGTCTCCTCCATCTCTACGTCGTATTGTGGGAAACCGTTCATGATTTGGGCAAGGTAACGGTTTACTGCCGAGAAGATGGCCACACCGATGGAGAAGTTGCTGGCCCAGAAGAGGGTCTTTCCCTCTTCCGTGCACATCCGGCGGATGTCATCGCCATGTTCTTGCATCCATCCTGTGGAGCCCGACACCACCTTCACGTTCTTGGCAAAGGCCCTCAGGTAGTTATGGTATGCTGCCGTGGGGGTGGTGAATTCTATGGCTACATCGGCAGAAGCAAAGGCTTCGGACTCGAAGTCCTGCTGGTTGTCGATATCAATGATGCTGACGATTTCGTGTCCTCGGCTGATGGCAATTTGCTCAATCATCTTTCCCATCTTGCCATAGCCAATCATTGCTATTTTCATTTCCCTTGTAATTTTTGTTCTGTATTATTGCACATTTATTGGGCAAAGTTACGACTTTTCATAGATACTGCATAGTTTTTCAACATAAAATAACAAAAAGAAGAGGGTTTTAGCATGAGAATACAACAACGGCATGGCTCAGAGAACCATGCCGTTGTATGTTGGGTGACTCGGATTCGAACCGGGAATGACAGAACCAAAACCTGTAGTGTTACCGTTACACCATCACCCAATTTCCGCCACTGACACCCCAACAGGGGAATGCGACGTTTTGCGGCTGCAAAGGTAGTGGTTTTTTATGCCACTACCAAATTTTTGCCGTTTTTTTTCTATTTCACAGTGATGAGGAAGTAATTTTTCTTACCTCGTTGCACGAGCAGGTATTTGCCGTCGATGAGGTCGTCGGCAGTGATGACTCGGTCGAAGGCTTCGAGTTTCTCTTTGTTGAGCGACACACCGCCTCCTTGTATCAGTTTGCGCATCTCGCCCTTGCTGGCAAACACCTTCACGTCGTCGCGGGTGAACAACTCGCCGGCAGGCTGACCCAGTTGGTCTTTCGCAAGGGTGAAGTGAGGCACGCCGTCGAAGACATCGAGCAGGGTTTGCTCGTCGAGGCGCAGCAAACTCTCTTTTGTAGACTTGCCGAAGAGGATGTTGGAGGCCTCGATGGCCATGTCGTAGTCTTCCCTGGAGTGGACCATCACGGTCACCTCCTCTGCCAGGCGGCGCTGGAGGGTGCGGCGACCGGGGTCTTGCTGGTGTTCCTCGATGAGTGCATCGATGGTTTCCTTGTCAAGACTAGTGAAGATCTTGATATAGCGTTCGGCATCGGCATCGCTCACGTTGAGCCAGAACTGGTAGAACGCATAGGGCGTGGTGCGGTTGCGGTCGAGCCACACGTTGCCGCTCTCGGTCTTGCCAAACTTCTTGCCGTCGGCCTTGGTGATGAGCGGGCAGGTGAGGGCATAGGCCTCGGCCTCCTGTCCCAGCGTGCGACGGATGAGTTCGGTGCCAGTGGTCATGTTGCCCCATTGGTCGTTGCCGCCGAGTTGCAGTTGGCATCCCTTGGTCTGATAGAGGTAGAGGAAATCATAGCCTTGCAGCAACTGGTAGGTGAACTCGGTGAACGACAGTCCGTCGCGGGCAGTGCCGTTGAGGCGCTGCTGCACGCTCTCCTTGGCCATCATGTAGTTGACGGTGATATGTTTGCCCACCGTGCGGGCGAAGTCGAGGAAGGTGAAGTCTTTCATCCAGTCGTAGTTGTTCACCAACTCTGCCTTGTTGGGGCCTTCGGCATCGAAGTCGAGGAATTTGGCCACTTGTCGCTTGATACATTCCTGGTTGTGGTAGAGCGTTTCGGCATCGAGGAGGTTACGCTCCTGGCTCTTCCCCGAAGGGTCGCCAATCATTCCTGTGGCACCACCCACCAGGATGATGGGTTTGTGGCCGCACCGCTGCAGGTGACGCAGCATCATGATGCCGCACAGGTGGCCGATATGCAGGCTGTCGGCAGTGGGGTCGGTGCCCAGGTATGCCGTGGCCATGCCTTTGTTGAGGAATTCTTCTGTTCCGGGCATGATCTGTGCGAGCATGCCACGCCATTTCAGTTCTTCTACGAAGTTCTTTGTCATCGGATGATATGTTTTATGTTGTTGTTTCACGGAACGGGGTCATAGCCGCTGCCTCCCCAGGGATTGCACCTGAGCACCCGCCAGATGGCGAGGGCGAGCCCCTTGATGGGACCATGCTTCTTGAGGGCTTGTTTGGCGTATTCCGAGCATGTGGGGGTAAACCGGCAGGCGGGTGGGGTGAAGGGACTGATGCATCGCTGGTAGAAAGTGATGGGCAGCAGCAGCAGCCATACGGCTGCTTTGGAGATGGCACTGATGATGGTTCTCAAGATGTTCATAGCGTCTCTCCTATCCTGTTGAGCAGCGTCGCTACACGCTGTTCGATGTACTTGCTGTCGAAGAGTTGGTCGGAAAGCCAGATAAAGGCTATGGCAAGTGTCTGTTGGGGGTGTTTGTCCATGAGTTGGCTGACAAGGGATTTCTGCATGCGGTAGGCTTCGCGCACCTGCCGTTTCACCCTGTTGCGCTTCACGGCACGGCGGAAACAGCGTTTCGGCACGCTCACCATCATCTTCATGCTGCTCCCATCGCTGTCGGTGGGCACCAATGCGTAGACAGCCCTTAAGGGATAACACGACATTGAGCGGCTTACGCCGCCCTTGAAAAGAGTTTCTACCAGTTTCTTGCCTGCTATCCGCTCTTTCTTGCCCAAAGTGAAAGTTCCCGAAGCCGGCATGGAATGGTTATTTCTGATGTTTCAGGAAGTCTTTCAAAGCCCCGGTCATGGAGGGGAACTCTGGTGTGGGTGCCTTCAAGTCGAGGCGCAGCCCACGGTCGGCCACTTCTTTCGCTGTGGCAGGTCCGAAAGCGGCTATCTTGATGTCGCCTTGCTTGAAATTGGGGAAGTTTTTGGTGAGCGCGTTCAAGCCGGCAGGGCTGAAGAACATGAGCATGTCGTAGTCAAACTGCTCTACCTCTTCGGGTGTGAAGTCATCGCTTACGGTGCGATACATTACACATTCCTTGTGCTCGAGTTTCTTGGCGTCGAGCAGTTCTGCCACATCGTTGTTGTGCACGTCGCTCATGGGCAAGAGAAACTTCTCTGTCTTGTGCTTCACCATGAGTGGCACGAGGTCGGCGATTTTTCCTGTTGTGCCGAAGAACACCTTACGCTTGCGGTATTGCACATATTTCTGGATATAGAGCGCGATGGTCTCTGTCACGCAGAAATATTTCATGTCTTCGGGGATGGTGACACGCAGGTCTTTTGACAATTTGAAGAAGTTGTCGATGGCATGCCGGGAAGTGAACACGATGGCAGTGTAGTTGAGAATGTTCACCTTTTGCTGACGGAATTCCTTGGCAGTCAGTCCTTCGACCTTGATGAAGGGACGGAAAATCAATTCCACTCCAAATTCACGCGCAATGTCGAAATAAGGTGATTTCTCACTCGTCGGCCTGGGCTGTGACACCAAAATCTTCTTTATCATAAATGTACTAAAAATTTATTATCAAATTATTGTTGAAAGCCTCCAATAACTCGACCAATCCAACCAAGGGTATCAATTCGAGCGCACAAAAGTACAAAAATATTTGCAAAAACGCTCCAAATCGTTTAAAAAAGATAAGATAACACTTATAAAAAGTGCAGATTTTGGCAAAAGTGGCTACAATAGCGACAATGATAAGGCATGCTGTAAGCGATAAGTTGCCAAAAACGAAAAGCATCACGGCAGGCGCCGCCACCAACCCTTCCATGGCAGTGAGGAAGAGCACCGACTTGTTCCATTGTTCGATTTTTTTTCTATCGAAGAACACCCAGTTGACGAATTGGTAGAGTATGGCCTTGAAGAGGAAATACCCTACGAAAGCAGCGATATAGATGCCGATGAGTTGACTATTGGATGCCACGTCGAATTGGTTGCCGTTCCAGAAGAGGGCATAGCAATAGTATGCCACGGCAAGGATGAGGCAAGTGAAGGCCACAAGCAGTATCTGGTTGCGCAACTCAGATGTCGTGTCGGGGATGGTAGTGGTGCGCTCGTTTTCGGTGTAAAAGAAATTTTTCACTTGTCGTTCAACGAATCCTCTCGACACGGCGAAGGCCAGGATGGCCGCGAGCATGCCGATGATGAGCGAGGAGGATATCAGCCAGTCGGAGCCAGTGTGATAGGGCACATCAGGGGCGGATAAGCCAACTTGTGCTGTGCCACGGCCTTGGAAGAGTGTGTCGGCAAAAGCATCGGTGCGGCACAACTTTCCATAATCTACAATATGAGTGGCGTCGGCTCGTTGCCCGGGCAGTCCAAGGGTGTCGGGCTGGTCGCTGTAGTGGTTGTTCTCGCCGGGATGGAAATAAGCCTGCACGGCAGAGTCTTTCTGCCACTCGGTAGCGTCCTTTGGCAATTCGCTGATAATCTGATAAGTGGTTTTCTTCACTGGTCAGTAGACTCGCTATTTCAGGTTGAACTCCTTTTGAATCTGTTCCACAAGGTCGAGTTTCTCCCAAGTGAACAGTTCCACCTCGATGGTGCGGGTGGGGTGGTAGTGGCTGGTGAATGTCTTGCTGACTTTCTGGCAGTGGCGCCCCATATGCCCGTAGGCAGCGGTCTCGAAATAGATGGGCTGGCGCAGTTGGAGTTGGCGCTCGATGGCTTTCGGACGAAGGTCGAACATTTCCTTGATGCGCAAGGCAATCTCGCCATCAGTCATGTCGACGTGCGAACGACCGTAGGTGTTGACGTAGATGCTCACAGGCTCTGCCACACCAATGGCATAACTCACTTGCACCAACATCTCGTCGCTCACCCCTGCTGCCACCATATTCTTCGCGATATGGCGGGCGGCATAGGCTGCCGAGCGGTCTACCTTGCTCGAGTCTTTCCCAGAGAAGGCTCCACCGCCGTGGGCTCCTTTTCCACCATAGGTGTCGACGATGATTTTACGGCCGGTGAGACCGGTGTCGCCATGGGGACCGCCGATGACGAATTTCCCCGTGGGATTGACATGGTATTTGATGTCGTCGTGGAAGAGGGAGAGCACTTTCTCGCTCCTGATTTTCGACTTCACCCTTGGCATGAGGATGTGGATGACATCGTTCTTGATGGTATCAAGCATGCGCTGGTCTTCGTCGAAATCGTCGTGCTGGGTTGACACCACGATGGTGTCGATGCGCTGGGGAACATTGTCGTCGGAGTATTCCACCGTCACCTGACTCTTGGCGTCGGGGCGCAGGTAGGTCATCTCCTTGCCTTCCTTGCGTATCTCGGCCAGGGTCGACATGATGAGGTGGGCGAGGTCGAGAGATACGGGCATGTAGTTCTCGGTCTCGTTGGTGGCATAGCCGAACATCATGCCCTGGTCGCCGGCACCTTGTTGCTCGGCTTCTTCGCGGTCTACGCCACGATTGATGTCGGCACTCTGCTCGTGAATGGCGGTGAGGATGCCGCAGGAGTCGCCATCAAACTGGTATTCAGACTTGGTGTAGCCAATGCGCTTGATGGTGTTGCGGGCAATGGTCTGCAGGTCGATATAGGCTTCGGAATGCACCTCGCCCATGATTACTACTTGTCCGGTGGTGACGAATGTCTCGATGGCGCAGCGGGCCTCGTCGTCGTAGGCGAGAAACTGGTCGAGCAAAGCGTCGGATATCTGGTCGGCCACCTTGTCGGGATGGCCTTCTGAAACGGATTCGGATGTGAATAAATATGCCATGTGATACTACTTTTTATTATTAGGGTTGCAAAGTTAGTGCAAGGTGAGAGAAAAACCAAAATTTTTTTTGAGTTTTTCCGAGCCGCCGCCTAAGTTCGCCGCGAAGCGGCAAAGTTAGTGCAAACCGAAGACAAAGCAAAGAAATTATCTTTGCTTTGTTGAGGTGCCGCCTTACTTCGACACAGTCAAAGTTAGTGCAAACCGAAGACAAAGCAAAGAAATTTTCTTTGCTTTGTTGAGGCACCGCCTCACTTCGACAGAGTCAAAGTTCCATAATCTGAGGATTTTTCTTTGTTCAAATTAAACCTTATGAAATGTAAAACGTCAAACTTCATGCAGGTTTATGCATCCTTTAGGATGAATTCCCTTGCTGTCTAACTAATTTTCAACTCATATTTTTAACTAAACTATTTTTCAAAATGAAAACAATGATGAAGAAAGCATTCATGATGCTCGCTCTGCTTGCCGTTCCTTTCGCCATGCAGGCACAAACCAAATTCCACGACGTGGAGGCCAATGACGCTAAAGGTCCTGTCAAGTCGATTACTTCTTCGCGTATGGGTCAAGCCCAGGTCACCAATTTCACCGTGGAAGGCAAGATGATTCAAGAAGGCATGAAAGATGTCGTCTATGATGCTGATGGCTATCTCCAGTCGGCAACGATGGTTACTCAAGGTATGGATGGTGGAAATATGGAAATCACTATCAAGTATACTTGGGAGAATGGTAAAGTGAAGAGCCAGACCATTGATTTCGGCATGGGTTCGATGGAGCAAAAATACGTATATGATGCTAATGGCAATATCGCAAAAGCCGTGATGAACTTCGGTGGCCAGGAGATGGAATCTCCGTATTCTGACTATAAGTTCGACTCCAAAGGCAACTGGATCAGCCGCAAGACATCGATGATGGGTCAGGAAATGGAAGAGGCCCGTACTATCGAGTATTACGAATAATAACAACCAATCGCTAAGAATACGAACAGGGTGTGCTTCGGCACGCCCTGTTTTGGTTTTAGACAAACCTCAAACATCGTGCAAGCCGAATGCAATGAAGTTTACTTCAATTGCTGAGGTGCCGCCGATGTTCATCATGCGAAGCATGATAAACCTCAAATCTCAAATCTCAAACCTCAAATCTCAAACCTTCTCTATGTTCCTCGGATGGTGTTCCAGAATCTGTTGCCGGAGGGTGGTCATGTCGATATGGGTATAGATTTCTGTGGTGCCGATGCTCTCATGCCCCAACATCACCTGAATGGCACGCAGATCGGCTCCGCCTTCGAGGAGCACGGTGGCAAACGAGTGGCGCAGGGTGTGTGGACTGACCGTCTTGGTGATGCCCGCCTCAGCAGCCAACTGCTTGATGATGATGAGAATCATCGTGCGTGTGAGATGACTGCCCCGGCGGTTGAGAAAAACGTAGTCTTCCTCGCCCCGGCGGATGTCCATGTGGCAGCGGTCGTCGAACCAGAACCCCAGTTCGGTAATGGCACGCTGCGAGATGGGTACCAGTCGCTCCTTGCTCCCTTTCCCCATCACCCTGATGAAGCCCTGGTCGAGGTAGAGGGATGACAGGCGGAGAGTGACCAACTCCGACACCCGCAGTCCGCAACTGAACAACACCTCCACGATGGCCCTGTTGCGGTGCCCCTCCCATTTCGACAGGTCTACCGCCGCTTCCATACGGTCTACCTCGTCGGTGGTGAGCACTTCGGGCAGATGCTCGCCCAACTGTGGCGACTCCAACAATTCGGTGGGGTCGTTCTCCATCCTTCCGTCGAGCAGCATGAACCGGTAGAACGAGCGCACACCACTGAGGATGCGGCATTGTGAGCGGGGACTGATGCCGATGTCGTGCAGTCCGGCGGCGAAATGCCGTAGGTCGTCGAGTGTGGCCTCCTCGATACTGATGCCGGCACCATCGAGATAGGAGAGCAACTTCTGCAAGTCGGCCAGATAGGCCTCTACGGTGTTGACAGAGAAGTTGCGCTGCAGGCGCAGGTAACGTCGGTAGGCGGTGAATACAGGGGTGGAACTGTTCATCTGTGACGGTTTTCTGTTGGCGAAGGTAGTGATTTTTGCGTTCATTACCAAATATTTCACCTTTTCTTGTGGGATTGGTCAAAAATGCGTAATTTTGGCAAAAAAAGAAAGCAAGACATGAGAATACAGATTATCAATGGCCCCAATCTCAACCTGCTTGGGGTGAGGGAACCGGGAATCTATGGCGACGAATCCTTTGAGAGTTACCTCCCCAAACTCAGGGCCATGTATCCCGATGTGGAGATCGACTACTTCCAGAGCAATGTTGAGGGCAAACTGATTGACAAGATGCAAGAGGTGGGATTCGACTACGACGGCGTGGTGCTCAATGCAGGGGCCTATACCCATACCAGTGTGGCGTTGCACGACTGTATCCGTGCCATGCGCTGCCCCGTAGTGGAAGTGCATATCTCCAACGTGCACCAACGCGAGGCCTTCCGCCACAAATCGATGATCAGCGCAGCCTGTAAGGGTGTGATTTGCGGCTTCGGGCTCGACTCCTACCGACTGGCTGTGGAAGCCCTGAAAGCCATCGGCAAATGACCCTTCAAGAACAACTCGACGCCTATATCCTGGAACATATCGACCCAGAGGGCGACTATCTTCACCAACTCTATCGTGCCACCAACATCCATCTGCTGGCGGGACGAATGGCCAGTGGCCACCTGCAAGGGAGGCTGCTGAAAATGCTGGTGCGGATGATCAGGCCCAAAAACATCCTCGAGGTGGGCACCTTCAGCGGCTATAGCGCCATCTGCATGGCAGAGGGACTGGAAGAGGGCGGTATGGTGTATACCTTCGAAATCAACGATGAACAGGAAGACTTCACCCGTCCGTGGATAGAGGGGTCGTCAGTGGCCGACAAAATCACGTTTATGATTGGCGATGCCATCACCGAGGCACCCCGGCTGGGCATCACCTTTGACATGGCATTCCTCGATGGCGACAAGCGAACCTATCTGCCTACTTATGAGATGGCACTGCGTGTGGTGCGCCCCGGTGGCTTTATCCTTGCCGACAACACCCTTTGGGACGGTCATGTGGTAGACCATGCTTATGATAAAGACCACCAGACCCGTGGCATCGAAGAGTTCAACGACTTCGTGGCCCATGATACCAGGGTGGAGAAGGTGATTCTCCCCCTGCGCGATGGGTTGACCCTCATGCGTGTGGTGGAGAAATAACCCCCAAGTCCTTGAAGACCATAAGGCCTCTAAAGACCCCAAAGTGTAAAAAAACTGATTTATTCTGCCAACAGTCTGCGGCTCAGATGGCGGACGGGATACCACACTGCCACCCATCCCACGACAATCACCGTGAAGAAGATGACAATGATATCCCAGAAATGTACGCTCACGGGATAGGCATCGACAACGAACGAACCGCTGCTGCTGCCCAATGACACCAGTCCGAAAGTCTGCTGCAGCCAGCAGAGCAGCAGTCCGAGTATGATGCCCAGGATGGCTCCTGCCGCGGCAATCATCCTTCCCTCAAATAAGAATATCTTGGATATCTGCCGGTTGGAGGCTCCAAGATTTCTCAGGGTGGCCACATCCTCCTTCTTGTCGATGATGAGCATCGACAGAGAGCCGATGATGTTGAAGCATGCCACGACAAGGATAAATGTGAGAAACACATAAGCCAGCAACTTCTCTATGCTCATGATTTTGAAAGTGTCGGCTTGCTGCTCGTAACGGTCGAGCACTTGGTATTTGTCGGCTGCCAGTTTACGCATTTCGCGTTTCACGGCATCAAGATTGCTGCCCGGCTTCAGGCGTAGTTCGAGTGCCGACAACATCCCCTGCTGCCCGAAGAGGTTGCGGGCAAAAGCGATGGAGGTGATGATATAACTGCGGTCGTATTTCGACTGGCTCACGTTGAACACCTCTCCCATCGACAGGAGTGAGTCTTCCACGAAAGCGCCCTCGGGATTGGTCATGTCGAGTTGTCCCTCACGCTGTGGCGCATACACGTGCAGGTATCCTCTCCACAATGCACCCAAACCTAGGATTTGTGCCAGACGTATGCCGGGGATGCCATACTCGAGGTTGGCGGCATGCAAGTCGATGCCGATGCCCTGGTCGGGGTAGAGAATTTCCGATATATGGGTAAGTTGACTGAAGTTGTCGTCTACACCCTTCACCATCACCATTGCTTGCCTGTCGCCATAGATGGCAAGCGCTTGGTCTTCAACGGTTTCTGTTGCAACATCGACTTGTGGCAAACTACGTATCTTGTCGAGTATGGGGTCATCGGCAGGGGCTGTCTTCCCTTTTACCGGCACTACCTTGATCTGGGGGTCGAAAGAGGTGAAGAATGTAGCCACGAGGTCGTGGAATCCATTAAAAACGCTCAGCGTGACGACAAGTGCCATAGTGGCCACCGCCACCCCCAACACCGAGATGGCACTGATGAGGTTGATGGCGTGTGTGCTCTTTTTCGAGAAGAGATATCGCCGGGCGATGTAGAACGGGAAATTCACCTTTCCTTATTTCTTTAGCAGTTCGTCGATATGGTCAATGTAGTCGAGGGAGTCGTCGATGAAAAAGCGCAACTCGGGGATGATGCGTAGTTGGTTGCGCACCTTGGTGCCCAGGTCATACCTGATGGTCTTGACGTTGGCATTCACATTGTTGATGATTTCCTCGCCTTTCTCCGAAGGAAAAACGCTGAGATAGGCCGTGCAGATACTCAGGTCGGGCGAGATGCGGCAGCGTGTCACGCTTACCATCACCCCACGCATCATGCGTGTCTGCGACTGGAATATCAGACTCAGTTCTTTCTGGAGAAGTCGGGCTATGCGGTTCTGTCTTGTTTCTTGCATATTTGTTTATTTAGTTGGGCTGCAATGTCTTTATTTACTATTTCAATCCTTCTTTTTCAATTTTATCTGGTCGGGGTCATAGGTCAACGTGTTCCACCTGCGCCTTTTCGTGCAGGAATATCCACGCGCTGTCTTCAAACCGTTCGGTGTTCTCGGTAGTGAGGTAGCGCACATGACCTCCTTGACGGCATTTTTGCTCCATTTCCGGATGCCTGTAAAGATAGTCTTCCAGACTCTTCGCCACATAGTCGCCTTGTGGTATGATGCGTACGCCGGGACGCACATGGCGCATGATTGTTGGCAAGAGCAGTGGATAGTGGGTGCATCCCAGTATCACGGCATCAATCAGGGGGTCGAGTTCCATCAACTGGTCGAGTTTCGCTTTCACGAAATAGTCGGCACCGGGACTTTCGGCTTCCTTGTTCTCCACCAATGGCACCCACATCGGACAAGCCAGACCGGTGACGGAGATATCGGGGTGTTGTTTCGCTATCTCCAGGTCATAACTCTTGCTCTTGATGGTTCCTTCGGTGGCAAGCACGCCCACATGGCGGGTGGTGGTGAGTTGTCCGATGACTTCGGCAGTGGGACGGATGATGCCCAGCACACGACGATGGGGGTCGAGCAGGGGAAGGTCTTCTTGCTGTATGGTGCGCAGTGCCTTGGCAGAGGCGGTGTTGCACCCAAGGATTACCAGGTGGCACCCCATCTCAAAGAGTTTGACGACAGCCTGTCGGGTGAATTCATACACCACGTCGAAGGAACGCGTGCCGTATGGAGTACGCGCGTTGTCGCCTAAGTAGATGAAGTCGTACTGAGGCATTTGCTGCCTGATGGCATGCAGGATGGTCAGTCCGCCATAGCCGGAGTCGAAGACTCCGATGGGACCCGGGGCCTGGGTGAATTGTTTCATTTCAGGGCTTCTTTTAGCATGTTGGTCACATCCTCGCCCATCGTGGGGTCGATATATGGACACGCATTGCCATCGGTGTTGAGGATGAAAGCATACCCATTCTGCGCTCCTATTGTCTGAAGGGTGTTGCTGAGTTTCTGGTGCAAGGGGGCGAATGCTTCTTTCTCTGCCTCTGCCAGCAATCGTTCCGATTCTGCCTTGAAAGCCACATTGCGGTTGAGGAGTTCCTGCAACTCCGTCTGGCGCTTCTGCAGGATGGTGGGGGCAAAGTCGCGCTGACCATCGAGGAATTCTTCATACTTTCTGTTGAACTCTTCTTCCACACGCTTCGTCTCAGCATCGTATTTCGACTTCAAGTCATTCATGTTGTCCACGACAATCTTGTATTCGGGCATCCACTTCAGTATCTGTTCATAACTGAAATAGCCGAATTTTACTTGTGCGCCCACCATGAGGGGGAAGAGCAGCGGGAGAAATAGCAAAACAATTCTTTTCATGCGTATGGAGTTTTACATTGGCCAGCCATCAGGCCAACCGGAAGGGTGTTTTTTTAATAATAAGGGCAGACGCCATGGTCTGCCCTTATATAGTCGGTTTTCGAAAAGCAGGGCATGGTAGCCGCTACTCCTTATTTCATCTTGGTGAGTTGGGCCTTCACCTCAGCGGTGAGGTCCTTGCTGATGGTGTCGTTGATGTAGAGCACAGTGCCGGCAGAAGTATCCATCACATAGACATACTGACCAGCCTTGGCAACGGTCTCGATAGCCTGGCGCACCTTGTTGAAGATGGGCTGAAGTTTTTCCTGCTGGGCTTTCTGGAAGTCCTGCTGGTTCTGCTGGGCTTGTTGCTGGATGCGCTGGTATTTCTCTTGCAGACTGTTCTCAGTTTCTTGCTGCTGTGTGGCGTTCATGGTGTCCTTCTTCTTCTCATAGTCCTCCACCAGACGCTGCAGTTCGGTTTGAGAGGCCTGGAGTTCGTTCTCGTATTGTTTACCGAGCGCCTCTACCTCACCCATAGCCCTGCTGTAGTCGGGCAGCGACTGGATGATGGACTGTGAATCAACATGTCCGAACTTCTGGGCGAAGAGTGCCAAAGGAGCAAACAACAACAACATTAAGATTGTTCTTTTCATTTTCTTGTCTTGGTTTAAATTGATATTCTTTTTTTTCCTTATTATTATATAATGTGGGCATGGGTTGAAACCCCGTTCCCAAATTTCTGCGGCAAAGTTACATAATGCAGTGCAAAACTCAAAATAAAGAGTGGATTTTCCACATCTTGTGGCTATTTGTCATGCATCATGCCCTCTGTGTGGTCAGTCAGTGGAGTAGCCGAGTTTCTTGAGCACTTCGTTGCTGATGTCGACCTTTGGCGAACCGAAGATGATACCCGAGTCGCTGGCACGGTCGAGAATGAGTGAGTAACTGTGCAGTTCGGCAATGTCTTTCACCGCGGTGTAAATCTCCTCCTGAATGGGGGTCATCAGACTCTCGCGCTTCTTGAAGAGTTCGCCTTCCGGACCGAAATACTTGCGCTTCAGGTCACTGGCTTCCTTCTCCTTGGCCATGATGTCTTCCTGGCGCTTTTTCTTCTGCTCTTGTGAGAGGAACACTACCTCGTTCTGATAGTTTTTGTACATGGTGGCTGCCTCGGTATTGAGGGCCTCTACCTCGGCCTGCCATTTCTTTGAGACCTGATTGAGTTGCTCGTTGGCACGCTCATAGGCAGGTATGTTTTTTAGGATGTAGTCCATGTCAATCAGCGCGAATTTCTGTGCGCTTGCCGTCAGCGCCATCAGCGCCATCAGGCTCATCATTATCAGTTTTCTCATGTCATGAATGGTTTTTGGTTATATAAAGGGGTGTTGTCTTTTCCGCCATGGCCATCTTTCTTTGCAGAGGCCGTTGTTGCGGCGGTTTTCGCGATTTAGAATTCTTGTCCGAGTATGAAGTGGAACTGTGAGCCGCCCTTCTTACCCCAAACCTTGTCGAAGCCGTAGGCCCAGTCGATACCCATCAAGCCCACCATAGGCAGGAAGATGCGCACACCGGCACCAGCCGACCGCTTCATTTCGAAGGGATTGAACTTCTTTGGGTCAGTCCATGCGTTACCGGCTTCAAGGAATGTGAGACCGTAGATGGTGGTGTTGCCCAGGAGGAAGGGATAGCGCAACTCGAGCGTGAGCCTGTCGTAGGCATATCCGGGCGCTCCGTTGGGTGTGAGCGAACCGTTGTCGTAACCTCTCAGAGCAATGGTCTCCTCGGCATATCCCGTGGAGTATCCACTCATACCGTCACCACCCACATAGTAGGTTTCAAACGGCGATTTCTTGAATTTATTGTAGTAGCCGAGCAAGCCCAATTCCACGCGGGTCATGAGCACGAGACATTTCGTGCCACCGGTGAGCGCGGTATAGGTGCGCGACTTGAACTTCCATTTGTGGTATTCCACCCAGCGGTATTTCTCCTGCTGCTCTTGGGTGTAGGTGGCCGAGCGGTAGTCGGTGGCGAGGTGCTCGAAGTCTTTGTTCTCCCATGTCGACCATGGTGGTGTGATGGAGAGTGACAGTGTGAACTCCGAACCTTTTCGTGGGAAGAGTTGGTTGTCGGTCGACACACGGTTGAGCGAGATGTTGAAGTTGAGGTTGTTGGAGTTTCCTGTGGTGATGAGGAAGTAACTCCAGTTCTTCAGCATGTAACGTGTGAAGGCCACCGACATCGACAGGGTGAAGTAGTCGTCGGGCCAGCGCAGGCGTTTTCCCCATCCCAGAGAGGCACCGAAGAGTTTCACGTATTTGTCGGGGTCGTAGTAGTTTTCGTAATTGTTGTAGTAACTGCTGCCATAGCCGCCGTAGAGATAGTTGTAATAACCATAGCGGTAGGCGGAGTTGTAGTAGGTACTCGACACGTCGGTCTGCTTGGAGTAGTAGGCACCGATGCTGAACTGTATGGGTCGTTTGCCGCCAAACCACTCTGTGGAGTACGAGGCGTTGTACGACTGGTAGTAGGTACCGTTGGTCTGTGCGCCGATGGAGAGCACCTCGCCGTCGCCAATAGGCATGATGCCGCGGTGTTCACGGTTCTTGCGGAACAGGTTGCGCATCGAGAAGTTGTTGAGTTTCAGACCCACACGTCCGATGACACCCGTTTGTCCCCATCCCAGCGAGAACTCCACTTGGTCGTTCGACTTCTGTTCTAACTCCCAGTTGATGTCTACCGAACCGTCTTCGTAGTTGGGCTTCACATCGGGATTCACCTTCTCGGGGTCGAAGTGCCCCATCGAGGCCAACTCACGGGCGGAGCGTTGCAATGCCTCTTTCGAGAAGAGGTCGCCGGGTTTGGTGCGCAGTTCTCGACGCACCACATTTTCGTAGAGTCGGTCGTTGCCGTTGATACGCACCCTGTTGATGTGTGCCTGCTGTCCTTCGATGATGCGCATCTCCAGGTCAATGGAGTCGCCCACGATATTCACCTCGGTGGGTTGCAGGTTGTAGAACAGGTATCCGTTGTTCCAGTAGTTGTTGCCCACGGCATCATCGTCTTCAGAAAGACGTTTGTTCATCAGTTTCTGGTTGTAGACATCGCCTTTCTCCATGCCGAGCACACTGCTGAGGTAGTCGGTGGGGTATACGGTGTTGCCTACCCATGTGATGTTGCGGATGTAGTATTTCCTTCCCTCGTCCACTTTTATGTAGACGTTGACGTGATTGTCGTCGAAGTTCCATACGCTGTCTTCTACAATCATAGCATCGCGGTATCCGTGCTCGTTGTATTTCTCGATGAGTTTCTGTTTGTCTTCCTTCCACCTCTCGGGGGTAAACTTCTTGGCCTTGAGGAAAGAACTGAGTTTGCCTGCTTCATGGGTCTTCGAGAAGGCACCTTTCCTGAACAGTCCGCCTTTGATCTTGCTGTCGCTGAGTTGCTCGTTGCCCTCGATGATGATCTCATGCACCTTCATCTTCTCTTTCTTGTCCACCTCAAAGTCGAGAATCACGTGGTTCTTGTTGGTCAAGTCGTCACGCTGGCGAATGGTTATCTCGGCATTCTTGTAGCCTTTGTCGTCGAAGTATTTCTTGGCGAGAATCTTGGCGCGGTCAATGATGTTGGGTGTAATCTGCCCTCCTATGATGATACCGAGTTTGGCCTCCATGTCTTCACGTTCTGATTTCTTCAGACCGATATAGTTGATGGCAGATATCCTAGGCCTCACCGCCAGATGGATGTGCAGGTAGATCTTGTCGCCTACGATGGAGTCGGCCGAGATGCTGACATTGGAGAAGAGACCGTGCCGCCAGTATCTCTTCACAGCATCCGTTACCTCGTTGCCGGGTATGGTGACGGTCTGTCCTTCGGAGAGTCCTGATATGCTCGTGAGCACGAAGTCTTCATACCCCTCCACTCCCGATACGGAAATGCCTCCAAGGATAAAGGAGCGTGGTATTCCGGCATAGGAGATGTCGGGATTGATGATTTTTTCCTGGGCGTGCAGGTTGGTGACCATCACCAAGAGCGCCCATAGCGCAAGGATTTTCCTCATATAGTTCATTCTCAGCGAATTGTCGGTGTTATAGGATGTTCTCTTCTACCTGTGCCTCGGTCTTGCCAAACCTTCTTTGGCGATTTTGGTAGCATTCGATGGCCTTGTGCAGGTCTTCCTCCATGAAGTCGGGCCAATAAGTGTCGCAGAAATACAGTTCAGCGTATGCAATCTGCCACAGTAGGTAATTGGATATCCTCACTTCTGCCCCCGTGCGTATCAGGAGTTCGGGGTCGGGCATGAAGTTGGTTACCATATGTTGTGAGAGCATTTCTTCGTTGATGTCGTCGATGTCGATTTTGCCCGCTTTCACTTCTGCGGCTATCTCGCGGGTGGCTTTGGTGATTTCCCACCTTGAAGAGTAACTCAGTGCCACTATCATCTCCATGGTGTCGTTGGCGGCGGTATGCTCCATGGTCTCACGCAACTTGGCCTGTACGTCTTCGGGCAACCGCTCTATCTCTCCGATGACTTTGAACCTCACGTTGTTCTTCATGAAGATTTCGTCTTCGAGAGAGGAGAGCACCAGACTCATCAGCGAGGCAATCTCATCGGTGGGCCTGTTCCAGTTCTCAGTGGAGAAGGTGTAGAGCGTGAGGTATTTCACGCCCAGGCGGGTGCATTCCGAAGTGATGCGTCGCACGGCGTCTACTCCTGCCTGATGACCAAAACTGCGGGGTTTCCCCTGTTCCAACGCCCACCGCCCGTTGCCGTCCATGATGATGGCAATATGCTTGGGTATGCGGTTCAAATCCAATTTATTCATCTTCATTATGACAAGTTCTACATTTGGCCATGAAACTGTAGGTGAGGGTCACCTGCAGGGCCGAGTAGCAGTCGGTGTTCTTAAATGCGCCGCTGCTGGTAATTTTATATGGGTCGGCCATGCCGTCGAGTTTATCGTTCATCGAGAAGTGGATAGCCCATTCCACACCGAGGTTCAAGCGGTCGGCCAACTTGTATTTCACCCCGATGCCTATGGGAAGGTTGGCGGTGAACACATTTTTACTATCGGTCTTCACAAAGGTGGCTCCCAAGCCTCCGAAAATGAAGGGGGTGAGCCGTTTTGCTCCTCGGTAGTCGCGCCCGGTGCCATAGGGCCAGAAGTTGTATTCATAGGTGGCACACAGGTCGACCATGGTGTTCGAGAAGTTATATGGTGTCTCTGCCAACTCAGGGTAGTAGGTCTTTTCATCTTTCGACGACCCTTTGAGTGTACCTGCCGAGAGGGCGAGTTTGAATCCATGGTAGGGGTTGATGATGCGTCGCAGCAGCACCGATGCCATGGGTTGTTGGTTCTTGAACAGGCTACCGTTGAAGTCGCCCTGATACGACAGCAGTCCCAGTCCGCCACCTATCTCCATACGATATTCCACGTCACCCTGCGCATAGGTCATGGCAGGCAGCAACATCAGTATGACGACCAGTGCCTTTTTCATCTCTCGCAATGTGTTTATTCGGTGATGGCAGTGGGCACCTTGCTCTTCCCATCGCTGGTGACATGTCCTCTCCATACGCTCCCAGAGTCACTGAACACCATCCAGATGTTGCCGTGGCTGTCGGTGGTCATGGCAAATGGACCGGTGATGGCTTCCTGGCCGGGAAGGTCGTAGGAATTCTTGGTATACCAATAGATTCCTCCGTCGTCGCTATAGTAGAACTTCTTCTGGGTGTCGGAGCAGCCGGCAGCCAGGAGTCTGGCGCCTACTGCCGTCACCTGGAGGGCATTGAGCCGTGGGAGCATGAGGTAGGGAAGGTCGTTGGGGTTGGTGTACATCCATTTGCCACTCATGTCGCTGCCTTCTACGAGTTTGCTCCAAACCTGGGCGTGGGTGTCGCCGGGATAGGTGGCGAGGTCGCGGTTGCCGATGAACTTGATGGTTCTGGTATCTTCATTGATACGCGAGTAAGTCTCGCAGACCGACAGGTCTTGGGTGGGCAGGAGCGAGGCGTTGTCATCGAGGAGTTCTGTAGTCCAAGTGGCGCCTTCGTCATTCGAGGACACGAGGATGCCGGGACCGGAGAGGGCAAAGAGTGTATTGTCACTGGCTGCCACGAGTCTTTTGAGGTGGGCATTGGCTGTCATCTCCCAGTCTTCACCATTAGTGGAGCGGTAGATGGTGTTGGCGTTGTATAGATACAGGCAGTTGCCATTACTCACGATGTTCTGGCTGGCATCTGCTGGCAGGGGTCTGGCGATATTAAACGACAGGTGCTCCCATTCTGTTCCGCTGGTTTCGTTAGTACTATAAATGGACGAGACGGAGGATTGCTCATTTTCCAACACCACAAACACCTTTCCGTTGCACGAGAGGGCTTTCATGGCGTTGGCCTCAGCAAAGGCAGGGTTGGTGGCAGTATTGCTCCAGAGGAGAGTGTCGGGGTATTCTTGACGTACGTTCACGCTCACGGTGTAGTTCTGGGTATTGGTGCCGTCGAGCGAGAACACTCTGAATGTGCGTTTGGTGGTGAAGTCGATGGTGTCGGTGCTGGTGTAATACTGCAACGTGTCGCTGTTCAACTTCTGTATGGTGATGGTGCCCGAGTTCTTGCTCGTCACATTGCACAGCACGTGTTTTACGTCAGTACCGTAGGGCAGGGAGTCGGGATTGTAAATCTCGTGGTTCACCTGGTCGATGTAGAACTTGTAGGTGTTGCCTGCCACGTCCTTGGTGTAGGTGCTGTCGCTGCCATCCTTTGCCTTGGTGGTGACATATTGCTTGAGTGTGCCAAGGGCAAACGAGGTGATGACGGCATCGCTCGGATACACGGTAGTCTCTTCGCTGTCTCCCAGGCAGGAGGCGAAGAGGAAAACAATGGATAAAAGATAGAAAGATATACTGTTCCTTCTCATGTCAATTATTCTTGAATGTCGATTGCAAATCATATCCTCCCACCTGTCGGAATCTGTGCCTACAAGCGGAAAGATAGACTTCGCCTTGCAAATTTTGGTTGCAAATTTAAGCAGAATTCCGCAAATAAAACGTCTTTTTGTCAGTTTATTATGTAATTTATGGATTTAATGCGTGTTTTTTAAGGTCTGTTTAGATTTAAATTCAACTTTTGGCAACAAAAAAAGAGGACGACATGAGTCACTCACACCGGCCTCCTGAAAACAATTCAACGTATGTTGGTCTTTACCAAAGTGATGACACTCAGTATGGTCGCAATAGCAACCCCGGCCAACATCACACCGTTGTCTCGAAATCTAATAACATAATCTTTACCTTAAAATCTATCAAACTACTAACCTAATGAAAAAGTATTCTCACGAACACGATGCAAAATTACAATGTTAAGCGCTTATGCACAAATCTTTTAAGACGTTTTCCCATTTTTTGTGTGTTTTTTTGATATAGGTCAAAGGGCTGGTGGTGGGATTATGCCGTCTCTACTCACCCTTGGTGTTGAGCACCAAAAAAAACCTGTTCCCACAGCCGTGAAAACAGGTTTTTTGTATATTCCCCCAAAGAGGATGTTAGTCATCTATTGCTCCATATAAACTACCCGGGAAGAGCCGTCGGAGCACTTCTCAATACATACTCCATGCGGTGTTTCCATGCGGCGGCCACTCAGGTCGTAATATGTCTTGGAGACTTTGCGGTCGGCCTGGGTGAATTCCCTGATGGCTTCATCCTCTCTGTCGATGATGAAGATATAGGTGTTCAGACTGCGTTCCGGCTTCTCAACCATAATCTCATCCACAGGCTCGGCAATGTCGATAGTCGACTCCTGCAAGAGACAGTCGTTGGCAGTAGATTTCACATGAATGCCGCTTTTCACCTTGAAGGGCAGTTTTATCTTCAGGTCGCCGCTGTTTGCCGTGGTGTCAATGGCCATGACAATGAGGGAGTCGCCTTTGATGTAGGCCGTGGTCTCAAATGCCGCATTGGTGCCAGTGGCGGTGTTGCATTTGGCATCAAGACGGGTGGAGCCGGTGACATGCTTGGAGAAGTGGGCCATGACGTAGGCACGGGGCAGCAACTGGTTCTTGACGTTGTCGGCACCATACTCCGACTCACCTGTGCCGACAAAGGCCCAATGGGCACGCATATACCAATAGATATAACCCGTACAGCCAGCCTGCATACACTCGTTCAGTTCCTCGGCAAAGAGCAGTTGCTCGTGCCAGTTGGGCAGACGCTGGATGTTGTCGGTCACGGAATGCTCTGTCATCCACACTTCCTTGCCGTACTTCGATGCCAGTTCGGCAGCGTTCTTCAGGTTGACAAGAGGTGGATGGCCATAGATATGTCCAGCAATGATGTCGATTTGGTTGCGTGCCGTCTCGTCTTGCAAGAGCATGTTGGAATAATTGGGGTCGAAGCCAAGGGGCTCAGCACTGATGAGGCGCACACCGTTGTAGGTCTCCCTATCGAGCATGTGGGCATAGTTTTTCACCAGATTGAGTTGCTGCTGTGGAGTATAAAGACATCCGGAATAACTCACCCACCAGTCGGGCTCATTCTGCACAGACACGGCGTCAACATCGACACCATTCGACTTCATGTATTCCAGGAAGGTGTTCAGCCACGGGAAAAACTTGTCGTAGCAATCTTCACGGAGTTCGCCGTGCTGATAGCCCTGGTCCTCGCTGTTGCCACCCTGGGCGGTTCCGTTGGTCTTGTATTCGCCTGGGGGTGACCAGGGGGTGCCGAAGACGATGCCTCCACGCTCCTTGACAATCTTGGCAGAAGGCAGGGAACCTTTCCAGTCGTAAGGAGAGTCCCAGTAGTTCCACTCAGGAACAACGACGTCGCCGATGAAGTTGGGCGAAATCTCCATACGCATGATATTAAGCCCAATCTTGGATTTTGGACCGTAGAGAAGTTTTACAGGTTGTGTGTCGTTGCCGAATGGGCACATGGCACCATCGCAGCAGGCAGCACCGAAGCCCGTTATCGTCTGATAGCGGACATCGCTCACAGTAATGGTAATGACCCTGGCTTGTACTGCCAAGGCTGCAACCAGCGCTAAAATCAGAGTAAAATTCTTTTTCATTGGTGTAGAATGGGAAATCGGCGGCAAAGGTACATATAATAGTTTATTTCTCAAAGTGTTTGTGAAGAATAAAGCAGAAACAGATGTTGCATTCACTGTCTTTTAGGAGTTGAGGGGGGGGAAAGAGGAGTAAAAAAAGACGTGTGTACTTCGAATCTACTTTCTTTTGATGGGTATGGAATGGTAAGTTTATGGCAAAAGAAAAGCCCCAGCCTACGCGTTGGTGGGCTGGGGCAAGTAAGTGGTATGTGATTAGAGTTGTGGTCCGGCTGCCACGAGGGCTTTGCCTGCCTCGTTCGACTCATACTTCACGAAGTTCTTGATGAAGCGGCCGGCGAGGTCCTTTGCCTTCTCCTCCCAGATGGCGGCATCGGCATAGGTGTCGCGCGGGTCGAGGATGTTCGGGTCGACGCCCTCGAGTTGTGTGGGCACGGTGAAGTTGAAGAAAGGAATTTTCTTCGTCGGGGCCTTGTCAATGGAGTGGTTGAGGATGGCGTCGATGATGCCACGGGTATCCTTGATGGAGATACGCTTGCCCGAACCGTTCCAGCCAGTGTTGACGAGGTAAGCCTTGGCACCGCTCTTCTCCATGCGCTTCACCAGTTCCTCAGCATATTTTGTGGGATGCAGTTCAAGGAAAGCCTGTCCGAAGCAAGCCGAGAAGGTGGGGGTGGGCTCAGTGATGCCACGCTCCGTACCAGCCAACTTAGCGGTGAAGCCGCTGAGGAAGTAGTACTTTGTCTGCTCGCTGTCGAGGATGCTTACCGGGGGCAGTACGCCAAAGGCGTCGGCACTCAGGAAGATCACCTGCTTGGCGGCAGGACCCTCGCTGGCAGGGCGCTGGATATTCTTGATGTGGTAGATGGGGTAACTCACGCGGGTGTTCTCGGTGACGCTCTTGTCGGCGAAGTCAATCTTGCCGTTCTCGTCCACGGTCACGTTCTCGAGCAGTGCGTCGCGGCGGATGGCGTTGTAGATGTCGGGCTCTGACTCCTTGTCGAGGTTGATGACCTTGGCGTAGCAGCCACCTTCGAAGTTGAACACGCCCTCGTCGTCCCAGCCGTGCTCGTCGTCGCCGATGAGTTTGCGCTTCGGGTCGGTGGAGAGGGTGGTCTTTCCTGTGCCGGAGAGACCGAAGAAGATGGCGGTGTTCTCACCGTTCATGTCGGTATTTGCCGAGCAGTGCATGGCGGCGATGCCCTTCAGCGGGAGGAAGTAGTTCATCATCGAGAAGAGACCTTTCTTCATCTCACCACCATACCAGGTGTTGAGGATGACCTGCTCTTTTGAGGTGACGTTGAAGACAACGGCGGTCTCACTGTGCAGACCCAGTTCCTTATAGTTCTCTACCTTTGCCTTGGAGGCATTGTAAACCACGAAATCGGGCTCCTGCTCGAAGTCGGCCTCATTCTGGGGACGGATGAACATATTGGTCACGAAATGTGCCTGCCATGCCACCTCCATGATGAAGCGCACCTTCATACGGGTGTCCTTGTGGGTGCCACAGAAACCGTCGACCACATAGAGTTTCTTGTTCGACAGTTCTTTCTTGGCGAGTTCCTTCACGGCTTCCCATGTCTCCTGAGAGGCGGGATGGTTGTCGTTCTTGTAACCCTCGCTGGTCCACCATACGGTGTCTTTCGAATTCTCGTCCATCACGATGAACTTGTCCTTAGGCGAACGGCCGGTATAAATACCCGTCATCACGTTGATGGCGCCAAGTTCTGTCTCCTGGCCCTTGTCAAAACCGGTGAGACCTTCTTTGGTCTCCTCGTTGAACATCACTTCGTAAGTGGGATTGTAGAGAACCTCGGTCACTCCAGTGATACCGTACTTCTCCAAAACTGACTTGTCAAACTTTGCCATTGAATAAATATTTAAAAATGTAATAAATTGCGTGTTGTTGATATACGGTCTTCAAAACCGACTGCAAAATTAGTAAAAAAGCATGGATTGCCAAAGTGATTGCACACAAAAAATGTGGCGTGCAATCACTTTTAGGTTAAAGTTTTTTAATTCTTTTTGAATGGTTAACCTATTTGTAACGTGTGCATTACAAAATCCGATGCGTTGGCCCGTCACTCATATACCACACCGCTGGTATCGACATCGGCATGCTGGATTTGCAAAGGGGTGCCGACAGACAGGCGACAGTTGTCGAAAGTGAAAACACTGCGGTCGAAGGGCTGGTCTTCGAATCCGATGATGCTGCCGGCATGCTGTGCCTTGGCGCGGATATTGCGGAAGGTGATGTTGCGGAGAGTGGTGAGGGGATGGTAGGGTGGGTTGATGGCACCTTTCATGCGCCAGGTCATGTTGACCTCGAAAACATTTCTCGCATTGTTGATGTCGATGTCTTCGAAACACACATCTTCAACCACTCCGCCCCTTGATGGTTGGCTCTTGAAGCGTATAGGGTTCCAGTTCTCCCCAGCCATCTGGCACCGTCTTACGAGCACGTGTCGTACGCTTCCGCTTACCTCGCTGCCAATGGCCACTCCTCCATGGCCGTAGTCGAAGACACAGTCTTCTACCACGATGTTCTGGGAGGCCTTGTTCACCCGCCGCCCGTCGTCGTCGCGCCCGCTCTTGATGGAGATGCAGTCGTCGTGTGCCTTGATATGCGTGTTGCGGATGGTGATGTCGGTAGACGAGTCGATGTCAATGCCGTCGCTGCTTGGGATGTAATCTTCAACATTGATACTGATGCCGTCGACGGTGAAATGGTTGGTAAAGAGGATATGCAGGCACCAGAAGGCTTGGTTGAGGATGTGTACACCGCTGATCTGACCACCGTCGCAGTGGTCGAAGCAAAAGGTCTTGGGGCGGTCGGTGAAACGCATCTTCTGCTCTTTCCATTCCAGGCCACGGGCATCGATGATACCTTCGCCGCTGATGCGGCAGCCATCGTTGTGGGTGAAATTGAGCAATGCTGCCCTGGCTCGTGTCATGGTGCCTTCGTAACGAGTGTCGACAATGGGGTAGAGGGTGGTGTCGACGATGCTGACAAGGCGTGCCCCTTTCTCCAGGTGGAGGTCCACACCACGGGTAAAGAACAATGCCCCAGTGTGGTGCTCGCCTCTTGGTATCACAACGGTGCCGCCACCATCATTATGGGCTTGGTTGATGACGGCTTGGATAGACTTGTTCTTACTGACGACATAGGTGGCAGTGCGTTTCTTCACTACGACGATGGCATTGCCCCATGCTTCCAATGACAGTTGCAGACGGGTCTTGCTGTCGACCACGCTACTCTCGATGGTGTGGATTTCTCCGGCCATGGCATCCCACAGTTGGGCTTCGCCCATACAGTCGAGGTCGAGTGTCAGGGTCTGTGGTGTGGAGAGTTGGTTGAGAATGAAGAACACCTTGCTGTCGGCGGTCTGGCGGGCACAGTAGGTGATGCTGTCGGCACGTCCTTCCACGACACGGAGTTCCTGTTGGGGCAGGTATTCCAAGATTTCGGGATGCCACAGGCTGTCGGTGAGGTGCAAGGCATTGCCGACAGGTGTGATGGGCGTAGGGTGCATGATGGCGCGTTCGTAGGTGGCTGTCGGCTTGTCACCTACAAACACCACCTTTCCGCCTCTGGCGGAGAATTCCTGGATACGTTGCCATGCTGCGCTGCTGATTATCTCACACGAGGGGATGATGAGTGTGGAATAAGATTGCCCGCTCTTGTTGCGCAGCATGCCGTTTACGGCTTCAGTGGCTTCTGTGAGACCATCGTCGGTGATGAAGTCGTAGTCGTATTGGTGGCTGGTGAGCAGATGTGCCGCCGCTTTCATCCAGTCATAGGCCTGGTTGTTGCCAAGCCATAGGGTGGGGATGGGGGCGTAGATGGCGGTTTGGGCGGTTGGTCGTCCTTGCGACATGAGGTATGTGGCGCGGTTGATGTAGGCGTTGAGACTGTCCATGCCAGGGTCGGCCATATAGCCTCTGGCTCCCTGCTTGCTTGCCCAGAACATCAACTCAAAGAAGTTGATACCACGGGCAATCTGATAGTCGATGATGTATTTCACCGAAGGGACGTGAAGGGTGTGACGGTAGGCAGCAAAACTCTCACTAAAGGCTCTTTGACGGCCATAGACATGGGCTGTGGAAGAGGCAAGACGGGGAAATTCCGTCTGGCTGCCATACCAGATCTGTGACCAGATGACATCGATGCCGGGGACCTGAACCTTGCTGAGACAGCGGAAGGGGTCGCCTTCCATCTTCACGCACCAGGGCAGTTCGTCGTCCTTGTCCATATGGGTGATGTGGCTCACACCATGAGCAGCACACCAGTTGGCCTGGGTTTTAAAATAACGGTCGGAGAAGAGCCTGCTCCACACATCCCAGAAATCGGCTTTGGCTCGCCGCTCCTCGTCGGTCAACTCTTCGCTGTGAATAGAGGTGCGCTCACTTGTGAGCAGTGCCTTGAGATAGGGGGTGAGTGAATAGCCTTTCTCGCGTTCAAACACCTCCATGATGTCATTGGTCCATGGCACCCGCTGGTAGGCAGGCTCGTCGCCCCTGAATCCCAGCACGGTGGTCCCCAGATGATGGTCGAGGGTTTTGGCGTATTGTTCGTGTGTCCATGTGATGAATTGCTTCACGGCCACGGTGTCGAGATAGTCGCAGAGCGAGTTGTTCTCGTCTTTTCCTCCAGTGGGGTTGTTCACACAGCGAGTCTGCGACGAGCGCCTGACGGCCAGCACGGTGTCACCGTCGGCGATGAGGGCCTGCATGCAGAGGTCGGGGCGTTCTTTCGTGAACAGTCCGCCAGCCATTCCACTTGGGTATTTCCCTTCATCGATAATCCACATCCGCATACCGCGCCTCTCCACGGCATCGGCCATGGCGCGTATGTTGGCAAACCATTGTGGACTGAGGTATTCGGAGCCCATGTGGTAGCCGGGTTCGATGATGACATTGCGGAATCCCTTGGCCTGGATGGCGTCAAGGTCGTTCTCAATGATTTCGGGCGTGATTTCTCCGTCCCATCCCAGAATGACATGACTGCATATCTCGGAGGGTGGATTCTTGAAATTGTTCTTGTCTTGGGCAGATGCTGTCGTGGCTGTTGCCAAGCAAAGCAGGAGGATGATAGTAAGCATGCGCGATGGGTAGAGTTGTTGTGTTTTCTTTTCTTCGCTTTTCTCAAGGCTTTTCCTGATTTGCAGCGTGCTCTCTGAGAAAACGCTCAACACCTTGGCTGATAGAGCGGAGCCCGAACAGTTGGGGGGAGAGTTCATGGAGTGGCACCCAGAGACACTCCGCCGCATCGTCACCGGCACGCAGTTCCGCGGTGCTGGCCACCTCGCAGCAGAAGAAGAGGTCGAGGGTGGGGATGGTCATCCCGGAGTAGAGGTATTGATTGGGGAGACTGAAGAGATAGCGGGCCTTTGTCACGCGGAGGCCGGTTTCCTCGAACACCTCGCGGGCGATGCCTTCCTCGGCAGTCTCTCCCATGTCGGCGAAACCACCGGGCAGGTCGAACGTACCCTGAGCAGGAGGGTTCTTTCGGCGCTCCACCAGCAGTTCTCCCTTGTCGTTGAGGATGAAGGCCACGGTGGCCCCACTGGGGTTGAGGTAATACACGAATCCGCAATGTGGGCAACGGCGGCTTTTCACGTCATTGTCGCTGAAACCATCGTTGCCGCAAACTGGGCAGTGTGAAAAGATAATCAAAGGATGTCGCATATCTTTACAGTCTTCGGCAGGTTCAGTCTTCAATATTTACCAATTGTCCGTTCGGAAGGGGAAGAGGGGCAGTCCGGCGCCGTTTTTCAGGTTGCCGAGCAGGAAGTTCCTGAAACAGTAGCGCAGGGCCACTGGATTTTTCACTTCCGGACAGGTAATGCGTATCGTCTCGTCCCAATACCCTCCGCCGGGTTGCCAGAAATGTTCGGCTTTTGCGGGATGGAACACTTTGTCGGCACCCGCCACTTCAAATCCCTGAATGTCGTCGAAACGGCTGATGCTCCCATAGTCGTCGGAAAGGTGGATATGTATGGTGTCGCCAACGATTTTCATGTCCTTGAACGACGGACTCTTGCACCAAAGGTAGTCCATGCCGTAGGTCTGGTTCAAGGCGAGGCAGGCCAGCCGTTGTCCCACGGGCTTCTTCTGGGCGGGATGAATCTGGGTGGTCTCATAAGGATATGCCAGGTCGTTGGTGCATACCAGTCCGCTATTGGGAATGATGGTAGAGGCCTTGTATTGCTGTTCGCGCAGGCGTGCGCCATCCTCTCCCATGATATTGTCGTAGTGGTAGGGTGCTATCTCAACGAAATAGAACGGTATCTCGCCAAGGGCAAACTGACTTCTCCATTGGTCGACCAACAATTTCATACGCTGCGAATATTGGTCGCCCGGGTCGCCCACATTGGAGCATCCCTGGTAGTAGATGATGCCTTTTACCGTGTAGTTGAGGATGGGGTTGAAGGTGCCGTTGCCCCATACCAACTGGCGGTGGTAGTCCCAGGAGTGTCCGTTGACGATACCCATTGTGTCGAGGGGCTCGTTGGTATATTTCTGCAGGTTCTCTCGGGTGAGCCAACTCTCTACGCGGGTGCCTCCCTTGTTGGCGATGACCAGTCCTACAGGGATGTCGAGTGTCTTGTTGATGACCTGTGCGAAGAAGTAGCCGGTGGCTGACGCATCGCTAACGGTCTGTGGACCAATCTCCACCCATTGGCAGTTGGCGTCTTCAAGGGGTGTCATGCTCATTACGCTGGGAACTTTCACATAGTGTATGCCCTTGTACTGTTTGGCTTTCAGCACCTCGTCCACATAACCATCTACCGGACAGTTGCCGAATCCTTTCACGGGCATCTCCATATTGCTTTGTCCGGCGCACACCCATACCTCTCCGGCGAGCACATTGTGGATGGTGATGGGTTCGCCGTCGTCGAAAGTGATGGATAAGGGGGCATAACTGGCAGCAGGAGTGGCCACTTTCACCATCCACCGTCCTTCGGCCGATGTCTTGGTGCTATAGGTTTTGTCGCTCCACGACACACTGACGTTGACATTTTTTCCTGGCTTGGCCCATCCCCACAGACGTGCTTCGGTGTTTTGCTGGATGACCATGTTGTCGCCGATGAGGTGGGGCAGTCTTACTTTGGCTTGCACACTCAGCACCATCATGGCTAATAGTGAGATTACAAAGATGTTTTTCTTCATGATGTAAGTAGTTTGAAGCATTATTGGTGAAACACGATGCAATATTACAAAAAAATCATTATCTTTGCAAACAAAATGATTGGATTTGAAATTTGAAAAGACAAGGATATGAAAAAATTTACACTGCTATTGGTATCCATGCTGTTGGTAGCCGGCGTGTCGGCGCAAAGTGTGAGAGTGATGAACTTGTGGCCAAAGGGCGCGCCACATCGTGGCAATCCCAACGACACGGCAAAGGTGTGGATTTATCTTCCTGCCGAGAATAAGGTTACGGGAAGGTCGATAGTGATTTGCCCTGGAGGAGGATATTCCGGACTGGCTCTCGACCATGAGGGACATGAATGGGCGAAGTTTTTCCAGAATATGGGCATCACCGCTTTTGTGTTGAAATACCGCATGCCCAATGGCAAACCCGAGGTTCCCATTGAGGATGCGGAAGAAACCATCCGTATGGTGCGCCGCAACGCCATGACATGGCACCTCAAGTCGAACGAGGTGGGAATCATGGGGTCTTCGGCCGGTGGTCACCTGGCTTCGGTGGTGGCCACGCAGGCCCAGAGCAATGCCAAACCCAATTTCCAGATACTTTTTTATCCGGTCATCTCGATGATGTTGGGATATACCCATCAGGGCTCGCACGACAATTTCCTTGGCAAAGGCAATCATAAGCGCCAGGAAAAGGCCTATAGCAGCGACCAGCAGGTGACACGCACTACACCTCGTGCATGGATTGTGTTAAGCGATGACGACAACGTGGTACCGCCATCCAATGGCGTAAGTTATTACATGGAGTTGTATCGTCACGACATCCCCGCTTCGCTTCATGTCTATCCCGATGGAGGACACGGCTGGGGCAGCAGGCTTGGATTCAAGTATCACATCGAGTTGATTATGGAATTGAAATCGTGGCTCGACAGTTTCTGAACACGAAAACCATCCTGGCTCGTCTGGTGGCAGAGGGAGAACACCAACAGCAGGATTTCAAGTATAAAATTACTGATGCGTGCAAACTGGCCAAGTCGGTGTCGGCATTTGCCAACACCGACGGGGGGCGTTTGCTCATAGGGGTAAGAGACGACGGGCATCTCTCGGGCGTCAGGTCAGAGGAGGAAATCTTCATGATGACGACGGCTGCTCAGGACTATTGCTCGCCCATCGTTGTCATCCATTTCGATACTTATATCTCGGAAGGTAAGACCATCGTTGTAGCCAATGTGCCACGGTCGGCCCACCGACCGGTGCGCGCACTTTGCGACGATGGCAAGTGGAGGGCTTATATCCGTGTCGCCGACGAGAATATCGTGGCATCGCCTGTACATCTGAGGATGTGGCAGGAGGAGTCGTCTGAGCATGGTCATCTGGTGAACATCGGCGAGACTGAGCGCAAGGTGATGGCTGCCATGGAGCATGATAGTGGTTTGCCTCTGAGGCAAATCGTGAGAAAGTCGGGCGAACCTTACCGCGAAGTGGTGCTGGTGGTGGCGCGGTTGGTAAGATATGGCCTTGCCTCGTGCGAGTTGGCAGATGGCAAGTTCTTGTTCCGCATAGAGAGTTGATAGATACAACAAACAGCCACCCAACATTGGATGGCTGTTTGCTTTATTCCTATTTAAGTCTGGATTGGCTAAATTTTCAATTTTCAATCATACTTTGTAAGAAATCACCTCATGTATTTCTTTCCGTTGATGATGTAAATGCCTTTTGGCAGACTTTGCAACACCTCGGTCAAACTCTTTCCTTTTTCGGTCTTCACCAGTGTTCCGGTAATAGCGTAGACCCTGAAGATGTTGTCGTGCGTGCTTGCCATGTCGCCATCGTTGGCCTTCGGCTCTACAGGCAGGTCTTTCACGCCTGTGATGGTGGGCACGTCGATATATGATACTACATACAGCACATTATGCTCCACGGGTGCGGCTTCGGAGGTGAAATAGCCTCTGAATGGCTCAATGGTGGCTCCGTCTTCCATATAGACGAAGTTGTTGCCATTGGCCTCTTCGTCTAACTTATACACATAGGTTCCTTTGATGTCTCTTTCGTAATAAGAACCCTCGAAGTTGTAGTTGTGGGCATCGGCCACTACTTTCCCGCTTAACACTCTGGCATTGGAGGCACTGAACACTAATGGTTTGCCAACCAACGTATACCCGTCTTCGTTGATGTTGTCGGGCACGGTGATGATATACGGGATATTGGGCAGTATCTCATCTGCATTATTAAAATAGGTATAGAAACCTTCTTCTCCAAAGAAGTGCCTTACCCAGAAGTCTTTTTTCTCATTCTCCGTTGTGGATTCTGTGTCGTCTTTCTGGATATGCATCATGGCGTAATTGGCTGAGTCATCGCCGTTGCCGGTGTCGTCGCCATTGCCAGTGTCGTCACCGTTGCCGGTGTCGTCGCCGTTGCCAGTGTCGTCGCCATTGCCAGTGTCGTCACCATTTCCGGTGTCATCTCCGTTTCCGGTGTCATCTCCGTTTCCGGTGTCATCTCCGTTTCCGGTGTCATCTCCGTTTCCGGTGTCATCTCCGTTTCCGGTGTCATCTCCGTTGCCGGTATCATCGCCATTGCCGGTGTCATCGCCACCGCCACCAGGATTGTCACCACCGGGATTGTCACCACCGGGATCATCTCCACCGGGATTGTCACCACCGGGATTGTCACCACCGGGATCATCTCCACCAGGATTGTCTCCGCCGGGATTATCTCCACCAGGATTGTCTCCACCGGGATTATCTCCACCGGGATTGTCTCCGCCAGGATTGTCTCCGCCGGGATTGTCTCCGCCAGGATTGTCACCACCAGGATTGTCTCCGCCGGGATTGTCACCACCAGGATTGTCTCCACCGGGATTGTCTCCGCCAGGATTGTCTCCACCGGGATTGTCTCCACCGGGATTGTCTCCACCGGGATTGTCTCCACCTCCGGGAATGGTGTCGCTCGGAATGGTGTCACTCGGAATAGTGTCACTCGGAATGGTGTCATTCTGGATGGTGTCGCTCGGTATCGTGTCAATGGGCACCTCGGGCTCCATATTCTCCTCGTTGCCCCTATACCAATCGATGTATTTCTCATCCACGGTGTTGTATACCTTATCTACTTTGAAAGGCAACAGCAAGGTCGACCAGTTGTTCTCGCTTCTCTTTCCAGTGAATCCCTTTTCAAACGTACGCGTATAACTGATTTCATTGGCGGTAAAGTCTCTGACGATAAGACAGGGATAACCATCGGTAAACGATATGTTCTCGGCCACTCCATTCACCACCTGGTTGTAGTCCTTCAGCGCCTTGTAACTCTTGGTAGTGTAGTAAATGGTATTGGGGTTGGAGTTGGGCACAATGCTCGAAGGAATGGTATCAAGGCCAGTCAGGTCGAGTGCCAGCACATCTTCGCCAATGGTGAGTTTGCTGGTCGAATTCCTCGTCGCATAAAGTTTACCGTCATTCTTCCACATGCAGATGGCGCGTTTGGGGGTAATGTAAATGGTACCCGCCAAGGCGTTGTTGGTAAACATCTCTGGCTTGTCGTCGCTGGTTTTCTTGTAGAGTGCGTAAAACCTGACTTCCTGGTTGTAGTCCAAGTTGTTGCATTCATAGTAGAATTCCTTTGATTCGCCTGGAGCCAAGTCCACCATGTATTTCTCTGTATTGTACCAGGAGAATCTTGCCAGCATTGCCTGCGCGAGGTCGTGGTAACGGGTGGCACCTTCATTGGTGAACTTGATTTTTGCACGGAACGAATTGCCATAAAGCGTCTTGCCCGACCTGTTTTCTATGGTGCAGGTGGCTTTCAGTTTGTAACTAATGGCAGCGCCGACCGTCACCTTCAGCGAGTCGATGGTATTGGATTTTGTCCTCGCTGTGTCGGTGGCAATGTAAATGGTGTGCGTTCCTTTTTTGGGGTAATAGAGGAACTGAAGGTCACCTTCGCTGCAGAGTGGTATACGGGCAACAGCGCCTTCAAGTCTGGCTTTGTCTTCAAAAAGATAATACCTCTTGTTGAGTTTCTGCATCATGTTGTTGCAGATGTGCATGCTTACCTCTCTTGCGGCTCCAGCAACGAGGTTGTCTTTGTCGTCTAAGACCATTTTGTCGTAGGTGACCGACCTGCCTGACGACAGGGATGCTACACCGCTGCTCACATCGGCTATGGCAAAACCGTATGTGCTGTTGCATTTGTCGAAATGCCAAAAACCGTCGCCTTTATACAACTTGCTGATGGGGAATATGCGATAGGTGCCGTCTTCGATGTCGGTCACGTCGACAGTCCACTCCTTAGAAAGCGAGGCGCTTGAACTGAGGGTGACAATGTCGTAAGACAGTACTTTCTTCAACTGATGATTTTCATCGTAAAGACCTATGCCGGTATAGAACGTGTTATCTGCTCCTGTAGGATTGTAAATCTGAACGGTAATCGTCTTGTTGGTGTTGGAGACCGTCAGTTTGTTGAACTGCAGGTTGTCGTAGGGCATCAACGTTGTAATCGTCGACCTGGGATAGTCTGGGGTATTGGGTGCAACACCATAAACAGCGTAGAGGTCTTTGCCATACGACCATGCCATGTAACTGTGGTATGGACTGAGGTTAGAGAACCTGAAGTAGCCATTGGCGTCACCATCCCATCCCCAATCGATGTGGAAATAGTCGTCCTGGTCGTATCCGTCGCAGACGAACACATGGGCGGAAGCACCTTGGGGGGCACCCCAGCCGGCTATGATGATAGGCCGATTGTTCAGCAACTCATTGTAGAAGGTGTTCTCGTTGTCGTTGATGGAACGTTTGTTCAAGTTCAGAATACCGGAATACTGGTACTTGAAGAATTTCAACGCTTGGGGGATTCTGTTCAAATTCACTGGTGTGGAATGGGGCAGATAGTCGGCCTTGAGAGATTGACTCACATATCTCATCAGGGTGGAAACAGCCTTGCGCTCAGTGGCATTGCTCTCCTGAAGACCATAGTTGTCGAGCATGTGTGCCCAGTCAAACGTCGTGCCCTGGAGGGGTTCCACGGTGAGTTTGCGTGTGTCGGTGACATATCCTTCTACAGCATCGCATGAGGCGGGATACTTGTAATAACCCATGACGGTGGCAAGGGATACGGTGACACACCCCAGGTTGGCTATCGTGTCGTTGATGAGGGGAGCCATCGCATTGTAGGGTGCATTATACGACCAATTGTTGGACAGCAATGGCGAGATGGGGTATCTTGCCTGAGACATCACCCTATGCTGACCACTAGGCTTTTCTTCACTTGTGAGATTCTTCTCGAGTTGGTAGATGGAGTCGCCCTTGGCGGCACAGTCGTCAAGATACGCCTTGAGCATGTCGGGCATGCGGTCGGGATTGATGCTCCCTGTGTCCGAATAACCCAGAATAGGGTACACACAGTCGTAACCCGACACGATCACGAAGCCCTGACCGTTGGCGGAATTAAAGATATAGTATCCGGGATGGCTGTCGTCACCATTCGACGACGGTGCCCTGTGCGAATGACTTTCATTGATGCTCAGATTGAGTCCTTTCTGATAGGCAAAAACCTTAGCCATTGACATGGCATCTTTTTTGTCTATAGGATGGGCGAAAGCAATGGCAACAGACAAAAGACAAACGACCAAACTAAAAAATCTATGTGACATACTTGCTTTGATGATTCCGTTGAATTGTGATGAAGTGACCCAAATGCTTTACTTTATGGGTGGTAAAGAGACAGGAGAATGTCATTTCCCCCTTTATTAATAGTCTTGGATTATCGCATTCTGCGATTCTTTTTTCAAATCAGTTCTGCAAAATTACAATTAATAATGTGATAATAGTTTCTTGGGTCTTTGCAAGACAACTTGATATAAATATTTTTTTGATTTATTAACAATATTTTATAGAATAGGCTGCTTGTGCATGAGTTTCATCAAGGTGTTTTTTTTCTAACGCCACTTGATGCGCACCATGACGGGGTAGTGGTCGGAGGGGTTGCGGCGAGTGTAGGTGGAGAAGGATATTTCTTGTGGTGCGTCGGATGCCTTCTGGGTATTTTCGGAGTCGGGGTCGGGGGTCCAGTAACTATCGGTAAGCACTCCGTAGGCATCCACTTTCATGCTGGGTGAGACGAAGATGTGGTCAATGCGGCTGGTAGTTTTCAACTGGGGTTTGAAGGCATTGAAAGTGCCGTTCTCGGCAAAGCGGATGTCGGCCATGGTGTAGGAGTCGGAGAGGATGCCCGACTCAGAGAAAATGCGGTAGATTTCATCGGTTTGGTCGACGTTAAAATCCCCAGTAAGCACCACGGTCCGCTTCTCTGCTATCTCACGTATCTTGCTGACTACAAGGCGTGCTGCCTCGCGACGTGCCACACGCCCCACGTGGTCCATGTGCAAGTTGAAGAAATAGAACTTCTTTCCTGAGCGAAGGTCCTTGAACTTCCCCCAGGTGCAGATTCGGATGCAGGCAGCGTCCCAGCCGAGAGCAGGACGGTCAGGGGTCTCGTTGAGCCAGAAGTCACCGTGGTCGAGCAGTCGTATGCGGCTCTTATCATAGAAGATGGCGGCATATTCGCCCTTGGTCTTCCCGTCGTCGCGTGCCACACCGATATAGTCATAGTTGTGCAACCCGTGGAGGAGGTCTTGGAGTTGCACGTGCAGCACTTCCTGGGTGCCGAAGATGGCGGGCGACATGAAGTTCACCTGGTCGCAGATGACCTGACAGCGTTTCCCCCAACAATCTCCTTTCAGCGAGTCGCCGTCGTTTTTCATACGGATGTTATAAGTGCCCACAAGCATTTCTTGTGCGGTGATGGCCGATACGAGGCCTATCATCAGGCAGAGTGTCAGTATGCGTTTTTTCATCATATAGTTGTCTTGTCATTGGTATGTGCTGCCGCCACATTCTTTGCAAGTGTCTAAGGCTGCGTTGTTTCTCTGTTGCAAAAATAGTGAAAGGCAATGGAAAAGCAAGGAATCCGGCTGATTTTATATGGATTTTTCAAGAATTGTGACAATTTATTTGGAAAGTTGCTTTGTAGTCTCTATATTTGCACAGTAAGAAACATCAAAACCAACCGATATGAAAAAGTATATTATAACAAGTTTGATATTGTTCGTTGTCATGTCTGTGTCTGCGCAGACAGGTGCAAGTGCTTATATCTGTGACAATAGCGGTACGCCAACCAACGTTCGCAATGCGCCAAATGGCAAGATAGTGAAGAAACTTCCAGATATTGATGGTGGCTATGTGGTGTCACTGCTCGAAGTGAGGAATAAATGGTGGAGGATAGACCCTGTTATTGATGTCTACGGTGGTGAAGAGGATGAATATGTGCAACTTAACGGCTCGAAAACAGGATATTGGGTGCATTACTCTGTGTTGCAGTTTGGCATTGCAGGCGACCATGAAAATGTTTTACGTGAAACACCATCGCCAAAGGGCAAACCGTTGAAGGTTGCACCTTCCTACTTATTTGAAGTCGGACTGCGCCCTCTTGAGATTCGAGGAGAATGGATAAAGGTCATTACTTCGGATAACCGTTACACCGGATGGATGCCTATCGACAAGATATGTGACAATCCACTCACTACCTGCCCATAACGCGAGAGGTTTTAGCGTGCCTTACTTGCGGAGATTGAGTTTTTTGATAAATAGTTGACTTGGGTGGTTAAGGATGTGGGGTTACATCCCCGTAAACTTCCCTACAAAGAGAATGATGCCCGAGGAGTGCTCGTTGATGATGTAGACGAAGGGACGGGTGGCGTGGAAATCGGCCTTGGGAATCGTGCGCTGACTTCCGGCAGCACTTCCACCAAGCAATCCCGATGCCGTCACGGCGGCGGCTTCCGAACCATCTTCGTTGACCTTGATCTTGGCTTTCTGGCGAATCATGTTGATGTGTGCGGGCTGGTCGCACATGTTGGGTATTTCGGTATTGGTGCCTTCAAAGACCAGCGTGATGCCCATCTTCTTCAACAAGCCCATCAACGACCCGTCGAGATTGTCGGTGTCCGACGATGTCTCAAAGCGCGGCAGTTTCAGGTCTACTTCGTAGGTCTGGGCTCCTCTCATGGGATGCTGGGAATAGTCGCCCGCCCATCCTGTCTCTGCTAACAGATTGATAACATCATCAGTGGTCTTGCCCTCCTCTGGCAACAACACCGTCATGCTCCACAGTTCGTTGCCATAGGGGATGTCGATGGCGGCATAAGTGCTGTTCTTTACATATCTGATGAGCACTTTCTGCTGCATCATCGGCAGTTTTTTCCCGCCACCCTCACAGGCAAATAACTCTGTCTTTGTGTTCTTCTTGTTGAACTTCTTGGTCCAGTCGGCTTTAAAGTAGATGGCATTGAGTAGGTATGAAACCATATTGGGGTCAACCTTCTCGAGGATAGAGGGAATCATGCCGTTGGTCTTCTTGTCGCACCAGCCGTTGATGACACCAACCGCTTTCTTCGAAGAGAAGTCGAGTGCTTCTGCCGTGGCATCATAGTAGTCGTGCATGTCTTGCCGGAACTCCTCTTTCAGTATGTGGTCCTGATTGAGGAAGATGGCATTGGCAATGTTCAACTGCACTTTCTGGTCCACTTTCGGTAGGTTGTTGATCAGGTTCTTGCAGTATTCGTTCACAGCCTGTATGCCTCCTTCGTGGAACCCCAGTGTTTGCTCTATCTCCTTTTCCGTGGCTCCCGTGGCGGCGTCGTTCACCATGGCCAGCACATAGGTGATGCTCAGTGGCGAGTAGATGAAACTCTTGCCGCTGCGGTCGGTGTTGTTCACGGTCTTCATGAAGTTGAGCGTGAAACCGTTGTTGTCGTTGGCGAAGACCTTCTGTTGCTCCGTCAGTCGCATGGGCTTGGATTCCGGCAGCATGCTAACCAATGACTTTGATTTGGATAGCGAGCACGACAGCATCATGCTGCTCATCACCATCATTGTCATTATCTTTATTGCCTTATTCATGATGTCCTCCTTTCTAAAAATGATTATTTCCTCTGTGTCTAAGGGCTAAAATGAAATATCAATGCCGTTTCGCCAAGGCGAACAGTTCACGTACTACCACTACCAGTGCAGACAAGCCAATGATGATGCCCCAATCGGAGAGCGTCAATGGCACCACGTTGAAGAAACTGTTGAGGATGGGCAACTGCACGATGGCAATCTGGCCAATGAGGATGATGAAGACAATGGTGAGGAAACTGTCGCAGCCTTTCAGGTCCAGTCCGCTTCCACCGGTCTTGAATGCCCTTGCGTTGAATAAATACCAGAAGTGGGTCATCACGAATATGGTGAAGAGCAAGGTAAGTTCATAGGGCGTGAGATGGTTCTTCTCCTCAAGCGAGAGGGGCAGGAGGTCGGTCAGTTGGTGCACGTCGGTATGCTGGAAGATATAAAGTAATGCTAGTAGCAGGATGAAGAAAAACAGTCCCACACCCATGATGTTGTTAATCATCATCTTGTCGAGGATGAAAGCATTGCGGTTGCGGGGCTTGTCGGCCATCACCTTGTCGGAAGGTGGCAGTGCAGAGAGGGCGAAAGCCGCAAAGGTGTCCATGATGAGGTTCACCCACAGCATCTGTGTCACTGTTAGGGGCGACTCTGTCCCCATGAACGCCCCGAAGAGCACGAGCAGGCATGCCGCCACATTCACTGTGAGTTGGTAGAGGAGGAACCGCTGAATGTTCTGGAAGAGTGAGCGTCCCCATTTCACGGCTCTGGCGATGCTCGCGAAGGAGTTGTCGATGATGGTGATGTCGCTGGCTTCCTTCGCCACGCTCGTCCCCGAACCCATCGACAGTCCCACATGGGCGGCGTTCAATGCTGGGGCGTCGTTAGTGCCGTCGCCTGTCACTGCCACTACCTGGTTTTTCGCTTGCAGGGCCTCCACCAGGCGTTTCTTGTCCATTGGCCGGGCACGGGCGATAATCTTCAGGTCGTTGACGCGTTCGAGCAGTTCTTTTTCTGAAAGTGCTGCAAACGACCGTCCGTCGATGATGTTCTTCTCTGTGCAAGAGTCATCCCATATGCCAATCTGCCGTCCTATCTCCCGGGCGGTGTCGGGGGTGTCGCCGGTCACGATTTTCACATCGATACCGGCATGAAGGCATTGCTCCACGGCATCCTTCACATCGTCGCGGATGGGGTCTTCAATACCCACGACGCCTGCGAACACGAGGTCTTTGGCCACGAGCCGCCCGTCTTCGATGGTCGGCTGTCCCTCTTCCACCATCTGGTAGGCAAAGCCCAGTGTGCGCATGGCTTTTTGCTGATACTCGTTCAGTTTCCGCATATATTCTGGCCAGGAGTGGTTTTCGGAGACATACTTGCAAAGTGGCATAATGATTTCCGGGGCACCCTTCACATACAATATCTTCTTTCCTTTCATCACGCCCGACTCTACAAGTGAAACCATGTATTTGCGTTCAGCAGAGAAGGGGATTTCTTCCAGACGCTTGGCATCGAGCCTTAGTTTCCTGTATTCTTGTCCGTTGGCAGCGAGCCAGAGCAGAAGGGCTCCTTCCGTGGGATTGCCGATGACCCGTGGCTTCTCTGCTGTCAGGTCGAGGGATGCCGTGGAGTTGACGGCGATGCCCTCAAAAAAGAGAGGGCCTTTATCTATCGAGCATTCTTTCACCTGCATCTGGTTCTGCGTGAGTGTGCCCGTCTTGTCGGTGCAGATGACCGTTGTGGCACCCATTGTTTCGCAGGCATGCATCTTGCGTACGAGGTTGTTGGTCTTCAGCATCTTCCGCATGGAGTTGGCGAGCGATAGCGACACAGCCATTGGCAAACCCTCTGGCACCGCCACCACCACCAGTGCCACGGCTATCATGATGGTTTCCAAGGCATAGGCGAGCAGGTGAGACAGTTCTTTCTCATGAGTAAAAACGTGAAGACAAATGGCCATCGCTATGAAAACGACAAAGAATCCCACGATACATGCCAGGCATTTCCATTTGCTATATTGGTCGAATTTCTTGATGACCAACCAGAAAAAAATGGCAGTAGGAATTGTCAACAGCCAGGCGAGCCAATGCCATTTGAAATATACCAAGAGTTTAGCCACAATAATAGCCCCGGCGAAGATATAACTGAGGTTGGTAATCAACTTGCTCAGAACGGCAAGTTGTTCGTCGAGAGGGGTCTTGACTTTTCGTGTTACCTTGTTTTTTTCTTGCAGGCGAATAGCCCGTTTCTGCATGTCGTCCAGTCCTTCGAGAGCGGTTTCCTTTTCTTCTTTGTCGATGTCCACTCCCATAAGCGACTGCATAATTCTGCCGTTCTCTGTCTTGTCACCAACGGCCAAAACCTCGGCATATCCATGGCCTTCCAAGATTTGGGTGCCACGGTAAATGTGGTTGCAGGGATAGGTGCTTTCCTCCTCTTGCTTGGGTTCTGCTGATTTGGGATGGGCGGGTTCTCCCGTGAGTGACGACTCATCCACAATCATGCTCAGTGCTTCGAGTAGCAGTGCATCGGCAGGGATTTCCTGTCCTGTCTGCAACACTAGGATATCACCTACGACGACATCGCATTTCGGCACTTCAGTCACGTTGCCGTTACGGATGACAGCCACCATTTCATGGTCATTTTCCTGGTTGAGCACAGTGAACTCCTTCTGGGCTTTCAGTTCAAAATAGAAACCGAGGCCTGTGGCGAGGAGGATAGCCACGAAGATGCCGATAGGCTCGAAGAACACCTTGAAATCCTCATGGAGCCCCCAGTATTCATAGCACGACACGCCAATGGCAAATACACCGACAACCATCAGGATGGTAATCAGAGGGTCTTCGAACTTGCTGAAGAAAAGTTTGAGCAGAGAGTCCTTCTTGGGGGGGGTAAGGATATTCTTCCCATACTTTGCCCGGCTTTCGAGCACCTGTGCATCGGATAAGCCGGTGTAATGCTGTTTTTGATTTGTCATGAATATGAGGTGTTGGCGGACCGTTATCCGGCAATCTCTTTGTTTTTGACTGCAAATATACGCATTTTTCGTAATGGCTTCGACATTAATTTGGAGAATATCAGAAAAAAAGGTATATTTGCCACTGTGTGGTGAATATAGGATGCGCCTCAACAATGAAAACAAAAACTCCGTCTTTTGTTTTGCATTGTCTTCGGCTTTCACTATATTTGCCACTGTGTGGTGAATATAGGATGCGCCTCAACAATGAAAACAAATACTCCGTCTTTTGTTTTGTGTTGTCTTCGGCTTTCACTATATTTGCCACTGCGTGGTGAATATAGGATGCGCCTCAACAATGAAAACAAATACTCCGTCTTTTGTTTTGTATTGTCTTCGGCTTTCACTATATTTGCGCACAATTCACTTGGAGAACAACATCAATATTATCACGAATATGGAAAAAAGAAAAGACACTGATATGGGGCGTCGGGAATTTCTCCGACGGCTGGGAGTGGGAGCTGGGTCGGCAGTGGCCCTGATGGCCCTTGAACCGTTTGGTGCCCTCGCTAGTCCTCTGGGTTGGAAATCCGCCCCGAAGACAAATGATGAGCCTGTGCGTATGACCTATCGGGTGCAGCATGGCTCAGGCGAGCAGATTTCGTTGCTGGGCTTCGGCATGATGCGCCTGCCCAACGACCAGGAAGAGGTGAACAAGATGGTGGACTATGCCATCGAGCATGGCGTCAATTACTTCGACACCGCGCCGATGTATATGGGCGGTAGGTCGGAGGTGCTCACCGGCAACGCCCTTGCACGCCATCCTCGTGAGAAATTCTTCGTGGCAACGAAGATGTCGAACCAGAACCCCGCCGCGTGGGATATCGATAAAGCCAAGGAGATGTACTACACCTCGTTCCAGCGACTGAAAGTAGACCATATCGACTACTACCTTCTCCACAGCATCGGCGGCGGGGGAGTGGACAACCTCGAGAGCCGCTTCATCAACAACGGGCTCCTCGATTTCCTCCTCGCTGAGCGGAAGGCTGGGCGCATAAAGCACCTGGGCTTCTCCTACCATGGTGATGTGAGTGCCTTCGACTGGTTGCTCGACCATCAGGACGACTACCACTGGGACTTTGTGCAGATACAGATGAACTTCCTCGACTGGCGCCACGCTTCCATTCGTGGTGGTCGACGCCATGATGCCGATGCTGAATACCTCTACGACAAGTGTGAGAAAACCGGCGTGCAGTGCGTAGTGATGGAACCCCTTCGTGGTGGTGCGCTGTCGAGGGTTGATGCAGAGGTGATGGCTCAACTCCAGGCCATACGCCCCGACGACAGTGCCGCACGGTGGGCTTTCAGATGGGTAGGGTCGCACCCCAATATCCTCACTACTCTGAGTGGCATGAACAAGATGGAGCATGTGGTGGAGAACGTGGCCACTTTCTCGCCGCTCGACCCTTGCACCGAGGCGGAGAATGCGCTGATGGCAACCATCGCCGACAAGGTGGCTGGCGTGCCGACCATCCCCTGTACCACTTGTGAGTATTGCATGCCATGTCCGTTTGGCGTCAACATCCCCGGCAACTTCGCCTATTACAACGATGCCGTGGGGAAGAAGGTTATTCCGTTGCCCGATAAGAGTGCAGCCGACTACGCCCAGCGTCAGCAACAGTTCGTTGAGGGGTACCGCCGTGCCTTGCCCGACGAGGCGACATGGGCACACCGTTGCCAGGACTGCGAGGAATGTCTTTCGAAATGTCCGCAGCAGATTCGTATCCCCAACCAGTTGGCACGTATCGTGGAGACGCTGAGATAGCGCTGAGGCCTTGAGCCAACGCAGAAAGAAAAATGGGCATCGGGTGTCAAACCACCTCGATGCCCATTTTCTTGCATAACTGGAGACTCAGTTCCTTGAGTTTGAACTTCTGTATCTTTCCCGAACCGGTGAGTGGGAACTCATCGATGAAGAACACATATTTCGGTATCTTGTAGCGTGCTATCTTGCCGCGGCAGAACTCCTGCACGTCTTCGGGCTCCATCTTCACGCCTTCCTGGAGGATGATGAAAGCGCCTACCTGTTCGCCGTATTTCTTCGAAGGCACGGCAGCCACCTGCACATCCTTGATGCCGGGCATGTGGTAGAGGAACTCCTCTATCTCACGGGGATAGACGTTCTCGCCGCCACGGATAATCATGTCCTTGATGCGTCCGGTGATGCGGTAGTAGCCCTGCTCGTCTTTCACGCCAAGGTCGCCGGAGTGCAGGAATCCGTTCTTGTCTATCACCTCGGCAGTGGCCTCGGGATTCTTGTAGTAGCCTTTCATCACGTTGAAGCCACGGCAGCACATTTCACCCTGTACGCCCACCGGGCACTCTTCGCCCGTCTCGGGGTCGAGCACCTTCACCTCCACGAAGGGGAAGTCGCGGCCCACCGTGGTGCAGCGTTGCTCAAAGGTGTCGTGGATGTTCGACTGCGTCATTCCCGGCGACGACTCGGTGAGCCCGTAGACGCTGGTGATGGTCAGGAACATCTTCTCGCTCACCTGCTTCATCAGTTCCACAGGACAGAGCGAGCCTGCCATGATGCCCGTGCGCAGCGAACTCATGTCGAACATGTCGAACATGGGATGGGTGAGTTCGGCGATGAACATCGTGGGCACGCCATAGACTGCCGTACAGCGTTCCTTGTGTATCGATGCCAGCACCACGAGGGGGTCGAACTTCTCCACCATTACCTGCGTACAGCCATGGGTGAGGCAGTTCATCGTGGCAAGCACCACGCCGAAGCAATGGAACAGTGGCACGCACACGCAGAGTTTGTCGTCTTGCGTAAACTCCATGTTCTCACCGGTGATAAAGCCGTCGTTGGTGATGTTGTAGTGGGTGAGCATCACGCCCTTGGGGAAACCTGTGGTTCCCGAGGTGTACTGCATGTTCACCACGTCGTGGCAGGTCACGCTCTTCTTCACCTCTTCGAGGTGGTCGTCGTCGATATTCTTGCCCAACAGCAGCAGTTCGGCTGTGTTGAACATACCACGGTATTTCTCGCGCCCGATGAACACCACGTTCTTCATACACGGGAACCGCTCGCTCTTCAGGTGTCCGCGCTCGCAGTTCTTCAGTTCGGGCAGCATCTTGTAGGTCATGTCCACATAGTCGCACTCCCAGGTGCCGTCGGTGATGCAGAGGGTGTGCATGTCGGAGTTTTCGCAGAGATATTCCAACTCGCTCTGCTTGTAGTTGGTGTTTACCGTCACCAGCACGGCGCCAATCTTCGCCGTGGCATAAAGGAACGTCAGCCAGTCGGGCACATTGGTAGCCCAGATGCCCACATTGCTGCCTTTCTTCACACCGATGGCAAGGAGGCCTTTCGCGAGATTGTCTACACGCTCGTTGAATACCTTCCACGTGAAACGCAGGTCGCGGTCGGAGTAAACGATGTATTCTTTGTCGGGAGTGGTCTCGGCCCAGTATTCGAGCCATCCACCCAAAGTCCTTTCAAATAACTGTTGCATGATGGTGGCTTTTAGAATGGAATATAGACCACAGCGAGAATCTTGGCCGACTTCCCGGCAACGCCGTGAACATGGTGTTCGACGATGGAATCGTAGAAGATGCTGTCGCCCATGGCCAGCGTGTATTTCTCCTTGCCGTAGTCGATTTCCACCTCGCCCTCCATCACGTAGATGAACTCCTCACCCTCATGGGCAGACAACTTGAAGTTGCGCTCCTCGCTGGGCTGGATGTCAATGATAAACGGCTCCATGTGGCGCCCCATCTTCTGCTTGGCAAGAGAATGATACTCCATGTGCTTCCGTGCGTCGGTAGTGCCATTGGAGAAACTGATGCTGCTGTCGCGCTCGGCGGCACGGCATACTACAGGCCCCAACTCGTCGTTGTCGTCGAGGAACGTGCCGAGGCGCACACCCAGTGCCCTGGCAATCTTGATCAGTGGCCCTAAGGAGGGCAGGAACTGGTCGTTCTCGATGGATTTGATCTGGTCTACAGAGAGACCGCTACGCTCCGCGATGTCTTCGATGGAGATGAGTTTTGATTCCCTGATGCTCTTGATTTTGGAACCGACAACAGTACTTGTATTTGACATAAAAACGTATTTTTGTAAAAATTTGGCTGCAAAATTACGAATTATTATTTAATTAGCGCTCATTTTTGCCAAAAAAGAAGAATAATGGAGTGAAAAACACGAAATCGTAAACGCTCCGTGCCAAAAGTGCCACCCCTTTTCAATTGCCAACCTGGCACTGCCGGCCATCAATCCTTCTTCTTGATATATATGCCGTCGAAGGCCACGTGGGCACCGAAGCAGTCGCGGGTCTCGTAGTCGGTGGTAGATTCAAGTACGACGAATTTGGGGAAGAACATGGCCTTGAAGCCATAGTGGCACTCGTTCACCTCATTATAAACGAATTGATTGCCATTCAGCACGGCAGGACGTCCTTGTTCGCTTCTGCCCTCGGCGATGTTGCCCGGGACGTTTGATACCTCGAAGTGCACGCGGTTTTTCCCTGCGGCTCTCAGTTCTACGTGCCCACCCATCATCTCTTTCATGCCGGTGTGGTATTGCGAGTAGCCATAAAGATGGCCCAGTTTGCCTGGGTCTTCGGGCACCAACAGTCCACCGAAACCCTTGGGAAAGGCTATGGAACGCATATTGGTGAACCGTAGTTCTTTCTCCGTGCGGGGATTGGTCCATTCGCCAGTGAGTTTGCCCTTGCTGACCCGCAGTGCCAGATAACCGGTAATTTCACCGTCGTTCTGGTATTCGTCCATATAATAGTTGCCTGCAGAATTTTTGTGTCCGATAATCATGATGGGCGCAGGGTGCTTTGCCCTGGGGTAATAGATATGCCCGGCAGCGATGCCGTCGCCGTTCACTTCGAATGCCAGGCGCACGGCGGTCTTGCCGTCAAGGGTGCCTTCGAATGCATAACGTTCCACGATACGTTGTGCTTGGATGCTGACGATAGAAAGCATCAGCAGGATAGAGGTGCAAAAGGCTTTTTTCATCTTTTTTTGTCTATGAATAATTAATGATGTTGATAATTATGGTCTATTTGTTTACTATTGGTGAAAAGCAATAGATAAACGATATGAAGATACGCTACGCCACAGACCCGTGGCGTCGTCATCCGCGACAGTCAGAAAATGGTGCGTAGATAGCCTCCCATTACTCCTCCATCAACTTGCGATACCTGATGCGCTTGGGCTCTTCCAGTCCCAGACGCATGGCTTTGTTCGCCTCATACTCGGTGTAACTTCCCTCAAAATAGAACACGTTGCCCTCTCCCTCAAAGGCGAGGATGTGGGTGCAGATGCGGTCGAGAAACCAGCGGTCGTGGCTGATGACCACAGCGCAGCCGGCAAAGGCTTCCAAACCTTCTTCTAAAGCCCGAAGCGTGTTCACGTCGATGTCGTTGGTAGGCTCGTCGAGCAGCAGCACGTTGCCCTCTTGTTTAAGGGCGATGGCAAGGTGCAGGCGGTTGCGCTCGCCGCCGGAGAGCACGCCGCATTTCTTCTCTTGGTCGGCACCGCTGAAGTTGAAGCGTGAGAGGTATGCCCTCACGTTCACGTCGCGCCCTCCCATGCGGATGGTCTCGTTGCCGCCGCTCACCACCTGGTAGACGGTCTTCTCGGGCTTGATATCCTGGTGTTGTTGGTCCACATAACTCAATTTCACCGTCTCGCCCACACCGAAGGTGCCGCTGTCGGGCTGCTCCAGTCCCATGATGAGTCGGAAAAGGGTGGTCTTGCCCGCGCCGTTCGGCCCTATCACGCCCACGATGCCGTTGGGGGGCAGCACAAAGTTGAGGTCGGTGAAGAGGGTCTTCTCGTCGTATGCCTTCGCCACATGCTCGGCCTCTATGACCTTGTTGCCTAAGCGTGGACCATTGGGGATGAAGATTTCCAACTTTTCCTCCTTCTGTTTCTGCTCCTCGTTGAGCATACGGTCGTAAGAGTTCAGACGGGCCTTGCCCTTGGCATGGCGTGCTTTCGGGGCCATACGCACCCATTCGAGTTCGCGCTCGAGGGTCTTGCGGCGTTTCGAGGCGGTCTTCTCCTCCTGAGCCATACGAAGGCTCTTCTGCTCCAGCCACGACGAGTAGTTGCCTTTCCAGGGAATGCCCTCGCCACGGTCGAGTTCGAGAATCCATTCTGCCACATCGTCGAGGAAATAGCGGTCGTGGGTCACGGCAATCACCGTACCCTCATATTGCTGGAGGTGCTGCTCGAGCCAGTCTATCGACTCCGCATCGAGGTGGTTGGTGGGCTCGTCGAGCAAAAGCACGTCGGGCTTCTGTAGGAGCAGACGGCAGAGAGCCACCCTGCGGCGCTCACCGCCCGAAAGGTGGGTCACGTTCCAGTCACCGGGAGGGCAGTTGAGGGCGTCCATGGCGCGGTCGAGTTTCGAGTCGATGTTCCAGGCGTCGGTGGCATCGATGATGTCCTGCAACTCGGCCTGCCGGCTCATCAGTTTGTCCATCTTGTCGGGGTCTTCGTAGTATTCGGGCAGTCCAAACTTCACATTGATTTGGTCGTATTCTGCCAGGGCATCGTAGATATACTGCACGCCTTCCATCACGTTCTCCTTCACGGTCTTTGTCTCGTCGAGTTGGGGGTCCTGGGGCAGATAGCCCACGGTGTAACCAGGGCTCCATACTACATGACCCTGATATTGCTGGTCTATGCCGGCAATGATTTTCATCAAGGTGGATTTACCGGCACCGTTGAGTCCGATGATACCGATTTTCGCTCCGTAGAAGAAACTTAGGTAGATGTTCTTGAGTACTTGTTTCTGGTTCTGCTGAATGGTCTTGCTTAAGCCCACCATCGAGAAAATCACTTTCTTGTCGTCTATTGTTGCCATAGTTTTTCTATTTTTGCTCAAAAATAGCAAAAAACATCCTTACCACAAAACAATTTTCCTTTTTTTGTTTCACTCGTCCTGATAGTTGGGTTTTACTCCATCTTGTTTAACAATCTGACTTTTTTGAAAGTCCGGGGTGGTGATTTCTTTTCTTTTGAGGATGATTGCGACATTTTTATCGCCATTTTTCTTTGTTTGTCGCTTATTTGTTTTCCTGTCGCACCTTATTTCGCAAGAAATGGCGAAAATCCATTGCAGGTGGTTCAAATCATCCTATCTTTGTTTCAGCAATAACAAAGACAGCCCCGTCTGTCGAGAATAAACAACGATCAAGTATTACTATTAACAGAAAATATTATGAGAACAATTGATGTAACCCCGAAGACTGCAATTGAATGCAACATGGATGCCTTCAACTTTAAGAAAGCATTCTCCAAGTTTATCGACACCTACATGGTCTTTGTCAAGTTCACAACGGCACTGTATGTGAACCCGAAACTTCAAGATGAAGAAGGGTCCACCACCTCATCATAAAAGTTGAACCGTCATTTCAACAGTTCATCGAGGAAGGTGTAGAATTGCGGGTCCTCGCCAATAACGGTGCGGACAATCTTCCCTTCGGCCGAGACGATGACTTTGGTAGGGAATCCTTGAATCTGATACTGGCCTAAAAGCGGACTCTCCTTAGGACAGTAGACGTGCAGCCATGGCAGGGCATTGTCGGCGACCGCCTTGCGCCATGCTTGTTGGGTGTCGTTGCAGTCTACACCAAGAATCTCCATCTTTCCTTTATATTTCTCATAATATTCTTTCATCTTCGGGAAACCCTTGATGCACCAGCCGCACCATGACCCCCAGAAATCGATGACTACCACCTTGCCGCGCAAGGCCTTCAGACTCTGCTGACTGCCATTGATGTCGGCGAGGGTGAAGTCGGGAGCCTCACTGCCCTCTGCCAATGTGGGCGGCATGTTCTGCTGGCTGCTCTCTGCCGTTTTCACTATTTCGTCAATCAGGGTCTTCATGCGCCCGTTTCTCACATCGGGAGAGAGCAGGGCGATGCCCTCTTTCATCTTTTCCGGTGAGATGCTGCTCAGCACGCCTACCATTTCTACAGAAGCCTCATAGTTGGGGTGGCTCTTGATGAAGTCGAGACACAGTTGTTGGAGTGTGTCGCGCTGATTGATACCGTTGAGCGCTTTGGCCACCTCGTCATACTGCTTGTAGAAGGCAGAGCCGCTCATGGTATATTCGCCCATGGCATCACCGGAGAGGATGAGGGTGTCGCCGGGCATGGCGATGATTTGTATCAACGCGCCTTGCTGTTGCCGCAGCACGGCAGGAGAGGCAAGGACCATCGGGGTGGGTGAAGATACGCTGATGCTCTTCTCGAATTGGCCGTTGCTCACGGTGATTTCTTCGGGGTTGTTCTGGTTCTCCAGTGTCAGGGCGATGAGGGTGTCGCCCGTGTTGGTCATGTTGCCGCGCACCAATAAGGGGAGGGTGGTGGTAGGGGTGTCGTGACAGGCTGTCAGGGTGAAGAGGATGGCGACAGCGATGGTAAGGAGTGATGGGATTTTCATGTATAATTTTTTTATGATGTTACTTCAATTTGGGTTTCAACTCATCGGGAGAGTCCTTGGTAAACATGTCTACACTTGGTGCCTCGTGCTCGAAGAGATGGGTGATGACTTCGCGCGGGATGGTGATGGTGGGTCGGAATCGCTCCGACTGCATATAGCGCAGCAAAGAGAGGCGCAGTTGGCGTGCCGCAGGCCGGTGGGCGAGGTCGGTCTGCAGGTCGAGGGTGGTGATGAGCAACCTTCCGCCCGACACGTTTGCCTCTGCCATCATGCCCAGTTTGCGTGAGATATGCCAGGTGTCGATGGGCTGCACGATGGGCTGGTAGTCGGTGGGCCATAGTGCAAGATTCATCACCTGCGCGCGGTTGGTGAGTTCCCACCAGTTCAGGTTCTGCCAGTCGTCGGTGGGAAAGTCGGCAAACACGGGATGTTCTTTCTGGATATACGCCCCAGTGGTGTGAGGTGGGCGCATCTTAAACCAACTGGTGTTCCAGAACACAGGCAGGAAGTGATGGCTTATGTCATTGCCGAAGCGTATCTTCCCTCCGGCACAGATGAGTACCTTTCCCCCGTTGCGGAGCACGTCGAGGGCACGACTGTCGAGGGTGTCGGTGATGTGGATGCCGTCGGCAGTGGGCAGGGGATTGTTGGGGTAGACCCAGCACTCATAATGGTTGCTGCCGTTGCCGGCGGTGATGCGCAGGGTGAGCCGTGTGGGCTTGTCGATGCCATCTGTGGGGTAGGTGATCGTATCGCCAACGGCTACTGTCCCCTCTGCCAGGGTGTGTCCATCTTCGGTCAGGGTGTAACGGATGTTGTCGATGGCAGAGCCAGTGGTGTCGTAGACCATCGTGCCTATCCGCAGGGTGTCGCCGGCGTTGTAGACGAACCGTGGCCATAGGGCGAGGGGTACGGTGGGGGCACAGAACTCCCGCCAGTCGTTGGCAGTGCAGTAGCCTTTCTCGCGCCAATGCACGTTGAGCACACCCACGAGGGCAGTACCCTGACCGCTGTAGTCGTTGAGGCTGAGCATCTGGAATCCGGCGTAGTCGCGTGTGCGCAGGTTGCGTTCGATGTCGTATTTGTAGGCGAGTGTCTGCAGCCGTCCGCTGGACATAAGGAATTTGCGGGCTTGTCCTTCCATGTCGTTGGCCTTGAGGAGGTCGGCGAAAATCTCGAAGTTTGCGGCTTTGTAGGCTCCGGTGTATTCCTTGGTTTCATTGAGGTCGGGGAAAGCGCACCATTGTCCCAGTTCATGACTGATGCAAGGTTCGTTGTTCTCTGGCTTTCCGTCGGAGGGCTTGAAGTTGCGGGGCAGGCGCATCCCCTCGTCGAAGTTGTCGGTGCTTTGTGGGGCGTGGTTGTCCCAATCCAGTCCGCGGGCACCACCTTTCACATGGTAGTCGGACCCCTCGTCCCATGCCCATCCGCCGCCAACGCTCGCTGTGCAGTAGAGGCGTGAGGGGTCGTAGTCGCGCATCTGTGCCACGAAGTCCTTGCCCCATGCCACCCAGTCGCCGGCGGGTTCGTTGCCGGCGGCGAGCATCACAAACGATGGGTGGTGACCGTAGGTGTCGACGATGCGCTTGCACTCATCGGTGAGGTATTGGTCGATGACCATGCCGCGTCGCAGCCTCACGCCGTGGTTAGGCCACGATGGTCCTTCGGGCTGCAGGTACAGACCGAGTTGGTCGGCAGCCTGAAAGGCGGCATCGGGCGGACAGAAACTATGGAAGCGCACGTGGTTGATGCCGTATTCCTTGCATTTGCCGAGAATGCGCAGCCATGATGCCACGTCGGTAGGGGGATAGCCTGTCTCGGGGAAGCAGCAGTTCTCTACCGTACCGCGCAATTTGATTTCGTGGCCGTTGAGCATCAGGTGTCTGCCCTGTGTGGCTATCTCACGCACGCCGAAGGTCACGCTGACGGTGTCGCCGCGATAGGGTAGCCGTTCGGTATACAGGTGGGGTGTAGTCTCGCTCCACAACTTCAGGGGTTGTGGCAGGCGAATGTTGTAGGTGGTGTCGTTGAGGAGGATATGTGCCGTGGCCGTCGTGATGTCGGTGTTCACGCGTAGTCGGTGGATGAGGGGCAACGACCGAAGTTCGATGCGTCCGGCAATACCGTTCCAGTCACCTTGTGTTTGGTCGGTCACGCTGTGGGAGTCCTGTCCCACACACACGTTCTCTATGCCGTTATACACCTTGATGGTGATGGTGTTCTTCTTGCCGAACCTCACGGCACCGGTTATATCATACTGGTGTGGAACGCTGAGCGACATTTGATGACCCACTTCCTTGCCGTTCACATAGACGGTGGTTTCGATGTGGGGCCGTTCGAGAAAGAGTGTCACGCGGCGTTTCTTCCATGTCTTGGGCACTACCACCGTGCGTTGGTACCAAGCATTGCCTACGTAGTGCCGTGAAGGGGTGAGAAAGAACGGGAATTTCGTTTTGCCCGGTTGCCGGTAGGGTTCCATCCGTGGGTTGAAGAAGTAGGATGAGTCGTAGAGCGACCCCACCCACTGCGTGTTGACACTTACGGGGTCGCCTTTGCCGTTGGTGAGCATCGACCCCGGCAGCGTGATGGTCTCAGTATACCGTAAGGGCATTACCCCCTCGCTGCTGCGGTCGATAGCAAACTGCCATCGTCCCCGCAAGTCGATGGAGGATTGAGCGGCTATGGGCAGCGAAATGGCCATACATAACCATGATATGAGGGCGACTTCAAATAAAATTAAAGTCTGTTTCTTAGCCATATTATTTCAAGATGGTTAAATGGTTGGCATTTATGAAATGCAAATATAGTAAAAACCAAAGACAATGCAAAACAAAGGTTGTTTTTTGAGTCTTCTTATCTAACCATCAAAATGAAAATACGCCTAATTGGGCGAAGCCTGGAATCAACGGTTCTTCTTATAACTCTTCACTGCCCAAAATGCCATCACCGAGCCGATGGCGAGGAGTGCCAGCAGTTGGTGGCCGACGCTCTGCAGTCCACCGCCACGGACGAACACCGTTCGGATGGCTTCCACGAAATAGTGCATGGGGTTGATGTAGGTCGTGGCGTATGCCCATGATGGCATCGACCGTGTGGGGGTGAAAAGTCCGCTGAGCAACAGCATGGTGACCACGAAGAACCATATCACGAAGATGGCTTGCTGCATGGTGTCGGAGTAGTTGGAGATGATAAGGCCGAAACTGCTCCAGAAGAGTGCCACCGACATCGCCAGGGCGAAGACAAGCCATATTGGTCCTTGGCACGTGATGCCGTAGATGAGCCATGAGAGGAGGAGGCAAATGGTGATGATGAAGAGGGCGATGAGCCAGTAGGGGATGAGTTTTGCCAGAATGAACGTCCTCTTCGACACTGGTGTGACGTTGATTTGTTCGATGGTTCCCGCCTCTTTCTCTCCCACGATGTTGAGTGTGGGCAGGAAACCGCACATCAGCATCATCACCATGGCAAAGAGGGCTGGAATCATAAAAACTTTGTAGTTGAGGTGCTTGTTGTAGAGAATCAAAGTGGAGATTTCCGATATGATGGCTTCTGTGCTGGGCAGGGCGCTGGTGGTCACAATCTGCGAGAGGTAGGCGCTGCCAATGCCTCCCTTGGTGCCATTCACGGCATTGGCGGCAATGAGCACCTGTGGCTGCCGGCCCAATGTCAGGTCACGGCTGTAGTGTGGTGGGATGACCAGTACGATATCGGTCTCGCTCTTTTCTATCTCTTTCAATGCTGCCTGATAGGTGGGCTTTTGCCCGTTGAAGATGAAGTATTTGGAAGCCTCGATGCTGTGCACCAGTTGCTGCGAACGGGTGCTGTGGTCGTTGTCTACCACGCTGACCACAATGTTCTTCACCTCCATGCTCATCACCCACGGCATCACACACATCATCACGATGGGGAACACGATTATGAGTCGGGGCAGAAATGCGTTGCGGCGTATCTGCAAGAACTCTTTCTGTATGAGGTATTTCAATGTCATGGCTATTCAAGGCGTTTGTTGAACTTTGCCAGTGAGATGGCGAGAAGTACGATGGTGAATCCCGTGAGAACTGTTACTTCGTGGGCCACCTCTCCGATGCCCACGCCCATTATCATGAGTTTGCGCATAGCGGCAATGTAGTAGCGTGGCGGTACGACGAGCGACAGCCACTGCAATATCTTCGGCATCGACTCCACGGGGAACATCATGCCCGAGAGCATGATAATGGGCACGAGGAGCACCATGGCAGAGAGGAGCAATGCCATGAGTTGGCTGTTGGCAATGTTGGAGATGAGCAGTCCGAGTGAGAGGGCGAGCAGGATGTAGATGGTGCTCACGAGGTAAATCCAGACGATGGAGCCATGGAGGGGTACGCCGAGCACGAAGTGTCCCATCAGCAGGATGGTGGTGAGGATGATGAAGGCGAGTAACATGTAGGGGACGACCTTCGCGACAACCACCATTAAGGGCTTGACCGGCGAAACGAGCAGCACTTCCATTGTGCCACGCTCCTTCTCACGCACGATGGAGATAGAGGTCATCATGGCGCATACAAGCATGAGGAGCATACCCATAATGGCAGGCACGAAGTTGTAGGCCGATCTCATCTGGGGGTTGTAGAGCATCTTCAGGTTCACCAGGCTGCCCGACGTGTTGGTGAGCACCCCGGTGGCATAGGTTGTCCATTGTTGCGCCATGTTGGGGTCGGTGCCGTCGATGATGAACTGCACGAGAGGTTTCCTTTTTGAGACACTCATGGGGTGTATGCTTTCTCCCATCTTCGCACCAAAGTCTTGCGCGAAGACGATGGCCATATCGGCTTTCTGATTTCGGATGAGCAGTTCGGCTTCCTTGGGCGTGGCGATGGTTGCCGTGATGGTGAAATATTCGGATGCCGCCAACCGGTCGACGGCTTGTTGGGTCAGGTGGTCCATCGAGGAGGTGACGATGACGGTGCGCACGTTTTTCACGTCGGTGGTAATGGCAAATCCGAAGATGAGCATCATCGCCACGGGCATGCCGAAGAGGATGAGCATCGTGCGCTTGTCGCGCAGGATGTGGCGGGTTTCCTTGATGACGAAAGAGAGAAACTGTTTCATGTCTTAGTCGCTGCTTCGGGTGGCTTGTCTTGCCAGGTAAGTGAAAACATGGTCGATATCAGGCAGATGGAATCGCTGTTTCAGTTCGCTGGGCGACCCCATAGCGCTGATTTTGCCGTCTACCATGATGGAGATGCGGTCGCAGTATTCTGCCTCGTCCATGTAGTGTGTCGTCACAAACACGGTGATGCCCCGTGCTGCGGCATCGTAGATGAGTTGCCAGAACTGTCGCCGTGTGGCGGGGTCGACTCCCCCGGTGGGTTCATCGAGGAAGACGATGGCAGGCTCGTGGAGGATGGCCACGGAGAAGGCGAGTTTCTGTTTCCATCCGAGGGGTAGGGAGGCAACAAGGGCGTCTTTGTGGTCGGTGAACTGCAGACGGCTGAGGAGTTCATGGGTCTTGCGCTTGATGTCCTTGTCGTTCATGCCGTAGATACCAGCGAAGAGCCGGATGTTCTCCGCCACGGTAAGGTCTTCATAGAGCGAGAATTTCTGCGACATATAGCCGATGTGCTTCTTGATTTGCTCGTGCTCGGTGCGGATGTCATAACCTGCCACGCGTCCCGTGCCGCTAGTGGGCTGGTTGAGTCCGGTGAGCATGTGCATGGCAGTAGTCTTTCCCGCACCATTGGCACCGAGGAAACCGAAAATCTCACCCCGCCGCACGGTGAACGAGATGTCGTCGACGGCATGGAACGACCCGAAGGCCTTGACGAGGTGTTCTACCTCGATGACGTTTTCTGCATCGTAGTGGGAAGTCTGACCGTGTTCGATGGCAGGAGGGTTGAAGATGTCGGCGAAGCGGTCGAGGATGACATCGGGCTTGTCGATGCCCTGCAACCGTCCCTCGTTGAGGAAGGCCACCCGTTCGCATTGGCGCACCTCATCGAGATAAGGTGTGGAGGCTACGATGGTGATGCCTCGTTCTTTCAGCGAGCCCAGCATCTCCCAGAACTCCTTGCGGCTCACAGGGTCGACGCCAGTGGTGGGCTCGTCGAGGAAGAGCACCGACGGCTGATGCACCAGGGCGCACGAGAGAGCCAGTTTCTGTTTCATGCCGCCCGACAAGGCCCCAGCCTTGCGGTCGTCGAACCGCTCTATCTGCGAGTAGATGGCACGGATGCTGTCGTAGCCTTCATCAATGGTGGTGCCGAAGAGGGTGGCGAAGAATTCGAGGTTCTCTCTCACGGTGAGGTCTTGGTAGAGTGAGAATCTGCCGGGCATGTATCCCACTCTCCGGCGGATATCGGTCATCTGCCTCACCACGTCGAAACCATCGACCTGGGCGGTGCCTGCCTGGGGCTTCAGCAAGGTGCACAGGATACGGAACATCGTGGTCTTCCCGGCTCCATCGGGACCGATGAGTCCGAACACCTCGCCCTTGTCGACGCTGAACGACACGTCGTCGAGTGCTTTCACCTTACCGTAGGATTTTGATATGTGGCTGACCTCTATGGCATTCATCGTATTGCGGTATTTCAGAACTTCACTTCACCATACATGCCTATCTTCACAAAACCGTCGTTCTTGATGGCTATCTTCACGGCATATACGAGGTCGGCGCGCTCATCGTCGGTGAGGATGGTTTTGGGCGTGAATTCCGACCGGTTGCTGATCCACGTCACAGTGCCTTCATACGAATGTTTCTGTTCGTCACCGTAGTCAGTGAAGACTTTTACCTTCTGGCCCACCTTGATGCCCTGCAACTGTGCCGAGGTGACATAGGCGCGGATGAACATATTTTGGGTGTCGGCGATTTTGAGCAATGGCTTGCCGGTGGTCACGAACTCACCGTTCTCGACGTACTTCTCGATGATGGTGCCCTTGATGGGCGACACGATATCGGCATTGGCTATCTGGTCATCGATTTGTGCTATTTGTGCCGTTATGCCATCGGCTTGTTGGGCCACGCCTTCTATCTGTGCGCTGATACCGCGGTTCTGGTCGTCGAAGGCGGCGTTGTTGCTGCGTATCTGGTCTTCGGTGGCGGCAAGTTGTTTTTCGAGCACGCTGATTTGGTAGGCGATGTCGTCGACCTGCTTGCGGGCCACCGCACCGTCTTTATACAGTTCGCTGAACCGTTGTTTCTCGCGCTGGGCATTGGCTATCTGCTGGCGGATGGTGGCGAGTTGTTTCTCCATGTCGAGTTGGCGGCTGTCGTTGGATGAGCGGGTGGCCGACAACTGCTCGCGGCTGGCATCGAGTTGGCGGAGCGAGGCTTCAAGTTGCTGTCTCTTCAGTTCAAGTTGCTTCTTGTCCACATACCCTATCACCGAACCGTGTGCCACCTCCTGCCCCTCGTCGGCGGAGAGGAGGGTGAGTTGTCCGGTAGCCTCAGCCGAGAGGGTGACCTCGGTGGCCTCGAAGGTGCCGGTAGCGTCGTAGGCTTTCTCTTTCTTGCTGCAAGCGGCGATGATGAGTGCCAGACTTGCGATCAGTATGGTCTTCTTCATATTGTTGGGCTTCTATTGGTTCATTGTGATTTTCAGGTCGAAGGCCTGTTTGAGCATTTCTATCTCGTGGATGGATTTCTGCACTCGGGCGTTGTTCTCGTTGTTGATTTCCTTGATGAGGTCACTGGTAGCGATGATGCCGTGCGTGAGTTTCGACTCTGCCGCCGTGCGCACCTTGGCACGCAGGTTGATAATCTCGTCGTCGCCGTCCATCAACTGTTGGTACCGTGCCATCTCCTGGGCTTGTTGTTGGCCTTGCAGGTTGTTGTTGAAGAGGAAGACGTCACGCTGCACCTGGTAACTGTCGCGCAGGAAGGCGATTTTCTGGCGGTCGTTCTTCCGGGTGTAGAGGGCACCGATATTCCATTGCATGCGCAGGCCTATCATGCCGTTGAGTGTCCAGCGGTGGTGCATCATGTCGTCGAACATATTGTAACCGGGATAACCGTAGAATCCTGAGGCGAAGACGCTCAGCCGTGGCATGAGGGCAGCATCGATGGCTCTCTCTCGGGCATCAGCCAACCGCAACTGGGCATCGATGGCCTTGAGTTCTGGACGGGTGTCTCCGCTGCCTTGTCGCTGTGCCTCTGCCATCGATGGCCTGACAGGCGATGTCACCTCGATTCCGCAGAAGAGGCTGAGCAACTGTGCCATCGTGGCATATTGTGATTCAAGGCTGATGGCGTTTTGTTCGGCGGTGAGCCGTTCGGCTTTCATGGCAAGGTAGTCGCTCTCGGCAGCGGTGCCGTTTCTGAACATCGAGGCGAGTTTCTCTTCGTTGGCACTGAGCACGGCTTGCAGGTTATGGTTGAGTTGTTTCTGGTCATTGATGAGCAACAGGCCGAAAAACATCTCATTCACCCTTTGGCGCACGGCATAGAGCGACACCTCGTTTTGCGCGGCTTCCACCTCACCTTGCCGACGGGCAATTTCTTTCTGGTGGCTGATGGTGCCGCCGTCGAAGAGGGTCTGCTGGATGTCGATACCCACTCGGTACTGGTCTTTTTTCAGTCCCTTGAGATGTATGCCCATCTGATTGAGCATGGTTTGCATCTCCGAAGGCCAAGCCGCAACGTCGCTCTGGAGGGTAGCCTGTGCCGATGCCGTGACTTGTGGCAGCCATCCTTTCTGGATGTTGTCTACTGTCAGTTGGGTGGTCTTTCCGATGAGGTCGTACTGTCTGATGAGGGGATAGTTGCGCTCGGCGGCTCGCACGCATTCGTCTAAGGTCTGAGCGAAGAGACTCAGAGGGAGCAGGGCCATAGCAATCAGTATTTTTCTCATATTGGGATGGGTTGGTTTCTCGGGGGCAAAATTACGGCAAAAATCTTGCAGACGACATACCCAAAAGGAGTGAATGATGTTCTTTTTGTACGATTTCTTGGATAGAATTATACAAAAAAGCCAAAAAATGAGTATATTTGCGGTAATATTACTGCAAATAGTCTACAAAATGAAAAAGAAACGACCCGAACGATTTGACCTTTCTTTGATACGTGATGCCGTGGAGCATAATGCCGACGAGGCTCTGGGTTTTTACTTCAACAGCGACTTTGCGGTGCTTCATGGCCAAGGGGTAGGACTGTTTGGTTTTTTCTTCAGTCGGAAGGCACCGCTCCTCATCAATGATTATCGTATGGGATTAGTGGTGAAAGGAGAGGTACATGGACGTATCAACCTCATTGAGCGGCATATCAAGGCGGGGATGATGGCGTTTATCGGACCGGGGAGCATTGTCGAGCCCATCAGTGTTTCACCCGACTTGCAAATCAAAGCTGTGGTGTTGTTCCGCGACTTGCCTTTCTCTGTCGGCCGTGTCCCTGCGCTCTTCAATGGCAGTGTGCGTGACTTCCGGATGCAGGTGGATACCGAACAGCGTGCCTTGATTGAGCAAATCATAGAAAGCCTCTGGCTGATGGTTCACACCCAACCCTTCTGCCGTGAGGCATTCGATGCCATCGTGGCATCGCTCATGCAGTATTACAACCATCTGTATGGGTTGGATGTGGAGCGTAGGTTGAGTCCCTCGCATGGCACCGATATTTTCAACCGCTTCATTCAGTTGGTGAACAGTCATGTGCGGCAAGAACATAAAATAGGCTATTATGCCAACCGCATGTGCCTCACACAACGCTATCTGGGCAGTGTGGTGCGCGAGGTAAGCGGTGCTTCGGCGAAGGAGTGGATAGACCGTGCCTTAGTAACTGAAGCAAAGGTGGTGCTCAAGCATTCTGACAAATCGGTGGCACAGATAGCAGAAGACCTGCATTTCCCCTCTCCGTCGTTTTTCTCCAAGTATTTCCGTCGGCTTACCGGCCTTACCCCAGCAGAATATCGTCAGGGGAAAGAATGATTTGAACCATACAATCCAACAAAAATGAAAAGGAAACTGTTTTGTGAGTTGTCTCCTCTCACTTATCGTATCTCGATGGAGAAAGAAATATTGAAACGACATGTGAAAGACCTGTTCCAGGCTACTCGTTTTGCCAAGGAACGGTCAGAGGATTCTTTGCCCATTCTCGTATATCGTCACAACTCTCTTATCCGTCGTCGCTTGGGCAATGTAAATATGCAGTTGCAGGAGAACAAAGCCACCAATTTGGAGTTGGCAGTGGCACATATCAACGGGCTGATGATTCATCCTGGCGAGACGTTCTCTGTGTGGAAACTGGTTGGACGGACCGGCAGAAAAAAAGGATATAAGGAAGGACTGATTATTGCTCAAGGACAGCCGTCGAAGGGTATTGGGGGCGGTTTATGCCAGTTGTCGAACTTGATTCACTGGATGGTGCTTCATAGTGAACTGACCATCGTTGAACATCATCATCATGACGGGGTGGATCTCTTTCCCGACTTTGGCAGGAAAATCCCTTTTGGCACGGGTACAAGTATCTCCTACAACTATGTTGACTATCGATTCAAGAATGAGACATCCAATACCTATCAACTCCGTCTAAAAGTAGATGGTGAATATCTGTGTGGAGAGTTACGTGCCGTGGAACGACAGCCTCATACTTTCCATATTTATGTCGAGAACGAGCATTTCTCAAACGAAGAAGGGGTGATTTACCGTAATGGGCAGGTCTTTCGTGATATGATTGACCCTACCACAGGCCGCCACCTTGAAAAACAATTGATTCGTACCAACCATGCCAGAGTGATGTACGAATGTCCTCCTTCCACCGTCATCCAAAATAAGCAGTAGCATTGAAGCAAGCCTCACTAGATGTATTTCTTCCCGTCTATGATATACACGCCCTTTCTTTTCATTTACTCAAGGTTAATTCTTGAAAAAAAAACGAAAATATTGCTTGTTTTGCAGTTTGATATGTTTGATTATATATAAATTTGTCCTCCATATCTCTGTGTGAAGGCCACTGCGGCCTGTGCCAACATGTTATATCGACACCAATGAACAAAAACTACCGCATCGTCGTATGTCTCACGCTCTGCCTCGTGGCATTGTGTGTGCTGATGCTTTCACGCATACAGCGCAGGATGATCCTGTCTGTCGAGGGCTTCGACCTGCCCGCCACCGAAGAGGTGACGGTGGGGCGACAGTCGGGCGTGTGTTTCGACAAGATACCCCAGGGTTTTCTCAAGGTGACTCGCGACGGAGATGGCTTCGCCTGGCAGGTGAGCGACGAGTGCCTGCGCAGCGACTCGCTCTGCTATTTCAAGGTGAACAACAGCAATCCCAACCTCCATGCTCTTCATGATGGCCAAACCATCGACGTAGCAGTGGGAGGCGAGAGGATGTCGTTGGCGGTAGGCCAGTTGGGTGAGTTGATGGGGCACCACAATTCACAGTATGTGCTCTTACGCAATCTCCTCGAGAAACAGCATCCTGGCCAAGGTTTCATCGACCGTCGCTCGTTGCGCTCCTTCCTCTATCGTGAGAAGACCACCTTCGCTTACGGTCCATGGCAGTTGGTGATTCTTGACGGCAGCACCACCCTCTCCGGTGAAGGCCAGACGGTGGGCTACACCACCAGCGGCCATGCCGACAGCCATTGCAAGATACAGTTCTTCAGAATGGCGGAGTACTGCTTCAAAGAGAGTGGCGATGGCGGGTTCTTCACCATCGATGGCGTGAGTTACATGGCCAAGCCCGTGCTGCTCACCACCGCCTGGGGAGCAGGTCATGTGATGCTTTTGTCAGAGGGCAAAACTACACAGGTGCGTTTCCCCAAGCCCCTGACCTATACCGAAGACTGCGACACGCTGATGGCCCTTGCCGGACATAACTCCTCTCTGCTCACCCTGCAGCAGAGCGATGGGTCGATGCCGCTCGACCGCAGTCTCTATCTGCCTGCTTTCGCCACCAACGTGCGCCAGGAGGTGGCCCATGTGAGCGTGTTCTCCGACAGCATCATGGTGGAAGACCATCGGCTCGCCACTCCTTTCCTGCTCTTGCCCTCGCTGCAGCACATGGATGTGGATGGTGGGGTAGGAAAGGTGATTCTTCAGGTGGGAGTCATCAACATGGGGTTTGTGCTCTCCTATCTCTGGCTGCCCCTTGTAGTGTTCCTCGTGGTGTTCTTCGCCTATCCCAGATTGGTGGATGTGAGCAAGGTGAACATCATCGGCAAGAGTGAGTGGGCCGACAGATTGCCGTGGGGGTTCCGCATGGTAGTCACTATCGCCTTTGCCTATGGAGTGGGAAGGGTGATGATTGCCCTCAAACTCTCATGGACCTATCCTTATTTCGAGAAACTTACGGGCATGACAGTGCCTTCGGTAGCACTGATGCTCACCCTCTTGTTCTGTCTGTCGCTCCTCTTCAACCATGATTTCCTCACCACTCCCCGACATATGGCCCACAAGCGGAAGAGCCGGTGGCACCGTTGGGTGGCTGTGGTCGTGGCTGCGGCGTTGGTGATGCTCTGCGGTATGGCCCTGCGCCATGCCGACCAGTACTTCAGCCGTGAGGTGCTGCGTTCCTATCTCCCCGGAGAGGTGTTCTCTGCCAATGTGCTTCATTGGTCGGAACTCAGCGGCGTGAACGACCTGCACCGCAGCGTGCCCTATACGTTGTTGCTCTTCAATCTGCTCGCCATCGCCGCCCTCGTGGTGAGGAACCTTTGGCGACCGAGGTTGAAGTCACGGCCTATGGCTTGGGCACAGCGCCAGAGCGAACGGCTCACCCGCCGTTGGCCGCTGATGACGGTGCTGAGCCGTTACGTCAACCTGCCTTCTGCCATCCTTGTGCTGTTGCTGTGTGCTGCAGTGGCTGCTGTGTCGGTGCTGCCCGGCAATTTCTCCACGGTGTTCATCACCCTCCTGGTGGTCTTCGGTCTGAGTTGGTCGCTCATGCAGGTGGACTTCTCACCGGGCCGCCTGTGGGCTTTCGCCAAGATGCTGCTCCTCTCGCTGATGTTTCTTGGTGCCGCCATCCTCATGCCCACTGCCGACAAAGGCTATTTCACCAACTATCTGGGCATTGTGCTGCTCACCGTCACTTTCTATCTCATCGCCTACAAATACCAGAATGGGAGTCCCAATGCCAGGGAGTACAAGGTCAATGAGCGTGAGCGGCGATGGGTGGTTGCTGCAGTGGCTGGCGTGCTGGCTCTGGCAGTGCTCGCCCCCAATATCATCTCTGCCCTCACCGATGCCGATGAGGTGGACTATAGTCGGTCGACACGCCGCTTCCATATGTTTTCGCAGTTTGAGAAATACCGCGACTCGGGCTACCGCTATGCGGTGAGTGACACTGAGTTCATGACGGTGATGATGCACTATATGTACAACACCAGTGGTGCCGATCCCCTCTCGCCCGAACGCCACATCCTACACCCCTCGGTGTCGACGGGACAGTCGCCCGTGGTGCTCAACGACGTGTCTTTGCAGGCCGCTTTCTTCGGTACTTACGGGCTGGGTGCCTATGTCGTGTATTTCGGGCTGTTGATACTCTTGGTGGCAGCCGTGACGCTCTATAGCCTGCCCCGAAGCACCAACCGCGGCAGCATGCCCCTCGACGTGAGGCTGGTATGGCGCCTGCTGGCAATGATGATGTGGGTGGGCACGTCGGTATATCTCTATTGTTCCTACACCGGGCACTTCCCCTTCACGGGGCGTTTGAACCCCGGCCTGGGAGTCGACTCGGTGGGTGAGGCTTTGGAGAGTACACTGCTGCTCGCCGTGATGACGGCCACACGGCTTACCCGTCCGGATTTGCGCCGTTGATGTTGAATTCATAGAATCCATAGTATATGTTTGGTTATTTTTCATCGCTTTACAACTCTTTCCGCCAGTGGCGCTTCGACCGTCGCGTGGAGGCACGTGTCAGACTCGCCGTGGTGGGGTCGGTAGGGGTAGGCAAGACCTACTTGCTGCAAGACATCGTAGGTTCGCTGGAGAAGTTGGACCTTGAAGTGGTAGATGAATACCGCGACCGTAGCCTGCACCGGCAGACAAAGGATATCGTGAGGGTGGGCGACAGCGTGGAGAAGACCCCCGTGTATGCCTGCCGTCAGGAAAACCATTACGTGTCGCATTTCAAGAGCGAGTTCGGCAAGGTGGTCAAGGTGGAGTTCATCGACGTGCCGGGAGAGGTGATGACAGAGGAGTCTATCAAACTGTTCACGGCGGTGATGAGGGCCTTGATGGCATGCAAGAACAAAATTTTCGCCTATACCGAATACAGGAACCGTGAGAGTGGGAAGGTGGTGCGCGTGGTGGAGTTTGAGAGCAAGGCAGAGCGTGGATGGAGCAACACTATCCGTCCGTCGGCCAATGCACAAAGTCTGCAAGCCTCCTCGGAGAGTTATATGCCTACACCCAACCGCATCGCCTACTACGTGCGACAGGGCTATAGGAAAGGTCGCCGGCGCCACTATCTCAGTGGCGAACAACTCTTTGAGCGCTTCCTGGAGTTTGATACCGACTCCGCCCTCAATGCCATCGGCGATGCCTGGACATTGCTCGAGGTAGACAAGGGTCTCTCCATGCCCAGCCGCGACCTGTTCCGCCAGTCGCTGAAAAAACATTTCTATTTCCATTACTTCACCTTCAAGTCTACCGACGTTGTGGTGGTCGACCAGTGTTGCCTGCCCCTGTCGGCTGGCGAGAATCCCACCGATGCCAACGCCTTCACACGAATGATGGGGGCGATGGAGGCACTTACAGCATACAGTGACTTAGGCAAGAAAAACTGGTATCTGGTGTTTAAGGGTATCGATGGCGTGATGGCAGAACAGGGCTTCCGACAAGTGTATGAACTCTCGGGAGCCGACATCAACTTGGTGTACAGCCATTTCCTGCTGCTCTTTCGCCAAGCCTGTTCGCATGGTCTTCTGCGCAAGAATCCTCCCGCCACTTACCAGCCTCCCGTCGATTATGCCGACTTGCCGCAATGGCTGTCGATGGATGAATATTTGGCAGATATCGCATCGCGTGCCGGCGGCCGCCTGCATGCAGCAGCCCAACAAGGCGAGGAGGCGGCACTGCGGTTGCTCGATACCCTCTACGACCAATGCCAGCAACTCGACCTGCCCGATACGCTGGCGACACTCTTCAACAGTGCCGACAACTACACCGTGCCGGGTGGCGCACTTCTTGACGAGTATGTGGAGAGCCATATCGAGGCCTTCATGTTGGCAGACAATAGGATAGCAAAGAGCAGCACCGCTGATACCGCTGCCTTTGAGATGCTCTGTGGCTTGCCCCGAAGAGTCTATTTCGTTGCCACACCCATCGACAACAGGTTTAATTTCTGTTCGCACCTGAAAGGCGACTCCACCTCGTTTGTGGGCAATGCCCGTCAATACAACCTCAGGGCGTTTTTTGGCGCGCTGCAACTTACTACGAATATCCTCTTCATGCATGGCGTCTATGACATCAAGGATGAGCATAACCATGCCGGCAAGATATTGAATTATCTCTACGGAACGGAAATCTGAATATGAGCAACGAACAATATACCGGCAAGAACATGGCCGACGGTATTTCGCTGAAGGTGGAGTGCAAGGTGATGGGGGCGACCGCCACCTCTCCTGGCGACACAGTGCTTGCCTACACACCAGGGGTGAGCAGTCAGGCCGATGCCTTGTGCGCTTGGCTTGGCAATGGCGCCGATGAACGGTCGGCAGCACTCTATTCGTTTGTTCATCCCGAGAACGGTCTCCTCACCCTCTCGCTCACACAGGGCGCAATGACACAGTTTGGGTCCTCACGTTCCTATGCCATGCGGTTGGTATACGAGATAAGCGATGCCGACTGCACCAGTATCGGGCACCGACTCACTCCACTTATTGCTGCCTTGCCTTCACTGCGCCAATACGACGAGGCCAACCAAGTAATGGAAGGACATCTGGTCGTTTCCAACGAAAGACCCGAGGCGGTCACTCCCGAAGAAGCACAACTTTCCGACACCATTGCCCATTGCATCAGGCATCAGAAGAGACTGTTCATACGACTCGATGACAGTATGCGGTCGTCTGCTGACAATGTGACATCTTCACCACAACTGTTCACCATTCTCCATGCCATCGACAATCTGCCTGAAGACCTGCGCAAGCAAGCCTCATTGGGCTATGGCGTGGTGAGCCGTTGTGCCGCTAGCCGTATCCTCAGCCCCTACCTGCGTATAGTGGCCCATTACGATGACCTTGGTTCATGGCGCACCGACCCTGCCACCATCATCATCCAAGACTGGCGCCACGGCATACCACAACGCCCAGAAAGCCCTGTCAGCCCCAAAAGCCCAGAAAGCCCAGCCAGCCCATATAGCCCAGAAACTCCTAATGACAAGGAATTCCCTGTCTCCCCGGCAAGGTCGCCGCACCGCTATCAGCGGCCTATATCCCCTTCTGCTGCCTCTGACCCCACTGCTCCACAGATAGACCGCCGCTGGTGGGAGCGCTATGGCAAACTGGTGAAGTGGGTGGTGGCTGTATTGGTCGTCATTATCGCGCTCTTCACGTTCTGCAAGCGATGCACTGAGATAGGCTCTTCGGCAGCCGGCGACGTCTATGTGCCAGCCAGCGACAAGGGGTTTGTGAAGAAGTCGAATCTTCTCCTCCAGCATCTGGTAGACCAAGGCAAGGATTGCCCTAAGGAACTCGCCAATCCGAAATCGGTGGAAGACCTGATGAAACGCTATCCCGCCCTAGTGTTTGAACTGCCTTATGGTGAGAGTGATATCGATGGAGCGCGTGCTGCTGACTTGCGCTTGGTGGGCATCCGCCCTGAGAAAATCACCGATGAGGACGACAAGCGGTTCTACTACAACAGCGACATCCCCTCGCTGCTAGAGAAACAACGTGCTTCGCTTGGCGACAGGATGTTTCGCATTCGCTTTGCCGACTCCGACACCCTTTCGATTCGGAGTATCGAGGTGGTGGCGGCGATGTTTAAACTGGCTCTCGTGAAAGACCCGTGGGTGGGAACGGTGACTTGTGCCGACAACGCCCTCTTCCCCACCTCTAACCACTGCTTCGTGGTATGGGGGAAGTCAGTGGTTCCGCTCCGTCAGTCGGGCAAAGGACACCTCGCCACCGATGGCGGACACGAGGTGGTGGTGAAGACCGACAATGCCACGCATTCACTGCTCCGCACCGATGGCAAGGCCACGGATTTCGTGCGGCTTTATGAAGACTATGAGGCAGGTAACACCACGCTATGCGTGAGGTTCGATGGCGACAAACAGGCGGCCCTCTACCTCGATTATCTCGACGGAGGAAAATTGAGGCTGAAGACCACGGGCTGTCATGTGACTGCTTATGACGAGCATGGTGCCATGCCTAAGCAGAAATCATCGTCGGCAGCCATGAACGGTGAGGTGTATGACCTGACAAGCAACGTAAAACTCATGGTGACCCATGACACGCGGCAAGGAAAGATGGCAGAGTTGATGGTGAGCAAGAGCAATCCCATGCTCACTCTCTCGTCGCTCATACACTCCAATGCCGGTAAGGCACGCTACAATATCGCGCCCTCGCTCACTGATAGGTTCACGCAACAGATACTCAGCGGACTGTCGTCGACTCTCCGCAACTCCGTCTATCGCGACACCGTGCGGCTGAGCATCGACCCTATGCTCTCGATGATGATGGAGAAGGAACTGGAAAACTATGCCAATGAACTGAAATCGAGGTTCAATTCCAAAGACCAATGGGAACTCTCGTTCACCGTCATGGACATGGCCACGGGATGTGTAGTGGCAGCACCGTTCTACCGCTCCACCGACAAGAACATCGACCCGGAACTAGCCCTTGGGCGCAAGAACCCCGCGCTCATGCGGCGGTATGTCGGCTCATCGTTCAAACCACTCGTGGCACTCGCTGCCGTGCTCACACGACCCGAACTCGCACACCTTTCTACTGGCAGTGCCGACTATAGACTGGATGGACAGAAAGCCATGTTCCTCGGTCATACTACCACGGCATGGGCCAATGATGCTACCTCGAGCGGGTTCTGGAACGGCTGTGCATCGATGACACGGTTTCTTGCTGCCTCGGATGACGTCTATCCCGTGGCTCTGGTGGCGAAGGCGCTCAACTATGGCAGCAAGACCGGAAGTCCCTTCCTGCTGTCGAAAAGCAAGAATGATGTGTATCTGGGAAACAACGACAATTTTACCTGGGCCAATGCTCCCTTCATCAGGAAACTCGACTATCTCTACACCTTGCCCGACATGAAGGCATACAATGAGCACGACAGCCTGCAGATGGCGTACTACACCTGGGATAACCTGGGACTGGAGCATATCGCGCATTTCGGACTCGACAACATCACTCCCGACCCCACACTCCTCTACTTCGACAACTTCACCCACCCTCATGCCACGATGAAACGCGAACTTGTGCCTTGGGTGCTCGGTCAGGGTACCAATGAGTGGAACTGTCTGAAACTGGCCGAGGCCTGGACAAGGATGCTCACCAAACGCAAGGTGGAGGCCTCGCTCGTGACACCACGACTGCCTAAGCAGGCGGAATGCCTGGCTACTGATACTGTGGCCAACAACGCATGGAATGCAGTGCTGCGCGCATTGCTTGCCGCACAACAGGAGTCGCCAAGACTCCTCACCCCCATGCAGCGGGTGGTCGACGGACTCAACAGTTCAGAGAAACTCACCGACAAACTCCTGCTCTTCTCGAAGACAGGAACCCCCGACAACTATACGCGTATGGAACAGAAGCGTATTGACGGACGGCTCACCAAACTCGACGTGGGCATCTACTGTATGGCACTCATGCCAGAGAGCGCATACCAGAAAGTGCTCAACAAGGGAGATGGACGTGGACTGATGTGCGTGGTGAGGATTACACGCGTCATGTCCAACAAAAAGGAGAAGGGCAACGGCATACAGTCATCAGACGCGCGCAACTTCTTCTCGCAACATCCCGACCGCCTGAAACGGTTCTATATGTTCGCCAAACCTTATCTGAAATAGGGTGATGATAAAGAAATAAGCAGAATGAACACCATCAACCATAAAATCAAGAAGACGGCTCTCGCACAGGTTATCGCCGTGGTGGCTGCCATCTTCATCGCCTACATCTCGTTCATGGGACTGGTATACCTCTCACATGGACAGATAGTGGCATCGGCGGTGGCGGCAACGGCCATTGGCATCGCCTTGGTGCTGTTGTGTTTCATGGCACAGCAGATGAAGGGTGCTGAGAGCAGGTTTGCCAGCAGCATCGTCAAGGAGCGCATCGCTATCGTTTCGCTGGCCATCGTGATGCTGGTGCCCGTGGTGCCCTTCCTCCACTTCTTCTCCGTGGCTGGGCGAGAGAGGCGGGTTACAAGGCAGTTCGACAAAGCCTTGGCAGAGGTGATGCCAATGTTCGACGAATACGACAGCATCGTTGACAAACGGGTTGCCAATTATAGGAAACGACTGTCGGGCGTGAAAAACCAGCAGTCGAAGAACTACACGAAATATGGATTCAACAAGCATAACGAGGGAATGCCTGCCAATGGCGTGGCGGTGATGCGAGACAATATGCAGCAGACGCTGCGCACGATGCTGGCACCGCCAACCCTCGATAGCCTGCGCCAGGACGCACAACGGTGGGTGAAGAAAGCACAAGACGGGTCGTCGGTGTGGAACGTGTTCCTGCTCGGCAACTCCGACCTCACTGCCAGTGCCGTGGCATCATGGCAGAAGACAATGGACACCTCCATGCGACAACGTCTCTACAACGAGCAGGCCGACACCACAGGCTTTGAGAGTGCGCATGCCACCATAGCCCTGCAAAAACTCGGCAGACTCTCCGACGAATGCGCCCGCTTCACCATGCCTCCATTCTATGCCATCCCATTATTGTTGGCCGCCTTGCTGCTGTTGTTCTTCCCCTACTGGCTGCAGAGCCGCCATTCGAAATCGTGGCAACATCTTTGGGGCAAGAGACAAAGTCCACAGCCCGATTGGAGTGTCGTGGTTCCCCGCCAGAACATACGACAAAAGGTGAAAGAGACAAAACCTTAGGAAATGAACAAAGACAACTATACCATAGAGATGAAGGCCTTGTGCAAGGCCATCGAGCAGGAAGCCGATGCGCTGCCTCTCATCCAGCGGCTGCTGGAAGAGAAACATATCAGCGCCGATGACCTGAAAACCATGCTGTGCGACGACCACAACATGGTGGATGCCTCCGTGGTGCACCAACTGGTGAAGGCTGGTGTCTTTACCAAGGAAGAACTGGTGCACGACTGCCACATCGACCCGGGCTTCGTGAGTATGCTCGGTTCAACCCTCGTCGACATGGTGGAATACAACAACAATATCCAAAATATCGACAGCGGCAATACCGAGGTGTATCTATGGGGCATCCCCTCATCGGGAAAGACCTGCGCGCTGGGTGCCCTCTTGTGCTCGTTGCGCAACGACAAGGACGTGGCGAGCCGTATGGTGCCGATACCATCGGCACAGGGTTTTGGCTATATGACGCAGTTGGAGCAGGTGTTTCCCCTCAACAACGCCATATGCAAGTTGCCGGGACGCACGCCCACCAAGACCAATTTTGCCATCGGTCTCGAGTTGGAGGACACTATGGGAAAAGTGCATCCCGTCACCCTCGTCGATATGGCAGGCGAACTTTTCTGCTACCTCCACTGGATGGCGGTGGGAAGAGCCGGCGAATACGACGACCACCGCAGGGCACTCGGGACTTTCCTGAGAATACTCGTCGACAATCCCACCGATAACCGCAAGATTCACCTCTTCGTGGTGGAATATGGCAGGGAGGGAAAGAAATACAAGGACACGTTGCAGGACCAGTACCTCACCACCGGACTGACCTACTTGAAGAATACCGGCGTGCTGCAGAATCACACAGATGGTATCTACGTGCTCGTGACGAAGACCGACAAGATACACGAGCACCTTGCGCCGGGAGAGACACCGGAACAGCATGTAAGGCAGTTTATTGACGCCAACTACCCTAATTTCATCGGACTGCTCCGGCGCTATTGTCGTGAGTTCGAGATATGCGGCGGACAACTGCCTCCCGTTTTCCCTTTCGACATCGGCGACGTGTGCTTCCAGAACTACTGCCGACTCAACACCGATACTGCCAAGGTGGTGGCCCGTGAGATTCTTATCAGGGAGTCAAAGGGATTCAGCCAGAACCGCTTCGTCAGGACCATCACCGATATTTTCGACAATTAACAACCAGACAGGACGACAATATATACGCATCATGCAAAAAAGAGATTATACAGACAACATGAGGAAGGTGTGCAAGGAGATTGACTTGCAAGACAGTCCCGCCATCTACCTCGCCGAGGCTATCGCCAACGAGCAACTCACGCCCGATGAACTGAAAGCGCTCATCGCCGATGACCACAACCTGCTCGATGCCGCCACGGTGAATTACCTCGTGAGCAATAAAATTATCAGTGAGCGTGAACTGGAAGAGGATTGCGGCATCTCACACGGATTTGTCGATATGCTCGGAATGCCCATCACAGAGATGATTGACGTGGAGGGGTCTATCCAACAGATAGACGAGGGCACACTTGAGGTGTATCTCTGGGGCATCCCCTCGTCGGGAAAGACCTGCGCACTGGGTACCATCCTTTGTGCAGCGAAAAACAACCGCAATATCGTGCTCAGTGTGGAACCGGTGGCCAACAGCGCCCATGACTTCGGCTATGAGTCGAAACTGGAGAGCATCTTCACCAACGACGGTGACTTCTGTGTGCTGCCAGGACGTACCCCTGTAAAGACCAACTTCGCCATCGGACTGCAACTCGAGGACCTGAAGAACAAGATACACCCCGTGACCCTCGTTGATATGGCGGGTGAACTTTTCTGCTACCTGCAGTGGTTGCCGGCAGGTAGTCATGACAAATACGACGAGCGCCACCAGGATGCCCTCGGCTCACTCAATCGTATTCTTGTGAGCAATCCCTCCAATAACAGGAAGATACATATCTTCATCATCGAGTATGGGGCAGAGCGGAAAGCCTACAAGGGAACGCTGCAAGACCAATACCTTACCACCGGCCTCACCTACTTGAAGAACAACGGTGTGCTGCAAAACCATACCGATGGCATCTACGTGCTGGTGACGAAGACCGACAAGGTGGCGCACAACCTCAAGGAGGGAGAGTATGAGATGGACCATATCATGGACTTCATCAACCGCAACTACTCCAACTTCATGGGGTTGCTCGATAGGTGCTGCCGCGACTTCCACATCAATGGTGGGGTGCTCCCGCCACCATTCATGTTCGACATCGGTGACGTGTGTTTCAAGAACTTCTGCCAGATGGATACTTCACAGGCAAGCGAGGTGGTGAGCAAAATATTGCTTGCCGAGCGTGAAAAGAGTTGGTGGAAACGGATTTTCAGAAGATAAGAACGAAAACATATCAGACCATGAGACTAAGTTTATATTCGCAACTGATAAAGAATGGTGAGGACCACCAGTTGGTGTACGACAACGGGGTCGACAACGGCAGGATATTCGACGTGAGGACGGGAGGAACGCTCTCGTTGCCAGTCGACTTCAACGGTATCCTCAGAATGATAGCCCTGAGACAGAACGGATGCATGGTGTATGTCATCAAACCCATCTTCTCACGGGTAGGCGACTACAGGGCATTGGCTGTCTTCGTGCCACGGAAAGCCATGTTGGCTGCTTCTGCCGACTTGCCCACCATCATCGATGCCGCAGCACAGGTGCTGGCAACGGGTGCCGACACGGCAGAACTGAGCGGATGGTTCAGCCGTAACTATGAGGAGCACGACTTTGAATGGAACGCACCGAAGAACTACAATGGCTATGCCTACCGCATCTATGGCAGGGGCACCCGATACACTGCCGCCGACCTGTTCGGACAGGCATTGCTCCAACCCGAATATGCAGGATACGAGGGGGTGTTCTTCATCGATGCTGCCTATGGCTCATTGGCGCGGTCGGAGAAGATGGCCGACCTGACCAATCATCTGCTGAGCACACCTGCTGTGGTGGCACCGCCCAAGAAAAAACTCTTGGCCAATAATGGCAGAATCTATCTCAGAGGTGCCGAAAAACCCTTCGACAAGCCCGTTTTGAGCAGGGTGGGCGACAAACTGCCCCTCGAACTGCGCAAAGACAATTGTGCGCCGTTCTTTTTTGACTATCCAGTGCAGAAGAGTAGGTGTGAAGCCTCGTTGCCCGATGATATCCGCTGGCGGTATATCATTAGTGGTATTTCAGTGGAACTGGTAGATGAGGATGGGGAACCCATCGTCAATGGCCGCAAGAGCGTGAGTGTGGCTGGCTCCGAGATGGTAAAGGTGGCGGGAAAGGAATACCGTGTGTTGCCTGAGAGTGAGATGACCAGGGCCCGTCTGCAGGTGAAATGTGACGGCTATCAGGATAAAGAAGAAATAGTTGACCTCACTGCCGACCAGAAAATACGGGTGAAATTGGAGAAAATGCTCAAGCGGATGAGTTACTCGGTGAACGGGACACCCAGAGGGTCGCGGGTGAGGTTCGAACTCGACTGGCCTGAACTCGATGCCGATAAGTCACCACTGCCGGGCTATAAGGTGAATTCGAGGAGAGATTACCTGATTACCTTGGAACGTGAGAAAGCCACTTCGCAGAAGAAAGGGAAGGCCGACACGTTCGCCGATACGGGGAGACGCGGTAAGAAACCTCAAGGAAAGCAACCGCTGAAGATTTCAAGGAAGTTGCTCTATGGACTGTGTATCGGTTTGTTGCTGGGACTTATCCCAGGATGGTTTGCGGGCAGCACGCTGAAAGAGAATGCCATCAATAAACGTCTCGCAGAGGAAAAGGCCAAGAAGGAGCAGTTGGAAAAACAGCGTGCCGACTCCCTTCTGCATGTACAACTCGTAGAGTATGTAGAAAAGACAGAGAAATGGACCAAGGCGGAGGCTGACTCGCTCTTCAACGGCGCACTTGCCGGTTTGTATGACGCGTTGAACGAATATGACTTCGATGCCTTCACTGCAAAGACCAACGCGCTACGGCTGTCAGACAGTAGGCTTTGGACCACATTGAAGGAATCGGTGGAAAGGGCAAAGAAACCCGATGTGCTCACCACTCTCAAGACCACCCGCTCACCCTATAGCAAAGACGGGTCGATTACCATAGAGAAATATATCCAGGTGCTCGACCAGACAGCAGGGTATATCCCCGATAAAAATGCCGCTCAGACGGCAACACCCGACCAATCTGCGTCACCACAATGAAAACCTCTCTAAAAGTCATTCTCTTGCTCATTGCCGTCGTGGCGGTGGTGGGGTCGCTGCTCTTCTTTGCGAAGTTGCGGCTCGACCCTCCTCGTGCCATCTCGCGTGAAGGCACGCAGGCTGGACAGGTTCAACAACTCATCAAGGGGGTGCGTCAGGGACTTGATTCCGATACGCTCAACCAACGGTGGTTTGCTGCCCATCATCTCATCGGTTTCCTTGACGATAACCAACTGCTGAGGACAGGAGAGAGCGACACGCTAAAGATGCAATTGATGGAGCATTATGTGCCGGCTTTCGCAAGGAAATGTGAGTTGAAGTTCGGCTGGTCGGTGTGGGAGGAAAAAGAACTGAGCCAGATGCGACAGCGCATCAAGTTGCTGCGCAAACAGGAAAACAGCAAGGGGCAGAATATCATAGCCTTGCAGCCTTCGCTCAACGGACAACTCGACCGCATCGAGGGCGTGCTCAACAGATACGACAGGGCTTGCGCCCTTGCCGATGGCTACGGATATAAGTCGCTCGCCGACTCCCGTCAGCGCATTAGGGAGGCCCGAGAGTATCAGGCCGATACCTACCTGCGTAAGAATACTCATCTGATGCATGAACTCGACTCCGTGGCAGTGAGACTGCAGCGGTCGCACTACCGTTACCTGGAGCGTAGCGTGGAGGCGTTGGCGAACTATGGCACGAACTGGGAGGATTTTGAGCGCCGCTATGATGATGTGGAACGTGAGGTGAACCTTTTCGCCGACTCCTCACGCGCGGTATATGGGCGCTACCTCGGCGTGGCAGACTTGAAGTCCGATATGCGCCACCATTACCGTCAGGCCGACCATGCGTTCAACGACAAGTCGGCATGGGACTATATCCAGGATATCTTCTTCTGATATTGTGGCCGTTATCATGCAGCATCCCCCTCTTTCCTGTGCTGGGAAGAGGGGGATGCCGTATTTAGGAAAGGTGGTTGGGTGTTATTTCAACCTTTTGAATGTCAGCGTTTCGTCTTCGCCCGATATCTGCAGTTTCATCGTGTCGCCAGAAAACTCGCTGATGACGAAAGCACCTTCGCTGGGTATTTTTTCTGTCATCTCGCCTTTTGATGCGTTGATCTGTTGTTGCATCATCTTCTTGATGCCCTCAGCCATTTCCTGGTTGTCTTTCAACTGTTCTGCCATCTCGCCCAGGAATTCCATTTTATCGAGTACAATGACGGCATTGTCGCCATTGAGTTTGAAGGGGATGGTGTTGTACTCGATATCGGAGTAGGTGCCGTCGATGGTGAAGTGGAATGCCACGTTCATGGATTCTGGGTCGCACATGGTGATACTCATGTTCATCTGCAATGTCTTGTCGGCGCCGAAAGTGAGTTCTGCTACCATTTTTTGGCCTTCTTCTTCCGAGATGGGGTCTGTTTGCCATTTGCCCACGATGTTCTGGGCCGACAGCCCCATGGCAAAGCATACCATAAGGCTGAATAAAAAGATTGTTCTTTTCATCTGATAGTCTTTGTTAGAATGTGATTTTAAAATTCATCGGCAAAAGTAGCAAATCAATGCCTAATTCCATGCCCTTTTGAAGAAAAGAAGTGTTAATAAAAATTAACCGACAGTATGGGAATCGTCTTTTACAGCCTTCTCCTCGAGAAATTCGGCAAAGATTCTGGCGGCACTCTCCACTTTCGCGGCACAAGGACGGTCTTTGTAGTATTCGGCAGTGCGTTCTGATGCCACATACTGTCCCAAAGGCACGGGACCTTTCAGTCCGAGGAGTTCGGCACAGATGAGTGAGCCGTTGTCGGCTGTCGACTTGGCAAGCAGTTCCTGCACAACCTTGTAGCATGCCGATTTGCCCTCGCGGTCGCTTCCCTCGGTCTGGCCACAGTCGAGTCCCACGAGCATCACGATGCCCGAGACTGCACCGCATATCATCCGCATTCTGCCCACACCGCCGCCAAAACCAGCGGCGATGCGCTTGGCCATGGTGTCGTCAAGACCGTAAAGGTCGGCAAAGGCAGCCACCACACTCTGGCAGCACCCATAACCCTGCATGAAGTTTTCCACCGCTTGTGCCACACGGTCTTCCAGTTCTTTTCTCATGATTTATTATATATCATTTCCTTATATTATGGTCTAAAAAACTTGTTATAGTTCAATCATTACACGATTGGATGAGCATGAAAATAAGTGCGGGGTAGAGAAGCAAAACAATGATAATGTAAATGATATAAGGTGGTTTATCCGAACTGGGGCAATCGGGGTCATCCTTTGGCTTTGTGGTCTTTCCCTTGATTTCTTCCACCCGATTGGGATGATCACGTTTCCATTTCAGGTATTCTTGATGGAACTGCTCATCATTCTTGGTCCACTCCATGGGGAGATTCTGCACCCGCCTGTTTTGGGATGGGCGTGAAACCTCAATGGGCTCATCGTCGCCGTAGATTTCAGGATAGATTTCCCTGAATTCAAAATCATCGTAATCGGGGTCACTTTCGAAAGCCATGAAAACAGATTATTGAGTTGCTGCTCGTGGTTATCATTCATCACCATCGCTATTGTCATAGTATCCGGCTTCATAGCCTTCTTCATAGCCGAGTTGGTATTCCTTTTTCTTCTGACCTGTATACGGGCACTCATCATCGAATTGGCCCTCCCAACCATTGTTCATTACCGCATCGTCTTCACCATCATCGTAGCCCTTATCGTAGCCTTCTTCATAA
>OMZE01000029.1 GCA_900315455.1 uncultured Prevotellaceae bacterium | reverse complement strand
CCAACGCCTCGGCTGAGTCGTTCAACGCGAAAATAAAAGCTTTCAGGACACAGTTCAGAGGAGTGACCGACATCAAGTTCTTCATGTACAGACTCTCAAAGCTATACTCTTGACCGGGCAGCCCGCCAACCAGGTTTATCCGCTGACCCGATATTATGGTTCCACAATCTTTCATAAGACATATAAAACCCCAATTTTGTATCGTTTTTGTATCGTAGGGAAAAACAAAAGAGAGCTACGAACTTCGTAACTCTCTGATTCTTAAAGTAGCGGGACCCGGGATTGAACCGGGGACCTCATGATTATGAATCATGCGCTCTAACCAGCTGAGCTATCCCGCCATCATGTTTTAAGCGGGTGCAAAGGTAAGCATTTTTTTGTTATCGCCAAAAATATTTTCTTTTTTTTTCTTGTATCAAACTTTTTTTGCTATATTTGCCACATCGTAAGAAACACATGACGCCATGTTTGCGTCACCACCATTTACCTATTTATATAAAGAAACCTTAATCCTCCTGACACAAATGAAAAAACAACAAATAGAGATTGAGCGCAGCCTCCGTTCCACCTCTGCCAATATCATTTGGGGAATCATCAGCACCGAAGGCGGAATGGGCAAATGGCTTGCCGATGAAGTGAAAGCCGTAGACGACAAGTTCTTCTTCACATGGGGCGACGAATGGAGTCACCATGAGAAACGCTGTGCCAACACGCTGGAACGCGTGCGCCACAGCCACATCCGCCTACGTTGGGCCGACGAGACCGACCCCGAAGCCTATCTGGAGATGCGCATGGTGCACAACGAGATGACTGACGGTTACAGTCTGCACGTGACCGACTTCGCCCTCCCCGAAGACCTCGACAGCCTTTACGACATCTGGGAGCAGAATTTCGACCAGTTGCGTCAGGCCACCGGACTATGATTCCGTCCTTTGGTCCTCCACTCTTCTTCAAGCCCTTCTTCTCGTCTCATTTTTCCTTACCGACAAACGTTGAGTAAGAATAAAAAATCCAAAAAATGGGAGTTTCTGATAAAATTGTCGTACTTTTGCATTTCGACAATGAATCCGTGATATAGTTTTAGTTCACGATGTTTGGGATAAAGAGGCTCCACGTCATGATCATCAAGCAGTTTGCGCTGCTTTTTGTCGGCACATTCTTCATCAGCCTGTTTGTGCTGATGATGCAGTTTGTGTGGCAATATGTCGACACCCTCATCGGCAAGGGCCTCACCCTCGACATTCTCGGGCAGTTTTTCTGGTACATGTCGCTGATGATGGTGCCACAGGCCCTTCCCCTCGCCATTCTCCTCTCCTCGCTCATCGCCTTCGGCAACCTGGGTGAGACCTCTGAACTCACCGCCATCAAGGCGGCAGGCATCTCACTGATGCAGACCCTTAGGCCCCTTGCATTCATCGTGGTGCTCATCGCCTGCGGCTCGTTCTACTTCCAGAACAACGTGGGTCCGGAGTCGAAGAAGAAGATGGCCCGCCTGCTCATCTCGATGAAGCAGAAGAGTCCGGAACTCGAGATTCCAGAAGGCATTTTCTACGACGGCATACCCCAGTGCAATATCTACGTGCAGCGGAAGGACCTCAACACCGGCATGCTCTACGGCATCATGATTTACCGCATGACCGGCAGTTACGACGATGCCGCCATCATCCTCGCCGACTCGGGCATGCTGCAGTCGACCGCCGAGAAGAAGCACCTGTTGCTGAGCCTCTACAGCGGCGAGTGGTTCGAGAACATGCGCTCCTCGGAACTTGGCGGAAACGCCTCTGTGCCCTACCGCCGCGAGTCATTCTGGAAGAAACGCATCCTGATAGACTTCGACGGCGACTTCAGTCTTGCCGATGCCAATGTATGGGGGCAGAACGCACAAGGCAAGAGTCTCAGTCAGATCCGCGTAGACATCGACTCGCTGAACCATACCTTCGACAGTATCGGACGAGCCTACTTCAACGATGCCAAGCATGTGACCTATGCCATAAACGGTATCTCCAAGGCCGACTCGCTGCGCGCGCTGCAGGCCTCTCGCCGTCAGGAATACAATTTCGACAGCCTCTACAACCAACTCTCCGCCGACAAGCAGCGCCTGGCGATGAACAACGCCCTTTCAAAGGTGAACCAGCACATGAGCGAACTCGACTTCAAGAGCATGGTGACCGATGAAGGCGACTACGACCTCAGGCAGCACAAGATAGAAGCCATCAACAAGTTTGTGCTCGCCCTGTCGTGCATCATCTTCTTCTTTATCGGCGCACCGCTTGGAGCCATCATCCGCAAGGGCGGACTCGGCATTCCCATCATCGCTTCGGTGGTGGTATTCATCATCTTCTATATCCTCGACAACACCGGCTACCGCATGGCCCGCGGCGGAATGTGGTCGATATGGTTCGGCAAGGGGCTCGCCACCGCCGTCCTCGCCCCCACGGCGGCCTTCGTGACCTATAAGGCCAACAACGACTCCGCCGTGTTCAACCTCGACGCCTACGTGAATCTGGGCATGCGCATCCTGGGTATGCGCCGCAAGCGCAGCGTGCAGGGCAAGGAAGTGATTATCAACGACCCCAACTATATCGCCGACATAGAAGAGTTGGAGCGCCTGAGCAATGAGGTGACCACCTATGCCCACGACCACAACCTGAAGTCGCCTCCCAACATCATCAAGGTGTTCTTCAAATACCAGCCCGACCATGAGATAGAGCGCATCAGCGAGGAACTCGAGTCGGTGATTGAAGACCTGGGCAACACCCGCGACAGAATGATATTATCGCTCCTGGGCCGCTATCCCGTGGTTTCCGAGAAAGCCCATACCCGGCCCTTCGAGCGCAAGTGGCTCAACATCATGGCCGCCATCCTCGTCCCCCTCGGTGCCTTCCTCTACATCCGTATGTGGACATTCAGGCTCCGCCTGCTCAAAGACCTCCGTGTGATCAAGCAAAACAATGCCAACATCATCGCCCGCATCAAGGAGAAAGGCCTCGACAAGTCGGCCACAGGAAACGACATTACATTATAATAATATGGAACAGATAATCATCGACAGCATAGAAGACGCCGTGAAAGACTTCCGGGAAGGGAAGTTCGTCATCGTCGTCGACGATGAAGACCGCGAGAACGAGGGCGACCTCGTCATCGCCGCCGAGAAGATTACCGCCGAGAAAGTGAACTTCATGCTCAAACACGCCCGCGGCGTGCTCTGCGCCCCCATCACCATCTCGCGGTGCGAGGAACTCGACCTGCCCCGCCAAGTGTCGGAGAACACCTCCGTGCTCGGCACCCCCTTCACCGTCACCATCGACAAGTTGGAAGGGTGCACCACCGGGGTGAGCGCCCACGACCGTGCCGCTACCATCCGCGCGTTGGCCGACCCCACGTCGACCCCCGCGACCTTTGGCCGTCCCGGTCATGTGAACCCCCTCTACGCCCAGGACCACGGCGTGCTGCGTCGCAGCGGCCACACCGAGGCCACCATTGACCTCTGCCACCTTGCCGGCCTCTACCCTGCCGGCGCACTGATGGAAATCATGAACGATGACGGCACGATGGCCCGTCTGCCGGAGTTGAAGAAGATGGCTACTGAGCACGGTCTGAAGATTATCACCATCAAGGACATGATAGCCTACCGCCTGCAGCGCGACTCGCTCATCGAGGTGGGCAACGAGGTCAGCCTGCCCACGCAATGGGGGCAATTCAAACTCATCCCCTTCCGGCAGAAGAGCAACGGCACCGAGCACTTTGCCCTCACCAAGGGCAGTTGGAGCGCCGACGAGCCTGTGCTCGTGAGGGTGCACTCCTCGTGCATTACCGGCGACATCCTCGGCAGCATGCGCTGCGACTGCGGCGAACAACTGCACAAGTCGCTGGAGATGATAGAGAAAGAAGGCAAGGGCGTGCTCATATACATGCAGCAGGAGGGCCGCGGCATCGGCCTGATGAACAAGATTGCCGCCTACAAACTCCAGGAAGAAGGCTACGACACCGTGGATGCCAACACCCACCTCGGTTTCAAGCCCGACGAGCGCGACTATGGGTGCGGGGCACAGATGCTGCGCCACCTTGGCATCCACAAGATGCGCCTGCTCACCAACAACCCCGTGAAGCGCGTGGGACTCGAGGCCTATGGCCTGGAGATCGTGGAGAACGTGCCCATCGAGACCACCCCCAATCCCTACAACATCAAATACCTGCGCACGAAGAAAGAGCGCATGGGGCACACCCTGCATCTCTAACCCCACCTCGTGACACCCACTTTAGCCCAAGAGGATGAAAAGCCCGCTTCCAACGTAATAAAGTGGCTTTCCATCCGTTAAGAAACTAGAAACCCAAAAAATGACGACATATATGGCAAAATTATCTGCACGACTCAACCGCCTCGCCCCTTCAGCCACCCTCGTGATGTCGCAGAAGAGCAGCGAGATGAAAGCACAAGGCATCGACGTCATCAACCTCAGTGTCGGTGAGCCCGACTTCAACACCCCCGACGCCATCAAGAAACTTGCCAAGCAAGCCATCGACGAGAATTACTCACGCTACTCCCCCGTCCCGGGATATCCCAGTCTGCGCAAGGCCATCAGCGAGAAACTGAAGAACGAGAACCGGCTGGAGTACTCCCCCAACGAAATCCTCGTCTCCAACGGTGCCAAGCAATGTGTCTGCAACGCCATCATGGCCCTTGTCGACGATGGTGAAGAAGTTATCATACCCGCTCCCTATTGGGTGAGTTACCCACAGATGGTGAAGTTGGCTGGCGGAGAACCCGTAGTGGTGCCCACTGGTTTCGGACAGAACTTCAAGATGACCGCCCAGCAACTCGAAGCCGCCATCACCCCCAAGACCCGCATGCTGATACTCTGTTCGCCGAGCAACCCCACGGGCAGCGTATACACCAAGGAAGAACTTCGTGCGATTGTCGACGTAGTGCTCGCCCACGACGACCTCTTCGTGCTCGCCGACGAGATATATGAGCACATCAACTACACCGGGCACCATGAAAGCATCGGCCAGTTTGACGGGATGAAAGAGCGCGCCATCATCATCAACGGCGTGTCGAAGGCCTACGCCATGACCGGATGGAGAATCGGATTCATGGCCGCCCCCGAATGGATAGTGAAGGGCTGCAACAAGTTGCAGGGACAATACACCAGCGGTGCCTGTTCGGTGAGTCAGAAAGCCGCCGAGGCCGCCTATGTGCTGCCACAGGACTGCGTGGAGGAGATGCGGCAGGCCTTTGAGCGCCGCCGCGACCTCATCGTGGCCCTCGCCAAGGACATCCCCGGTCTGGAGGTGAACGTGCCCGAGGGTGCTTTCTACCTCTTCCCCAAGTGCGACTCCTTCTTCGGCAAAAGCGACGGCACCACTACCATCGCCAGTTCCACCGACCTTGCCCTCTACCTGCTCGACCGAGCCCATGTGGCCACCGTGGCAGGCGATGCCTTCGGCGACCCCGAGTGTTTCAGGATGAGTTATGCCACCAGCGACACCAACATCCGCGAGGCCATGCGACGCATCAAAGAAGCCCTCGCAGCACTGCATTGACAAGAAACAAAGGCACAGATAAAGCAAAAATAGAGAAATAAATTGTTAAAATTCCTTAATCACAAGATTAGTTTCATCTAAATTATTATCTTTGCGAAGTTAATGTAATTACATATGTATGCATAAGCATAATACATTTTAAGTATTATTATTATCGACATTTTTATAACTTAAATTTATTAATAACTTAAATCAACAAATTAAAAAAATTATGGCAACAACAACAAAACCCGCTGGCGGAGCAAAGCCGGCAAAGAAAAGTACTGGTTTCACAGGAGTGAGAGGCGCATTCTGGATCATCATCGCTTGCGCAATATTCGCTTTCTTGTTCTTCTTCTTGTGGTTTGGCAACGGCATGCACTTCGAAGGTGGTGATGCTGAAGGCGAAGCCAAGGACGTATGGGGCCTGATCTTCAAGGGCGGTGTCATCGTGCCTGTGATCCACACCCTGTTGCTCACCGTGCTCGCTATGTCTATCGAGCGTTGGCTGGCTCTGAAGACCGCTTTCGGTAAAGGCTCTCTGCCTAAGTTTGTGACCAACATCAAGGCTGCCTTGAATGCCAATGACTTCGTTAAGGCTCAGCAACTCTGCGACCAGCAGAAAGGTTCTGTGGCCAACGTGCTCTCCGCTTCTCTGAACGCTTACAAGGAGATGGAGCAGACCCCTGGTATCAAGAAGGCTCAGAAAGTGGCAAAGATTGCCCAGGCTCACGAGGAAGCCACCCAGCTTGAGATGCCTACCCTCACAATGAACCTCCCCATCATCGCTACCATCGTAACCCTCGGTACACTTACCGGACTTCTCGGAACTGTGGTTGGTATGATCAAGTCGTTCTCCGCCATGGGTAAAGGTGGTGCCGCAGACTCTGGCCAGTTGGCACAAGGTATCTCCGAGGCCCTTATCAACACTGCCTTCGGTATTGCCACATCATGGTTTGCTGTTGTATCCTACAACTACTTCACCAACAAGGTGGACAAGTTGACTTACGCACTCGACGAAGTTGGATATTCAATCGCACAGACCTACGAAGCCAACCACGCAGAAGAAGCTTAATTTTTACTAACCCTTTAAAAACTTATCAGCTATGGGTAAAGTAAAAATTAAGAAAAGTGACGTTTGGATCGACATGACGCCGATGTCGGACGTGATGACCCTGCTGTTGACATTCTTCATGCTCACCTCTACGTTCATCAAGAACGAGCCTGTGAGAGTCAACGTGCCGGGAACCGTCAGCGAGACAAAGGTGCCCGAGACCAATACACTTTCGATAACCGTCAGTCCGGAGAAAGTCAACGGCAAGGCCACCGGCAACGGCACGGTATTCCTTGGAATGTCGAATGCCGCACAACTTGGCCAGATGCTCGACGACATGCTCCCCGGTGTTGACGCCTTGCATAAAAACGTGTTTGAGAGCGAGGCACAGTTTGGTGTGCCCCTCAGTTCAATGAAGACCTACCTGAGTCTGGACCAGGCCCAGCGTTCGGAGATTCTTCAGGGCAACAACCCGAAGATCAAGGCAGGTATTCCCCTCGACAGTATTGACGGTGGCATGAGTGAGTTCCAGCAATGGGTAACGGCAGCCTTGGTTGCCAACTCCGACGTGCAACTTGTCATCAAATCCGACAAAGACACTCCTTACAAGACCATCAAGAAGGTGATGAACGAACTTCAGGACATGGGTGAGAGCCACTACTACATGGCTACCCAACTTGATGGCGGCAAGGTGCTGTCTGCCAGAAGTTACATAGAGAATATGGGAGGCGAATAATAATGGCAAAGAAAAAAGAAAGCAAACAGAAGAAAATCAACGTCCGCGTCGACTTCACCCCGATGGTGGATATGCTTATGCTTCTTATTACCTTCTTCATGCTCTGTACGACCCTCAGCAAACCGAGCAGTATGGAACTGTTCATGCCGAGCAACGACAAGAACCAACAAGAACAGAATAAGAACGAGGCCAAGGCTTCCCAGACCATTACGTTGTATGTGGCTGCCGACAACAAACTCTACTACGGCAAAGGAATTCCCGACTACAACAATCCCGACTGGATTCAGGAGACCACCTGGACCGACAAGGGCATTCGTGACGTGTTGAGATACCACGCTGTGGAGAACGGACAGAAGCCGGTGAACCGCATTATCCTTGCCATGGAGAAACTGGAGCAGGATAAGAAGAACCATCCGGAGAAATATCCTATCGACTCCATCTACCAGCAGAAGAAGGCCGACATCATGCGCGGTGAGATTGACGGTGAGAAGGTACCTACCCTGACCATCGTTATCAAGCCCACCGACAACTCGACCTATCAGGATATGATCAACGCTCTCAACGAGATGCAGATTCTGAGTATCGGTACTTATGTCATCGACAAGATCAACCCCGACGATGAGAAGTTACTCACCTCGAAAGGCGTGAAGATGTAAACGATGTGAAATTAACCTTTTAAAAAGTAAAGCAAAAATGGCAAAAATTGATCTATTCGATCCGAAATGGATCGAGATGGTATTCGCTGGCAAGAACCAGGAATACGGAGCCTATCAGCTTCGCAAGGGTACGTCGCGCCGTAACATCGTGTCACTGCTTATCCTTACGGCTGCCGTATTCCTGATTGGCGGTTACCTCGCATGGAAAGTCATCGAGGAGCAGCGTGCCAAGGAACTTGCGGCCTACAATGCTCAGATAGAGCTCTCGAGACTGGAAGAGGCCGCTAAGAAAGAGCGGAAACAAGAAGAACAAAAACCACCACCACCACCACAGGAGATGAAGGTTCCCGAGGAGCGTGCTACCCAGCAGTTCACCGCCCCCGAGATCAAGAAAGACGAGTTGGTGAAGGAAGAGAATATGGTGAAGCAGATGCAAGACCTCGACAAGGACGTTGCCGTGGGTGCCAAGGACCAAGAGGGTACCAACGAGCGTATCGTTCCCCCGACGGCAGTAGAGGCTCCTCCTCCTCCCCCACCACCAGCCCCAGAGCCTGTGCAAGAGGTGAAGCAAGAGGTCACCCAGAAGATCTTCGACGTTGTGGAACAGCAGCCGTCGTTCCCCGGTGGCCAAGGTGCTCTTCTCTCATGGCTTAGCAGCAACATCCACTATCCTCCAGTAGCAGAGGAGAACGGCATCCAGGGTAAAGTTGTGGTATCGTTCGTGGTAGAGCCCGACGGTAGCATCAGCAACGTAGCCGTGGTGCGTGGCGTAGACCAGTCGCTCGACAAAGAAGCCGTGCGTGTGGTGAAGTCAATGCCGAAGTGGAATCCTGGTAAGCAGAACGGTCAGGCAGTGCGTGTGAAGTACAATCTTCCTGTAACATTCAAGCTTCAGTAAAGCAACAATGAAAAGAACTTTCTTCTATACATTCCTAGTATTATTGACACTGGCGGCGTTTGTTTCGTCATGCGGTGGAGATAAGAAAAAGAATCATAGAACTGATACAACTACGTCAGGGGCGATGCAATTCGCCTCTGACGAAAGTTTTAGTCCTATCGTGGAAGAGGAGCGCAAGCAATTTGTCTTCCTCTACCCGGAAGCCCATCTCACCCCCACCTACACCGACGACATCGACGGTTTCACGAAACTCATGGCAGGAGAGATTCCCCTTTACTTCTCGTCGCGCGACCTGAAGGAAGGAGAGCGCAACCACATTGAGACGAAACTCGACATCAAGCCTCGTGTGTATAGGATAGGTTATGATGGCATCACGTTTATCGTGAACCGTGCCAACAAGGACACTTGCATCTCGGTGAAAGACGTGAAACGCATCCTCAGTGGTGAAGCCACCAACTGGAACCAGATAGTGAAAGGTTCCACCCGTGGCAAGATTGATGTTGTCTTCGACAATGCCCGTTCGGCCACGCTCCACTATTGTGTGGACTCCATCCTTGACGGCAAGCCCATCAACAGCGAGAACATCGTTGCCGCCAAGACGAGTGAAGGCGTGATAGAATATGTCGAGAACAATCCCAATGCCATTGGTGTGATTGGTTCGAACTGGGTGATGGACCATCGCGACCCCACTCACACCACCTTCAACATGAATGTTCAAGTGATGTCTGTCTCGATAAGAGACGAGGCTACTCCTGAAAACTCCTGGAAGCCCTATCAGTTCTACCTGCTCGACGGCACCTATCCCTTTGTGCGCACCCTTTATGCCATATTGGTGGATCCCGGTTTCCGTCTGCCCCGTGGTTTCTCAGAGTTTGTGGCAGGTCCGCAGGGCCAGACCATCATTCTCCGTGCGGGCCTGTTGCCCTACCGCGGCGACCTGGAGTTGAAAAAAGTAGACATTAAAAAATAATAAGGTGGACACAATTATTTTCCACCACCATTAAACGTTGTTTCGTTTACTCCGTCAAAGAGACAGCAACCAATACGCAATACTAACCCTTAAAAACGAGAAGAAAATGAAAGCAATCAAATATCTGGCAATTGTTGCCATGCTGGTGTTGTCGCAGATAGCAGCCAGCGCACAATCCACCGTCTACAGTTCGCAGTTGGGTCCGATCATCACCGCCCTCAAGGCCGATCCCACGAACCCCAATGCAGCCAAGGACCTGGTGAAGACCTATGTGAAACAGTTCAAGAAGAATCCCGAGGCCCTCGTTGCTCTCGGCAATGCCTACTTCACTGCCAAGCAGTATGACAAGGCCATCATGTATGCCGACATGGCGCTGAAGAAGAACAAGAACTTCGGTGATGCCTACGTGCTGAAAGGCGACGTGGAGGCTCTGAAGGACGATGGTGGCGAGGCCGCCATGTGGTATCAGCAGTCGATGACCCTCGACCCCACCAACCCCAACGGCTACACCCGTTACGCCAGCATCTACCGCAAGCGTGACCCGCAGACCGTGGAGCAGACCATGGAACTCCTGAAGAAGAACGTGCCCAGTTATCCTGCCGATGCAGAACTCGGCCACATGTTCTGGTCTATCGACCTCAGGAAGGCCTATGAGTACTATCAGCGCACCAATCCGAACACTATCGACGAGAGTTTCCTCTATGAGTATGCCCAGGCAGCCTACTACCTCGACAAGAAGGAAGATGCCTTCAACCTGAGCAGCATTGGTGTGAGACGTTTCGCCGGTGAGGCCTATGAGGAGTACTTCGCCCGTTATGCCCTCTACAGTGCCGTTGACCTGGACAAGATGGACCAGACCGCCCAGTTCGTGCAGACTTTGAAAAACTCGAAGCAAGACCTCGTGACCAAGGACTACCTGTATCTCGGTAGAGTGGCTGCCAGTCAGGGACAGTACAACGATGCCATCGAGAACTACAAGAAGTCACTCGACCTCGACGGAGAGAACATCCTCAACTACAAATACATGAGCGAGGCCTACAAAGGTCTTGGCGATGAGGCAAAAGCCCTTGAGTTCAGCGAGAGATACATCTCCCTCGACCCGAAGGCCGCTCCTTCCGACTTCGTCAACCTGGCTACCATCTACCTGAACAGGGCCAAGGCCGGCACCGACAAAGAGGCCGACTTCTCGAAAGCCATGTCCGTATACGACAAATTGGCTGAGAAGTATCCCACTATTGCCAGTTTCGCTCACTTGCAGCAGTGCAAGGCTGGTGTAGACCTCGAGAAGACTGACTACGTGGAGACGAAGGGCAAGCAGGTGATTGACGAGTTGAAGGACAAGGCCGACCTCAAGGACAGCGAGAGAGGTTACCTGACCGAAGCCTACCGCATCGTGGGTCTCGCCATCTGGCGCGACAGCAAGCGTGGCGTGGAAGTTGCCCGTCCTTATCTCGAGAAACTCATCCAACTCGACCCCGAAAACCCTGTATCGGTACAGGCTAAGAAAGCACTTGGAATGTAACAATAAAAATCCCCGGCCTTTGGCTGGGGATTTTTATATTATTGAAGATTGAAAATTGAAGATTGAAAATTGAAGATTGAAGATTGAAGATTGAAAATTGAAAATTTTATTGCGCCTCAGCATACTATAAGCATATGCTTCTGTTTGCCTTCGGCTTGCACGAAATGATTTTTTCAAGCATGCAAAAAGGCGGCTTTTGGCCGCCTTCTTGTTTATCCTTTCCTTTCTTTATGGAAGACTGATAGCCTCTGATGGGCATACATCAGCACAAGTTCCACACTCAGTGCAAGCATCGGGATCAATCGAATACTTCTCACCCTCGGAGATGGCTCCAGCGGGGCACTCGTCAATACATGTACCGCAAGCGATGCAGTCTTCACCAATTACATAAGCCATAATTCAAAATATTTTCGTTAATACTGTTTTCTATTATAGGACGTACCTATTTTATTCGCTGCAAAGATACATTTTTATTCTCATATACCTACAATTAGGTATGGATTTTTTCGCTATTTAGATGTCGTCAAAATAAGAACAAATGCAATAAGGTTGGCCAAACGCCGTTATTATAATATGACCCACCGTTTGATTCCACTTCTACTGGCAATAATTTCTGTTGTTCCTGTCTTCTCGCAGGACAGGAAGGTGGAGAACCGGCCTTATATCGACCTGAGGCCGTTTCACTTTGGCGTGCTTGTGGGAACCCACCTCCAAGACATCGAGATGCTGAACGTTGGGCCTCAGATGGTGGAACTTGAAGACGGCACCACTGTCGAGCGACTGATATCGTGCGACCAAGACCGTTGGGACCCGGGATTCAACGTGGGAGTGCTGGGAGAGTTGCGCCTGAACACCAATTTCCAGTTGCGCCTGGCGCCCACGATGTATTTCGGTACCCGCCATTTTACCTTTATCAACCATTCCGAAGAGCGGCTCACAGAGGAGCATCAAGACCTGAAGACCGCCTATATCGCTGCCCCCATCAACCTCATTTTCTCGGCTCCCCGTTTCAACAACCATCGTCCGTACATGATGATGGGCATCGACCCGATGATCAACCTTTCGGGCAAAGACGAGCAGTTCATCAAGTTGAAGCGCTACGACCTGTTCTTGGAGTTGGGTCTAGGTTGCGATTTTTATTTGCCTTTCTTCAAGTTACGCCCCGAACTCAAGTTCATGATCAGTCTTACCAACAGTCTCGATACCGACCATGTGAACCACATGAAAAACAAGAACATGATTATGTATGCCAATTCGGTGAGCGAGGCCCGCACCAAACTGTTTGTATTGACATTCTATTTCGAGTAGGGTTTCAACACAGAGACACAGAGATAAAGAGATACAGAGGATAACAAAAAGTCTCTGTGCTGACACAGTTATTCAAGGTTTCATTCTGGTGTGCTATTCTTCCCTTAAAGATGAGGTCATTCACCAAAATGTCCCTTTAATTGGGACACTTTTTCCTATTCATACCCCCCGAAATCATTATTCACACCTTTATACTATTTGTTAACATTTTTTAACAAATGGGGGGGGTAAAATCGGCTTTTTTATTTAAATTTGCAACATTAACCTCTATTTGTTCTGACTGCATTACTTTTCAATTTTTACAATAATATCTTAAACAATTTGATATGAAAAAACTACTATTCCTAATGGTGATGCTGACAGCCAGTATGCTGTCGGCACACGCTCAAGAAGCGTATGTATGGGTGTCGGAAAAGATAATCGACGAATGGGGTCATACCACCAAGTCGCTGAATTTTTGCTACGACAATGACAGGGCGACACGAGAAGGTGCTACGTATGACTTGAATGAAGGTGAGACCCAACCTGGATGGATTACGGATGATATTCCGGCAAATTATTCCTCCATTATTATTGAACCATCCTTTCAGAATGCAAGGCCTACAAGCACATACAAGTGGTTTTATAATATGTATGTCAATGAAGAATTCACAGGGATCTCTTACTTGAACACGAGTGAAGTCACAAACATGAAAAACATGTTTCAAATAACTATTAACTTTGAAATGACCTTGGACTTAAGCAACTTCGACACATCCAAGGTGACAGACATGAGTGGGATGTTTAGAATTGATGGCTATGATTACACAGCTCAAAAGAGACTTTCTTTTGTGATTGATGTTAGCAGTTTCGACACATCCAATGTCACCAATATGGATTATATGTTCTATGCGTGTAGTGTGAAGAGTGTGGATGTGAGCAATTTCAATACTTCCAATGTAACTTTAATGAGAAGAATGTTCGATTCCTGCCGTTATTTGGAAAGTCTTGACTTAAGCTCTTTTACAATCCCAAATGAAGGCTGGAGGTCAGATCAATTCCTTTACAACTGTGCAAGTCTAAAGGAACTGACAATACCATCTTCCGCCAGACACTTCACTAATTATAGTTGTGATAAAGTCGGCACAATCGATAAGCCTTGCCACATTATTGCACCAGAGGGTTTCAACTTTGGTGTGGACACATCCGGCGATTATTTTCAATGGAAAAATGGCTATTTCACATTGAATAGCAATTTGTCAGCAAAAGAATTCTATTATTACAAAACCAATGAGAAGACCGCTACACTCTATTATGATGACAATGAAGAACGTCTTTCAGATACCGACAATGTCACATTGGTTTCACAAATCACTTCAATATGGAGTTGGAGTAACTATGATCCCATAGAGTTGATAATCATCGACCCGTCTGCAAAAGAAGCTCGTCCCACTTTGTTCGATAATATGTTTTCATTTAGAAACCTGAAAAACGTCGAAGGGATTGAGAACCTCAACACAGACAATGTTACTTCGATGCAGTGTTTGTTCTCTTATTGCTCCTATCTACCCAGTGAAGTGATTCAAAACATAGTTGATCATTTGAATACTTCCAAAGTTGTAAAAATGAATTATATGTTTTCACACTGCACAAGCCTGAAGAGCTTAGATTTAAGTAAAATTGATGTTTCAAGTATTAGAACGATGTCAAGTATGTTTGAAGGTTGCAGCAACTTGACAGATGTCAATTTTGGCAATTTCGACACCAGTCTGGTGACCGTAATGGATCACCTATTTGATGGATGTAGTTGTCTGGAAAGCATCGACTTGAGCAAATTCAACACAGGAGAAGTATATACTATGAATTACATGTTCCAAGGTTGTAGCAAACTTGAAAGCCTTGACATTAGTAATTTTACCTCCAATAGCTTATACTATACAAGAAACATGTTTGCTGGCTGTACAAACATGAAAAACATCAGTATCGGTACATTCAACCCTGGTAAATATATGGAAGAAGTGAGCCAGCAATATGGCGAAGATATAGGTTCTATGAGCGGTATGTTTAGTGGGTGCAGCAATCTGGAAAAACTTGACTTAAGCACATTTACCATCCCATCTATAGCGAATAAAAGTGAAAGATTATTAGCAGGGTGTACTTCACTCAAGGACTTAACCATCAACACTACAGCTGCCAACCTCTATGCTGATGCCTGTCAGGGGGTCGGCACCGCCGAGAATCCCTGTACCATCAATTACCCCGAGGGTTTCGACTTTGGCGTGGACACTTCTGGTGATTACTTCGAATGGAAGACTGGCTATTTCATTATGGGTAACGCTCTCAAAGAAGCCTACGCATGGGTGTCGGAAGACGGCAAGACCCTCACCTTCTGCTACGACGGCGACAGGGCAACGAGGGAAGGAACGACGTATGACTTGAATGGCAACGAGGAAATCCCTGCATGGTTTGGTGGATGGAGTGGTGAGAGCAGTGTCCAAAAAGTGATATTTAATCCATCATTTGCTGATGTAAAACCAACAAACACTTACTTGTGGTTTGGCATGATGACAGGACTTAAAGAGATTATTGGATTAAACTTCCTTAATACATCCAATTGTACAGATTTGGGGCTTATGTTCTATGGTAGTTATAATCTAGAAACCCTTGATGTAAGCAATTTTGACATTTCTAAAATAGATCCTTACTATACTACGTATATGTTCGGGTATTGCAGAGGTCTTGAAGTGCTAACCATATCATCATCCATGAGCAATCTCCATGACGAGGCTTGCACATCTGTCGGCTCCGCTGATAATCCCTGCCTTATAATAGCCCCTGAAGGCTTTGACTTCGGCGTGGACACCTCTGGCGACTATTTCGTCTGGAAGTCTGGGTATTTCACTTTGAATCCTTCAGTCATAAAAGCCTATGCCTGGATGTCAGAAGATGGAAAGACTCTTACTTTCTGCTATGATGACAAGAAAAGAGAAAGAGTGGGTACCACGTATTATCTGAATGGCGAATGGGAAAACCCTGCATGGTTTCCTGGATGGGGTATAACGAGTAGTGTCCAAAAAGTGGTATTTAATCCATCATTTGCTGATGTAAAACCAACAAGCACTTACTTGTGGTTTGCCTACATGGGTGAACTTGAAGAGATTACAGGTCTGAATTTCCTTAATACGTCTAATTGTACAAACATGTATTGTATGTTTTATTGTTGTCTGAAACTGAAGACTCTTGACGTAAGTAATCTTGACATTTCCAATTCTACAAACACAGGGAGTATGTTAGGATATTGCAAAGGGCTTGAAAAACTAACCATATCGTCATCCATGGGCAGTCTTGATGAAAGTGCTTGTCAATATGTCGGCACAGCCGAGACCCCCTGCACCATCGTCGCTCCTGAAGGCTTTGACTTCGGTGTGGACACTTCCGGTGATTATTTTGTATGGAAGAGCGGATATTTCAAGTTTGAGAACGAGACCCCAATGATTACCCTCACCAGTGGTGACAACGAGGTGCCACTGAGCGAATACGACGGCATGACCGTTGACGTGGAGTTGGATGATTACACCTGCCAGCCCGACAAGTGGTACTCCCTCTGCGTACCCTTCGACCTCAGCAACGACCAGTTGAAGGAAGCCTTCGGCGAGAATGCCAACATCCAGGAGATGATTGGCTGCACATGGGATGCCGAGAACCTGACCATGAGCATGAACTTCAACAAGGTGACAGAGATTCTTGCCGGCAAGCCCTACCTCCTCCGCGTGAGTGATGCCGTGAATGACCCGAAGTTTGAAGGCGTGACCATCAACAGTGCCGACCCATTGGCACTCAACTTCGGCGACTGCGAGATGATTGGCGTGCTCAACGCCACCCCACTCCCATTGGGCGACAAGAGTTACCTCTTCATCATCAACAACCAGTTCTACTATCCTGCCACTACCAACCCGCTGCCCGCCATGCGCTGCTACTTCCACCTGCTGGGTGATGCAGCCAATGCCAACAGCGTGGCTCTGAATATGGAGGATGATCCCGACAGCATCATCTCGGTCATCTCTGAAAAGAACGCCGACAGCGGACTGTACCATTCACTTCAAGGCATAGCCACCACACGTCCTCACCATGGCATTTATATCATCAACGGCAAAAAAGTCGTTGTCAAGTAAAAGTATTACATTTAAACAATAATAAAACATGAAAACAACCATATCCATCATAAGGGCTTATGAGGCTCCTGCGATAAAAGTGCTCCATGCCACGATAAGGAATGCCATCATGGTTATAAGCGAACAAGAAGAAGAAACCGACATTGAAGTCGACACAGAATTGAATGACCTTGGAGGTTTCGCCGGTGGTGGCGACCCCGCCATGGCCGATTAACACATACCATCTCAAAAAGAAATCCAGCCCTAAGGTTGGATTTCTTTTTATATGCCTTGAAAAATGCTGGTTCTTGCATTTCAGGATTTCCCAGATTCTCTGGATTTTTTGGAGTCATAAACAAACATTAAGAAAAAAAATCCCCTTAAGTGCCTGTATATCAAAAAAAAGTATTACCTTTGCACCGCTTTTCCGCGTAATCGCTGACAGGAAGAAGAGTAGCCTAGTTATGTTGCGTGCGAAATGACAACCAATATTTAACAGTTAAGCACAATGGATTTAATTAAAGTTGCTGAAGAAGCATTTGCTACTGGCAATCAGTTCCCGGAGTTTCATCCTGGCGACACCATCACCGTAGCCTACAAGATTATCGAGGGTAACAAGGAGCGTATCCAGTTATACCGTGGTGTGGTGATTCGCATTTCCGGTCATGGCGACAAGAAACGTTTCACCGTCCGCAAGATGTCGGGCACTGTAGGTGTGGAGCGTATTTTCCCCATCGAGTCACCCAACATCGCCAGCATTGAGGTGAACAAACGCGGTAAGGTGCGTCGCGCCAAACTGTATTACCTGCGCAAACTCACTGGCAAGAAGGCCCGCATCAAGGAGAAGAGAACTCCTCTGCAGCCAAAGGCTTAATTACCGGTCATTCGCCATCGCTCTATCCGAAGCCCGGCGATTGTCCATCAGAAATAAAGGGGTTTCAGACAATGAAACCCCTTTTCTGTTTTCATTATCGAATTATCGTCAAATACCCATACCATCATGAAAGAGTTAGCATTGAAATACGGTTGCAACCCCAACCAGAAACCCTCCCGCATCTTCATGGAAGAGGGTGAGTTACCCCTCGAAGTGCTCAATGGCCGTCCCGGCTACATCAATTTCCTCGATGCCCTGAACAGTTGGCAACTGGTGAAAGAGTTGAAGCAAGCCACCGGCCTGCCCTCCGCCGCCAGTTTCAAACACGTGTCGCCCGCCGGTGCTGCCGTGGGACTTCCCCTCAGCGACACACTCAAGAAGGTGTATTTCGTTGACGACATCAAGGAGGAACTCTCTCCCATCGCCTGCGCCTATGCCCGTGCCCGCGGTGCCGACCGTATGAGCAGTTACGGCGACTTCGTAGCGCTGAGCGACACCTGCGATGCCGTGACCGCCAATCTCCTGAAGCGTGAGGTGAGCGACGGCGTTATCGCCCCCGACTATACTCCCGAGGCATTGGAGATTCTGCGTGCCAAGCGCAAGGGCACCTACAATGTCATCAAGATTGACCCCACCTACCAGCCTGCCCCTATCGAGCGCAAGCAGGTGTTTGGCATCACTTTCGAGCAGGGACGCAACGAGATACGTCTCGACGACCCCTCGCTGTTTGAGAACATCCCCACACAGTGCAAGACGTTCACCGATGAAGCCCGCCGCGACCTCATCATCGCCCTCATCACGTTGAAATACACGCAGAGCAACAGCGTGTGCTATGTGAAAGACGGTCAGGCCATCGGCATCGGAGCCGGTCAGCAGAGCCGCATCCACTGCACCCGCCTTGCCGGCAACAAAGCCGACATCTGGTGGCTCCGCCAGCACCCGAAGGTGATGGGTCTGCCCTTCGTCCCCGGCATCCGTCGTGCCGACCGCGACAACACAATTGATGTGTATATCAGCGAAGACCACGACGACGTGCTCCGCGACGGCACCTGGCAGCAGTTCTTCACTGAGAAGCCCGAGGTGCTCACCATGGAAGAGAAGAAAGCCTGGATAGCACAGAATACGAAAGTGTCACTGGGCAGCGATGCCTTCTTCCCCTTCGGCGACAACATCGAGCGAGCCCATAAGAGCGGTGTGGAGTACATCGCCCAGGCAGGCGGTTCGGTGCGCGACGACAACGTGATAGAGACCTGCGACAAATACGGAATTGCCATGGCATTCATCGGTGTGCGTCTGTTCCATCACTAAGCCTTCGAATTATTGAAAATTGATTCCGGCCTTTGGCCGATTGAAAATTGATTCCGGCCTTTGGCCGATTGAAAATTGATTCCGGCCTTTGGCCGATTGAAAATTGAAAATTGAAGATTGAAAATTGCTGCTTCGCAGCGAATGTCGGCTGCACCTCAACATAAGAACAAGTTCTTCTGTATTCGGCTTGCACGACATTTGAAAAATGAATTTTGGAGCAGTGAGAGCCGAATGATGCTTGCATCAATTAGGCCGAGTCGCGACAAAAATCAGCGAAGGTAAAATTGAAGATTGAATAATGAGCAAAGGCGACGATATTGATGCTATCATCCAGGAAGGCATCGTCTGGGGACGAGGCGCAAGGAATGAGGCCCCAAAGAAGCAGAAGACGAAGACGAAGGCCAAGAAGAAGGCCTATATCACCGGTGCCCATGGCAGTGGCAGCGCGCGCCAGAAGGCCAAATACCGCGAGGCCCGCGCCAACCGTCATAAATAAATTCACGGGCTTCGCCCGAAAATTATGCTTCGCTTGAATGTAGGCTGCGCCTAAGCATACTAAAAGAAAACTTTTGTCTGCATTCGGCTTGCACGACATTTGAAAATTGAGAATTGAGAATCAAGGGGAGGTGTCACAAAAAAGACACTTCCCCTTGATTTTTCGGATAATTGAAGATATTCTTCGGGCGAAGACACTATTTCAGCATCAATCCAGAAAAGATGCGGCCGGAGTTGATGCCCATGCGGCGGGCGGAGAAGAAATCCCGGTAGTGGGTGTAAGTACAGATGCCAGCGATGTGGATTTGGGCATAGGGAACGCCCATTTCCAGGAGTTGGATACGGTTGCACATCCACAAGTCGATGTGCCATTTCTTGTATTTCTTCGCTATAAGCGACATGTCGAAGTCGGCCTGCTCAAATTGTTCATAGACCTCGTCGCCCACCTCAAAACTGTCGAGGGAGATGCCCGGTCCGATAACAGCCTTGAGTTGTTGCGGTGAAGACCCGTATTCTGCCGCCATCGCCGCCACTGCCTTTTGCACGATACGCTTTGCCGTTCCCCGCCACCCTGCGTGTACGGCACAGCAGGCATGATGGGCGGCATCGTAGAGCAGCACGGGGATGCAGTCGGCCGTAGATACACCGATACATACACCAGCGAGGTTGGTCATCACGGCATCCTTTCCCTCCAGACTGGAAAACCTCTCTGCCGGACTCATTGACTCCAGCCATTGCCTGTCGATGATGATTACCTTGTCACCATGCACCTGATGGGGATAGACAAGATGAAACCTGTCGACACCCAGCAACTGGCACAATGCCCCGCGGTTGGCCTCAATGTCTTCGGGATTGTCGCCACAATAGTAATTGATATTGAAAGAGGCATAATTGCCCTTCCCTACCCCACCATGACGAGTGGAACTGAAGGCCATCACCCCCGGTCCCATGTCATACTGATGAAGAACAGGCTGTATCATTGTTCGTCTTCGTATTCGAAATCATCGAGAATCTCGATATCATCCTCGTCGACCATCTCGATGCTACCATCCTCACCCTCGTCCTGCAACTCCAGGGCGAAGCGCGCCATGTCCTTGTCGCGATGTACCAGGGTGTCCTCCGCCATGATAGTCTGCAGTTTGTTGCTCTCGCTGTTGAGTTCCACCCACAACACATTCTTCAGTTCCTCCAGTCCCTGTCCGGTGACAGACGAAATGAATACTGTCTGGATGCCGTCGGGCAGCGTGTCGCGCAACATGTCGATGAGTTCGTCGTCGAGGAGGTCGCACTTCGTCACAGCCAGCACGCGGTGCTTGTCGAGCATCTCAGGGTTGAACTTCCCCAGTTCGTTGAGCAGCACCTCATACTCATGTTTGATGTCATCGGTATCACCCGGCACCATGAAGAGCAGGAGCGAGTTGCGCTCGATATGACGGAGGAAGCGCAGCCCCAGTCCCTTTCCCTCGCTCGCCCCCTCGATGATGCCAGGGATATCCGCCATGACAAACGACTGGCGGTCGTGGTATCCCACGATGCCCAGTGACGGTTCGAGGGTGGTGAACGGGTAGTTGGCAATTTTAGGCCGTGCACTCGAGAGCGAGGAGAGCAGTGTCGACTTCCCTGCGTTGGGGAATCCCACCAGTCCCACGTCGGCGAGCAACTTCAGTTCAAGGATGATGGTCATCTCCTGCATCGGTTCTCCCGGCTGCGCATATCTCGGTGCCTGGTTGGTGGCAGAGCGGAACTGGAAGTTGCCCAGACCACCGCGCCCACCCTTGAGCAGACACACCACCTGTCCGTCGTATGCCACGTCGCACACAAACTTCCCCGTCTCGGCATTATAGACCACGGTGCCACACGGCACGTCGATATATTCATCCTTTCCTTTGGTGCCATGGCATTTGTCACGTCCTCCGTTTCCCCCATGCTGGGCGAACACATGCCGCTGGTATTTCAGGTGGAGGAGCGTCCAGTAGTTATGGTTTCCACGGAGGTAGACACTACCGCCGTCGCCGCCATCGCCACCATCGGGTCCTCCGTTGGGATTGTATTTCACATGTTTCAGGTGCATGGAACCCCTACCGCCCTTTCCTGAGCGGCAGCAGATTTTCACATAGTCAACGAAATTCGATTCCATTTTTATGGGAAGTTTTTTAAATGGGAAGTTGAAAGGACGTTATGAAGATGTCGGGGAGAAGGTGTACTCAAGCAAAAACGAGCAATATACACCAACCTTGCCCACCCCCGGTTTTCACCACGGATGGGCATGGCCGTCGCCCCAATAAGTATCGCTCAGAGAGGTCAGATGGCGTCGATGACCGCGCAGATGTCGGCGAAGATACGGTCGAGTGCGCCGAGACCGTTGATGGGTCTGCGCAGGCCCTCCTTCTCATACCAGTCGATGAGCGGTGAGGTCTGGTTGTGATACACGTCGAGACGTTTCTTGATGGTCTCCTCGTTGTCATCGCTCCGTCCACTCTCGAGGCCTCTTTTAACCAGTCGTTTCATGAGTTCCTCTTCGGGCACGTCGAGTTCTATCATCGCTGCCACCTCATGTCCACGCTCGGCGAGCATCTTCTTCAGTGCTTCAGCCTGTGGCACCGTGCGTGGGAAGCCGTCGAAGATAACCCCCTGATGGTCGCTGCCATAACTGTCGTAAACCTTTGCCAGCATGTCGATGATGAGGCTGTCGGGTACCAGTTTCCCCTCGTCGATATACTGCCGTGCCGTCTGACCGAGAGGCGTTCCGTTTTTCATCTCACTGCGCAGCACGTCGCCAGTAGAGATATGGTTGAGCCCATACTTCTCGATGATGAGGTCGCTCTGTGTTCCTTTTCCAGAACCAGGAGCACCGAAAATCACGATATTCTTCATTTTGCTTGTATTGATTGCTGTTTCTTCTTTTGGGATGAGAGAATAGATGTCTTTCAGGCCACGTGCCTGCTGGTCGTAATCGAGTCCATAGCCCACCACAAATTCGTTGGGGATGGAGAAGGCCACGTATTCCACATTGATATCCTCTTTCAACCGGTCAGGCTTCTGGAGCAAGGTACACACATGCACCGACTCAGGGTTTCGTGTTCCCAGCGACTCCATCATCTGCTTGATGGTGAGTCCCGACTCCACGATATCCTCTACGATGATGATGGTGCGGCCTGTCAGGTCCTCATTGATGCCAATCACCTCTTTCACCTTTCCTGTAGAGGTAGTGCCCTGATAGGAAGCCAGTTTCACGAAGGAAATCTCAAAGGGGATGGTAAGTTCACGCATGAGGTCGGCAGCAAAGACGAATGCCCCATTGAGAACAGCCAAGAACAGCGGATTTTTCCCATCCATGTCTTTGCTGATTCTCTCGGCCAATGCCTTTACTCTCTGTTTGATAACATCCTCAGGGATTGATACCCCGAAGCATTTGTCTTTGACGGTTACAGTTTTCATAGTTTTTTGCTGTTTCTTTGCAGCAAAGTTACGAAAAGTCGAGAGGAGAACAAAATGAATTCATTCATTTTTTATCCCGAGACAGGGTAACTTCGCTCCTTTGCAGCAAAGTTACGATTAAGTGAGCGAAAAACCAAATTTTGTTCTGCTTTTCGCTCACTTAATTGTACTTTGGCTCCGCCGAAGTTAGGCGGCACCTCGGGCAAAAAAACAAAAACTTTGTTGTTTGTTTTGTTTTCCGCTCGGTTTGCACTTTGGCTTCGCCGAAGTTAGGATGCACCTCGGCAATGGAAACAAAAAATTTTGTTTTTTGTTTCGCATTGCGCTCGGTTTTCACTAACTTTGGTCTGCGGCCGAAGGTACTCCCGCTCGGGAAATTCCAAATAAATATTTGGATTTCCGCTCGCTTATTCGTACCTTTGTCCCCCATATGAAAATATTCACAAGCACACAGATTAAGGAGCTCGACCAATACACCATCGAGCATGAGCCCATCAAGTCTATCGACCTGATGGAGCGTTCTGCCAAAGCCATCACCCTTGCCATTGCCAAGGAATGGCCTTCTACTACCCCCATAGTAGTGTTTGCCGGTCCTGGCAACAATGGAGGCGATGCTTTGGCTGTATCACGCATGTTGGCATTGAAGGGTTATGCTGTCAGTGTATATCTTTTCAACATCAGCAACCATCTTTCCGACGACTGCACCATCAACCGCGACCGTTGTGCCGAGACCAAAGGCATCAAGAATTTCGTGGAGGTGACCCATGAGTTCGACCCACCCCGTCTGGACAGTGGCACCCTTGTTGTTGACGGCCTTTTCGGTACGGGTTTGAACAAGCCGTTGGAGAAAGGTTTTGCCTCATTGGTGAAATACATCAACCAGTCGCCGTGCAAGGTGGTCAGCATCGACCTTCCCTCCGGACTGATGTCGGAGAGCAACACCTACAACGACCACTCCCATATCATCCATGCCGACCTTACCCTGACCCTTGGCGTGAAGAAACTCGCCATGTTCTTCACCGACAATCAACAATATATCGGTCGTCTCAAAGTGCTCGACATCAACCTTTCCGAGGAGTATATATCGAAGACCAATACGATGTATACGATGCAAGAGACCGACGACGTGCGTGCATTGGTTGTTCCCCGCAGCGATTTCGCCCATAAGGGTCTGATGGGTCATGCCCTCCTCATTGCCAGCAGTTATGGCATGGCAGGCGCTGCCATCCTTGCCTCTCGTGCCTGTCTGCGCTCTGGCACAGGCAAGCTCACCGTTCTCACACCCAAGCACAACCTCGACATCCTGCAGATTACCGTTCCCGAAGCCATTATCCAGGTAGACCATGAAGACAATCACTTCTCTGATGCCATCAGTGCAGACGAGTTTGATGCCCTTGGCATCGGTCCTGGCCTGGGCCAACTTGAAGAAACAGCCATCGCCCTTATCGCCCAGTTGCGCCGCACGCAATGTCCGGCTGTGGTGGATGCCGATGCCCTGAACATCCTTGCCAATCACCGTGCATGGATACAGCAGTTGCCCAAGGGTCTCATCCTAACCCCCCACCCCAAGGAGTTTGACCGTCTGAGCGGCACCCGTTGTGGCGACGACTGCGAGCGTCTGCAAAAAGCCGTAGACCTGGCCATCAAGTTGCAGGCCTACATCATCCTCAAGGGCCATTTCTCTGCCCTCTGCATGCCCGACGGCAAGGTGGTGTTCAACTCCACCGGCAATTCCGGCATGGCGACAGCCGGCAGTGGCGATGTGCTCACCGGCATCATCACTGGTCTGCTTGCCCGTGGCTACCATCAGGCCGAAGCGTGCCAGATAGGTATGTTCGTGCATGGTTTAGCCGGCGACATGGCTGCTGAGTCAAAAGGCAAGGAGAGCATGATAGCCAGCGACATCATTGACTATCTGCCACAGGCATTTAAGTTCATTATGGGATGATTGAAAATTGAAAATTGAAAATTGAAAATTGAAAACTAAACTTCGTTTGAATGTCGACTGCACCTCAGTTTGCTAAAAGCAGACTTCTGTCTGCATTTGGCTTGCACGACATTTGAAAAATAGCAAAGGAGCCGAAGAATTGACTTCGGCTCCTTTGTATTGTCTTACTAATCACCTTATCGGGTAATGTCGACAGAAGTTGTGGCGCCGTTCTGTCCGTAGAACACGATGACGAGGTGTCGCTCTTCTGGGAAGAGGTTGGCATCGAGATCTACCACCGTCTCACCATTTTTCACTATGGTCTTGAGCACGTTTCCTGAGAAACTCACATACTCCACCTTGCTCAAAGGAGCATCGGCTACGGCATGCAGCACATCGTTGTTGACGAGCGAAGCCTCCACGTTGAGAACTGGTTGCTGCTGGAGAGAGGACTCCGACTGTTCGCTATATCCGTCGGTAATCGGGAAGCCCATGGCCTGCAGCATCTTGATGGCGTATCGTGTGCCGAGGGTACGATATCCCCGGGTGGTGAAATGCAAGTGGTCGGGTCCCGCCTCACATCCTTTCGACGATGCCACGTAGGAGTTGGGCAGCACACTTGGCAAGCGGTTGATGGTGGGGTTGGCATGTGCGCAGATACCATTTTGGTCGGCTCCCACTGCCTCACCGGCTACGAGCGGCACCTTCTTCGGGTCGAGGTTCAAGTCGCTGATGATGTCGCCATAGATTTTCTTCACCTTCTCGAGCCACCGGTCGTTATAGGCATCCGTCTCACCCTGATGCAGCAGGATGCCCCGGATGACACCGTCTTTCTGTGCCCTTCGAGCCATCTCGATGAGGCGTCCGTAAGGATTTCCCCCATAAGCAGCAATCTCGGCCTTCAGCCAGTCGGGTTGTATGGTATCGGTGTAGGCCTTATAGCCGTCTTTATCGAAGAGGTCGATGGCGCAGCCGTCTACCGCCACGTGTATCACACCGATTCTCACCTTGTCGTTGAAGTTACGCCGCATGATTCGTCCGAAGAAGTCGACGAGCGACATTCCCGTATTGCTTCTGCAGAGCGGTGGGTTGGCCATGCGCCACTCCCCCATTTTCCTATCAGGCCCGTCGACAGCCGAGAGACTGAGGAAATTGTTGTCGTCGATATAGTCGGCAGGTGAGATTTTTCCCTGTCCCACCATGTTCGACTGTCCGATGCAGAGGAAGATATAGAAGAAGGGGTCTTGTGCCATCATCATCAAGGGCAAGGCTGCCATCATTAAAGTGATCAGGTATTTTTTCATGTTTGCTCCTTTCCGAACGACGGGAGGCCTCGGAGGAGGTCTCCCGTCGTCATTGTTCAAGTGTTGACAGGATTAGTCGAGTTGAGCGAGTTTGAAGTCGGAACCCAGCACATCCTTGATCTTGTGCTTGTACATCTTCTCCATCTCGTCGCGAGCGGGACCACAGTACTTACGTGGGTCGAACTCACCGGGTTTCTCGACGAGCACCTTGCGCACGGCAGCGGTGAAAGCGAGACGAGAGTCGGAGTCGATATTAATCTTGCAAACGGCGCTCTTCGAAGCCTTGCTGAGTTGCTCCTCGGGGATACCCACAGCGTCGGGCAGTTTGCCGCCATACTGGTTGATGATGTCGACATACTCCTGTGGTACAGAACTGGAGCCATGGAGCACGATGGGGAATCCGGGGAGTTTCTCCATGATGGCATCGAGGACGTCGAAAGCCAGTGGCGGTGGCACGAGTTTGCCGGTCTTCGGGTCGCGTGTGCACTGCTCGGGAGTGAACTTATAAGCGCCATGCGATGTACCGATGGAGATAGCGAGCGAGTCGCATCCCGTGCGGGTAGCGAAGTCGATTACCTCCTCGGGCTTGGTGTAATGGCTCTCGGCAGCCACCACGTCGTCTTCCACACCGGCGAGCACACCCAGTTCAGCCTCTACGGTGACATCAAACTGATGAGCATATTCCACCACCTTCTTGGTGAGTGCGATATTCTCCTCGTATGGGAGAGCGGAACCGTCGATCATTACCGACGAGAAGCCGAAGTCGACACAACTCTTGCAGGTTTCGAAACTGTCGCCATGGTCGAGGTGCAGAGCAATCTCAGGATGCTTGCAACCCAATTCCTTGGCATATTCCACGGCACCCTGAGCCATATACTGCAGCAAGGTCTGGTTGGCATAGTTGCGTGCGCCTTTCGACACCTGCAGGATAACGGGGCTTCTCAGGTCGCTCGAAGCCTTGATGATGGCCTGGAGTTGCTCCATGTTGTTGAAGTTGAAAGCGGGGATGGCATAACCGCCATTGATGGCACGAGCGAACATATCCTTCGTGTTCACAAGGCCCAAAGATTTGTAATCTACCATAATTTAACTATAGATTTATAAAAATATAATATTAGTGTTTTGTGATTGCAAATTTAGCATTTTAAATTGTCAAATCAAAGATTTCGTGTTATTTTTTCGACTCAAGAAACCGTTTGTCGGGTTATCTTCGGGCTATTCACGAACGAGTCAGGGATTTTGCAAAATGCAGATAGCAAACGGCATAGCCGCAATGGCGTTGTAGCCAAATGCCAACCTATTCGTAGTGGCGGATTCTCACATCGATATCATCGGCTTTCAAATCCTCGGTCACACCGCTCAGGTCGGTATCCCCATAGTGGTATGGGAAGAGCACCTTGGGTTTCACGATGCGCGCCGCCTTCACCAACTGGGCGGTGGTCATAGTGAAAGGTTGGTTGCAGGGCAAGAAGGCGATGTCGATGTCTTTGATGGCAGCCATCTCCTCGATGTCTTCCGTGTCGCCAGCCACATAGATGCGCAGTCCGTCGAGAGTGATGACGTAGCCGTTATCGCGTCCTTTGGGATGGAACTGCAGGTGTCCCTCTGTGTTGTTGTAAGCCGGCACAGCCTCCACCTTCATGCGGTCGGAGAGACTGCGCTGGTCGCCGTTGGCCATCACCGTGCCATATCCCAGCATATCGGCACACCTCTTGTTGGTGATGACCTGTGTGCTGTCGGCAGAGAGCAACTTGATGGCTTCCTTGTCGAAATGGTCGGCATGCTCGTGCGTGACGAAAAGGTAGTCGGCCTTGGGATATACGGTATAGTCGACCTTCCGTTCGCGAAGTTGCCGTACCGGGTCGATTTCTATTTCCGTGCCGTCGAAGCATATCCGCAGGCTCGCATGAATAAGCGCGCAGAAGGTGACGGTCTTCCCGCCGGGTGTCATAAAAGCATCCACCTCGACATTGTTGACCGGCTTGTTCTCAGACTTCCACGCGAGGATTCCCCCTTTCAGGTTGACCACCTTGTAGCCACGTTGTGTCATCATGTCGGCAGCGTTGGCCGACCTTCTGCCACTTCTGCAATACACGGCGATGGTCTTGCTCTTGTCGAGCAGTTTCTCCACTTGCGCCATGAAGTTGTCTTGCTTCACGTCGATGTTCACGGCTCCAGGGATATGCCCTTCAGCATATTCGCTTGCCGTACGCACGTCGAGCACGATGATGCCCTTCTGATTGATTAAAGAGTCGAAAGCATCTACGTTCTCGTTGCCGTAGTTGGCATTCGCGCAGGCAGAGAAGGCGTTGAGCCCCAGCAGCCCGATGATGAAAGTGAAAAGTTTTCTCATGTTCTCCTATTTTTTATACTCAAATTTCGTATTCGCCCCATGTCCAGGAGTTAAAGCGAAGTTTAAGGGTGTGAAAGATGTTGTATTGTCAAAACGATATGGGCATCACGTGATGCCCATATCGTCGCTTATCGCATAAGAACTAATCATTGTCGTCGGTGGCAATGGCTCTCCAAACCAAAGCGGCGATTGCCCCTCCAACGAATGGTCCGATGATGAATACCCAGAGGTCGGAGAGTGCCTTGCCCCCCTCGAAGATAGCCGGTCCGATAGACCTGGCAGGGTTGACGGAAGAGCCCGTGAACTTGATACCCACCAGATAGATGAGTGTCAGTGCGAGTCCGATGGCCAATCCCGCGAAATTGTTGGTGGCGCCATTGGTCTTGGAGGTGGCTCCCAATACCACGAACACGAAGATTGCAGTGAGCAGCACCTCCACTATCAGTCCATTGGTCACGCCAAAGTGACATACATTGGCCCCAGTGAGTGTGCTGGATGAGAGCGGGTCGCCCACCACTGTCGAGGTGACACATGCCAGTGCGGCAGCAGCGAGAAAGGCACCTATGACTTGCGACAACATGTACATGCCACAGTCTTTCAGCCCCATGCGCCCGCAGAAGAACATGCCCAGTGAGACGGCCGGGTTGATATGGCAGCCGGAAATGCCGCCCACGGCATAAGCCATGGCCACTACCGAGAGGCCGAATGCCACTGCCGTCCCCACTACCGATGCGGAGTCTGCTCCACAACTGAGAGCCACAGCCGTGCCACATCCCATGAAAGTGAGCACAAACGTACCTATCAGTTCTGCTAAATACTTTTTCATCATTCTATATTATTTTTGATTATTCATGTTTTGCATTTTCTCAACCATTAGCACAAGGAAAAAAACGAACTTGCTTCAGTTGAGTGAACTATCATTCCTTCAAGAAGCCCAAACGGCGCTATTTGCAACAGGTTAAAAATACTTCTTATTATTAGATGCAAAAATAACGATTGTTTTTAAATCTTGCAACAATTTTTTAAGAAAATTAAGGCAAAAAGTATCGAGGGAGAAATGAGGTATGGGAATCCGCTGAAGAAAAAAAAGAAGATGGACTCTTGTCGCCTAAAGATGGAGGATAACGGAAATCATTGTTGTCACATCAGAAACATTGACGAACCCATCACCATTCATATCGGCCGCTTTTATAGAGAAGGCCTCAGGAGCATTTCCAAGAATATAGTTGATGGTGGTGCTGACATCAACAATATTGATTAATCCATCGTTGTTGACGTCACCCATCAAGACAGTTCCCTGTGGGTTGATGATGCCGTCGACATCAATAGTCAAAACATTGCCGGCTGCTGCCGTGGTGGTGACGAAAGCCCTGAAGGCATCGGCAGTGTGTGAGGCAGATTCCTCGCTGTCGGTATCATCGCCTGTCCACACCCATTTGTTGTCGCTGAGCACAAAGCCACTGCCTACCGGCTCACGCATGTTGGTTCCCACCATGCTGAAATCGCCCTTGGAGAGTGTAGGATGCAAGGTGGTAGGTGCAATGGTGGTCTTATCCGCAGTGAAGAACATGATGGTCTGCCCTGCCAGGCGGTTGTCGTATGCCATCAAGCAAGGCACATCAGCCTCCACCCCTCCGGCATACGATGTCCTGACGGTATCATTCTCCACCCCCTTGAAGTTGAACAGCCAGAAGTCGCCCTCTGTGGCATCGGCATCAGCATACCAGGCCAGCAGGCTTCCTTCGGCACTGACATAAGTGGGTGTGAAAGGAAGGGTCATCGTGTTCCATTCGAAATTCACCGTATCGGCAATGACCCTTTCGTAGGAAACCCCTCCCGAGAAAGACATCTCGATGGGGAAGAAATAGTCGTATCCATCAACCAACGTCAGTTTTCCACCTTTGTTGGACGCATTGACGTAGTTGGAGTGGGCAAGCCGGCTCGGGATCGTCTTGTCGAGCATGTAGATGGTGTTGGGGTTGCTGTTGGGTACGACATTATTGGAGGTGTATGCACCGCGGAGGTTGATGGCAACAGCCTCTTCAGGAACCTCGAACACCCCTTCTGCCACCTTTGTCTTGAGTTGTCCGTCTTTTGTCCAGTAGATGGCCCCTTTGGAGACATGTTTCACCTCCGTAGTATCGTTGACCCATGTATAAAGGGTGCGATGGTGAGAAGCCATCAAACTATAGTCGACAGTATAATCGCTGATAGGAGCTTCGTATTGTCTGACAAGTGAAGCCCCCGGTTGCAGTTCTATGAGTTCGCATTCCACCTCCGTTGTCAAGTCATTGCTGTCGATGGTGGATAAGGTGAGGTAGTTTTTGTATCTTTTCTCTCCTACATTGGTTACGGTAACCCTGCACATAGCCCTGTCGCCAACGATAGTGGTGCCATCTTCGCTCAGGTTGAGGATTTCGATGCTTTTCTCGAGTGGGCTTTCCTCTTCCGACAGGTTAGTGTAGAAATATTGAGTATTATACTCATCCACAGAGAGATAGAACTCATCGGCATAGGGGTCGAATTTCTTGCTTTTGTCGACATAGATGCTGAAGTCGCGGCTGGTGCCCGATTCGAACGAGATATTATCGCTGGCCACCGCTGTGATTTGTCCTGTCGAGGGAACCATTCTCCTGAGATATATTGGTCCGAAGAAATCCTCGTCGTTGTTGTCGAACAGTATATGGAGGTGATCGTCCTCCATCTCTACTCCTTTCACCTCGAAATGGGCTTTTGGCACCGATGTGAGCGTCATCTCAGTGTTGGTAATCGTCACATCGATATAGTTTCGGTCTGTTCCCCCCATCGCTTGCCAATCGGCAGTACTACTGGGCTTGTAAACAGCCTTGAGTGTATAGTGCCCCACAATTCCCGCCCCGAAAGACAGGTCGGCAGCCTCCATGGTTTTGGTTGCCCCTGATGAGAGTTTGGTAGTAAAGGCCGCCAGCACCCTGGTCAGTTTCCCACTCTCGTTGAACAGCGCCACCCCATAGGAGAGGCTTTTTGTGGTTGAGGCAGAATTGATGAACACCTGCTTGAGAGTGATATTCTGGAAGTCATTTTTCTTCGCCGAGCGGGTATAAGTGGTTCCATTTTTCAGACTTGGTCTGGAATAGGCATTATATACATCCTCGGGAGCCACGAATTCATCCTTCCCTTCAGGTTTGATGCCGAGGAGTGCCGACTGGTTGATGCTCAGTTGGTAGTTCTTGATGTTCTCGTCGAGTCCCTCGCCCTCAGCACATGCCACGGAGATGCGGTAGTAACCATTGCCGGCACCGACCCATCCCCAGTTGATGTGATAGAGGCCATTGCCGTCGTAGCCATCGCAGATGAAAGTATGTCCTTGTGAGAGGTTGGTGTATGCGGTGTAGATGACCGGTCGGCCATTGAGCAATTCATGCATAAGGAGGCTGTCCCACTGTGCCTCGTCGTAGGACCTGCGGTAGACGTAATGTATTGTCTTGGGGTAATTGAAATACTTAGGCAACCGCTGTGGGATGAGATAGGTATAGGCCCCGCTTCCCGTAGCCACATAGTCCATGTCGGTAGACTGTCCACAATAAAGCATGAGTTTGGCCACCTCGTTGATACTTTCCTGGGGCGACTCCGGCGTGAGCACATCGGGCATCTTGTCCCAATCGAAGGTAGTGGCGGGCAACTCAGGCATGTCGAGGCCCACCGTGACGGTGGTATAGGCGGGGATGGCATCAATACTTGTCGTGGGGAACCGATGGTAACGCATCACCTGAGCCATGGCCACCGCCGTGCATCCCGCGGGACACCGCGAGGCATTGATTGTCGGGCACTGGCTGTTGAATGGTTCTTTCTGTCCCCAGAGCGAAGTGATTAAGGGCTCCACCACTTCCGTAGGATGTTTAGCCTTTGCCGGTCGCATGGCCCCGTCGTTGATGGCCTGTATGCTCTGGCTGTATTGTTCGAGCCACACCTTCATGTTTTCAGGCATGTTGTCGTAGTCGAACTCTCCCTTGTCGGCGTATCCCAGGATCTCCTCAGCCTGGTCGTTTCCGGAAATGATAACAAATCCCTTCTTTTCCGGCATATTGAACGCGAACCATCCTGCCACACCATCTTTCTGTCCCACATGCGCCAGTTTCAACTGTCCTGACGAGAGGCGCATGCGTTTCCCCGCAAAGTCTTGTGCTTTGCGCAGAGCCTGTTGTTGTGAGATGGGATTGGCCATGGCGAGCAGACAAACAAAAAACGCGATGACCGTGCAACATATTCTATTCATTCCAATGATATCAGGACATTTGGCTGCAAAATTAACAAAAATATTGTAAAACAAGAAATTATCCACTTTATTTCAAAAAGAAATGAAGGGAAATGCCCTGAAAAAGCAAAGACTTCAAGTGATGGCACAAAAAAAGGAGTACCGCCGTACTCCAACCTTTGTTAACCTTAAATCTAATACTATGAAAAACACGATGCAAAGTTAATTGCCTTTTTCGGCTTTTGCAATTTTATGCAAGGAAAAAGTGTATAATATACATTTTTCTTGACTTATATCAATCCGGGAATCATGGATACGCCTCAAGGCTGAATGTCCTTATGCGAGCAAATGCCTCGACTTCATCTCCATATACTTGTTGACGACATCTGCGGAGAGTGTCTTTGGGTTGGTGAGTACGCTGTAAATGCCATGCTGCCTGAGAGAACTCTGTATGAGCCGCCGCTCATAGATGAGTTTTTCGGCGATGACATGCTGGTAATAGTCTTCCTCGGTGCGTTTTGGCGAATTGACGAAATCTGACAGTTCCACGTCGTTGAAGAACACCACGAGCAGTCTGTGGCGCTTGTTGAGCAGTTGCAGGTATTCGAGTTGCCGTAGGAGCGACCCATAGTCAGTGAAATTGGTGAAAAGTACCATGAAACTCCTTTTTGCCACCAGTTTGTTGAGATTAGGGCAAAGCATAGAATAATCGGTCTCGGCGAAAGAAGTCTGCTGTGCATACAGTGCCTCAAGGATGATTTGCATCTGCTGATGCTGTCTTCCCGCCGGTACAAACGACCCCATCTCTTCGGCGAAGGTGACCAGCCCGGCCTTGTCTTGCTTGTTGACGGCGACATAGGAGAGCACCAGTGAAGAATTGATGGCATAGTCGAGCAGTGTCATTCCCTCAAACGACTGTTGCATCAGCCGGCCTTTGTCGATGAGGCAGTAGATTTCCTGCGAGCGCTCGTCCTGATAGACGTTCACCATGAGATGAGTGCGCCGCGCCGTCGCCTTCCAGTTGATGGTGCGATAGTCGTCGCCCTGCACATAATCGCGTATCTGTTCGAAGTCGGTGTTGTTTCCCGCGCGCCTCACCCTCTTGCTTCCCGACTCCGTGAGGGTGTTCGACGAGGCGGCCACGAGATACTGTTTCAGTTTGAGAAACGAAGGATAGACCTTCACTGCCAGAGGCTGTCCGCAAACGAAGCGGCGTGCTACCAGCCCCATTGGCGTGGTGGCGAAAACCATCACCCTTCCGAAACGATAGTCGCCACGCGCTGTGGGTCGGAGCGTATAGGTAGTCGTGACGCTCTCGTTTCTGGGCACACGGAGCCGCAGCAGGAAGTCGCGTTTCTGAAACTGCTCTGGCAGTTCGTCGATGATTTCTGTCTTCAGGTCGAACGGTGAGCGGTTGGTCAGTCTCAGCCTCACCTCATTGTCGTCGCCAAGCGAGAACCGTTGGCTACAGTAACGCGCGGCCCCTACCCCAGCCTTGGCAAAGAGAGTCAGTGCCTCGAAAGCAGTCGCTACCACTGCCGCAACGAGCAGGCACTGCCCTAGGATAAAGAGCGGTGTTACCCATACGCCTGCAGCCATGATGATGGCCACGACAGCGATGACGATATAGAACCTGCGTTGGAGAAACATTTACGTGTTTATTTTGGAACTTCCACTTGTTCGAGCAGTGTGGCGATGAGTCTTGCCGTGTCGTAACCCTCCATCTCGGCCTCAGCAGTGAGGACGAGTCGGTGGCGGAGCACCGATGGCGCCACGAACTTGATGTCGTCGGGGGCAACGAAGTCGCGTCCCTGCAAGAGCGCATATGCCTTTGATGCCCTCAACAGTGCCACTGCCGCCCTTGGCGACGCTCCGAGATATACCGCCTTGGAATTGCGGGTGAGTTGCACCACATCGATGATATACTTGAGCAGGCACTCCTCTACCACCACCTGGTTGATGAGTTGCCGGAACCCTAGCAGTTCGTCTTTCGAGAGCAGCGGGGTGATGCCATCGAGTTTGGCCAGCCGGGCGTTCTCATGATGGCGTTTCAGGATGACCATTTCAAGTTCTGCAGGCGGGTAAATCATCACCACCTTCATGAGGAAGCGGTCGAGTTGCGCCTCCGGTAACTTATAAGTGCCCTCCTGTTCCACGGGATTCTGCGTGGCGATCACGGTGAAGAGGTCGCCCATGGGATAGGTGACGCCGTCGATGGTGGCCTGCCGTTCCTCCATCACCTCGAAGAGGGCAGCCTGTGTCTTTGCCGGTGCACGGTTGATTTCGTCGACGAGCACGATGTCGGCGAAGACAGGTCCCTTATGGAAGTCGAACTCCGAGTTTTTCACGTTGAAGACGGTAGTTCCCAGCACGTCGCTGGGCATGAGGTCGGGAGTGAACTGCAGTCGGCTGAACCGTGCGTCGATAAGCCGAGCCAGGATTTTGGCGAGCAGGGTCTTGGCCACCCCCGGCACCCCTTCGAGCAACACATGTCCGTCGGCGAGCACCGCGGTGAGCAAAAGGTCGACGGCATTTGTCTGTCCCACCACCACTGTGCCTATCTGTTGGCGTATAAGCATGATTTTCTGGTGAAATGCCGTGAGGTCAAGGCGTTGTTGGGTATTCTCTTCCATGATTACAGGTGTTTGGATATGTTTTCTATTCGATTGATATAGTCTTTGAGAGTGATGGCACTGATGTCGCCATCGTTGAGTTTGGCCAGTCCGCGCAGGCTGCTGAGCAACTCCACCACCTCCTCCTCATCGAGCGATGCCCGCTGTGCCAGTATGCGTGCATTCTGCCTCTCACTTTTCTCATCGTCGAGGTCCATCATCAGGCGTCGCCGCACGTCGTCCTTAAAGTAGGTATACTTCTTCCGAAGCAGGTCGAGGTTGTCGTGCCGCCGGAAGTAGATGGTGCCCAGCAAGCGCACGAACTCCAGGTTGCGGTTGGTGAGTGGCGGCAGCACGGGGATGACCCGCTGCCGACGGCGGGCAGTGAAGAGCATGAAGAGGATGACGGCAGCCAGAAGCGTGTAGAGCGCCCAGCGCAGCGGTGGACGGGAGAGCATATAGGAAAGCGGCGACATCGTGAAATCATTATTATTCGACGAATATTGCCGTTCACTCTCCAACAGTTTTTTATCGATTCTATAAGTGGGATAGTCGGCCAGTTGTGCCAATTGGCGATTGAGGAATTTGGAGATACGGGGGTCGAGGGCACCATAGTTGGTGAAGAACCTCGGTGTGGACGAGACATAATACCACCCTTTGCCCACCTTTCCTGCCAATGCTATGGGCATTCTCAACTGGCCAGTATGGAGATAAGACTTCCAAAGATCGGCATCGTCGTAAGACAGGTTGTCGAAGATATCTCCATATTTATCTCTTTTCTCTTCATACTCCTCTGCTCCAATGGTATCATTTTCCATAGCGTCCACCACCTCACCAATAGCAGCGATGTCAGTATCCTCACCAAGCAAGTTTCTCGATTGATCAAGTTTTTCCCACAAAGAGGAAGAACTCACCCATGCCGTCACCTTGAAACGTCTGTCGTATCCCCATCGGAACCAGGAAGAAAAGAGTCCCTGGTTGATGGTCGTGGTCACGGGGTTGCTGCCCACCCACTCCAGGGTATCAAGAGGCAGTTGACCCTTGAGCGACTTGGCCAGCGTGTCGACATCCGCATAATCATAACTTGCATTCAAACTATATTTCTCTCCCAACCACATGGCGTTGTTTTCGAGCACCCACAGCACTTTGCACCCCGCCCTGACACAGGAGTCGAGGCGCAAGAAGGCGGTAGAGTCGCCTGCCCACGTTTTATTGATGATAAGCAACGACTTTTTGCCCGGCACATGCATCAGGCTGTCGAACGACTCTTGCCAGAAAGTATAGCCCTTGGGCATGGTGGCCGAGGCGATGCTGTCGAATATCTCGCAGTCGAACGGTTCGTCGCCATCGTGGGCATAACGGGCAGCCCAGTTGAAAGAGCGGTTGGCCTGCATCCATAGATATACTGCTCCTACCACGATGACAAGGGCTATCATAGCCAGCAGATTCTTACTCATGCCTCACCTCCTTTCTGCACCTGGAGGCTGAGCGCCTCCATCTCGTCGCACATCTCCTGTGAGGCAGGGAACTTGCCGTACCTCACCCGGAGGAAATGACGGGTCATTGTGGCGAACGAGGGATGTGCGTATTCCCGCGCATACTGCGAAGGAGTCTTGTAGATGCGCCAGTCGATGCGGTGGCTCTCGTCGAGGAAACGGAGGGTGCGTAGGTAGATGAGCCGCACAATAGCAGCATGGTCGAGTTGCTGCCGTGCGTTGTCGAGTTCGCTGTCGATGTCGACGGCATAGATGTCTTCTGTGCCCTCCTCCACATCATCCCCATCGAGCACGGGGTTGCTATAGAACAAGCCGCTCTTGACCATCCAATAGGCGAGGCATGCCGCGAACACCACGCCGAAGATGACATAGACAAACGTGGGCAGGTCGGCCAAGAAGTTGGCAACGCCGTCGAAAAATTCCCCGATATGGTTGGTCTTCGGTTCTGCATCAGGCAGTTTCTCCCATTCCATGGATTGCTGCACCAGAGAGTCGCCCACGAGCGAACGATTGTAATCGTGCCCTTGGAACAGACTCGCGGCGAGTGAGTCGTTGCTCATGATGGAATTGGTATTGACTGGCATGCAGATTGACTTTTTATCTATTGTCTCGCTTTCGCTCAACTATCAGGAGTTCGGCATTCTATTTCTTTCTTATCACAATTTATCGAAATCATCGATGGTTTTCCCATATACGGCATTGTCGCCCCGCATCTCTGCCATGTAGCCATAGTGATAGACGCAGAGCAGCGCCACCATGGCACCCACCATGTAGCAACTGAGGTAGCCTACGATGGTGAGCAAGAGACTGACGAAGCGCAAGAGCATGACATATCCCCATTCCTGTCCGTTGAAGGAGAACGTGTCGAGGAACACTCGCGCCAACATCCACGGCACATTGACCGACAACAGCATCAGTCCGCCGATGAGCACTATCATCACAATGCTGAAGGCCAGGCTCATCCACGACGAGAACCCCAAGTTGATGGCCTTTGCCATCGCCCGCATAAACCCACATCGCTCTATCATATAGACAGGAGCGAACAACGACAAGGGAATGGCAATTACCAACATAAGGAAAACGACAAACGCATTAAAAGCATTGACAACCAGAAGGATGGCCACGACTGTCACTGCCGTTGGCACGAGTGTAGGCAAGAGATTGGCTTTAATATAAGGCCACAACTTACGCACAGAGATGCCGTCAAGACAGAAGTCGTTGTGCTCATAAGCCGCCAGCAGCGAATAGACATGGATGAACACTGCCCACACCCCCACGAGCGCCACGCCACCATATACCAGAGCCGATGGACCATTGCCCCATCCGAAGAAGTCGTCGAACCATTCATACGGCGTTTCCTGTCGCCTCACCCGTACAAGATGGAAGAAAGCCGACGAGGTGAGCACCACGCAAACGGGGAGGAAAAGCACAGCGACCGACAGGAACCATGCCCTGCGGCACTGGCGCAGGAAATCGAAAACCGCCTCGATACGTTGCGAGAGCGTGCGCCACTGATAAACCAATATCTTATCCCTGGGCTTGAGCATCGCGATGGCGTTTGATGGGTAAGAGCACGTAGTAGAAGATGACGAAGGCCAGCGAGGAGAGGATGACCAGCAACCTGATGGCATCGCCTATCTCAGTATAACGGGTGAAAAAGCCCTCGATGAAACCGGCGATGACGAATACGGGCACCGTGGAGATGAGCACCTTGACGCTATGCCGGGCTGCCCTTACAAACGACTGCATGCGGCTGTAAGTGCCGGGAAACAGCCATCCGTTGCCCAACGTGATGCCGGCACCTCCAGCGATGACGATGGCCGACAGTTCCAACGTGCCATGAAGCATGATGGCCAATATCGACTCCACGAAGAGATGGCGAACCATGAAGAATGTGACGAAAGCCCCCACCATGATGCCATTGTACATCAGGAAGAAGCAGGTGCCTAAACTGGTGAACACCCCCATCACATAACTGCGAAAAGCCACCATCACATTGTTGATGGTGATGCTGGCGAACGAGAGAACCTGCGAGTCGCCGCCATAGACAGCCATCGGCTCCCCGTTCTCGATGTTCTCGAGCGTCATGTCGACATAAGAGTCGCCAAGGATAAGGCGCGGAAACTCCGGGTCGCCAAACGTGGAGAGCATGCCAATGATGATAAAAGCGACGAAGACAGCGAGCGACACGAGCAAAGGCCGCCGTGCCTCATAGACGCTGAGCGGTATCTCGTGTGTCCAGAACGTGATGAGTCTTGACCACGGGTCGCGCTTGTTGCGGTAGAGGCCATGGTGGAGCGCCAATGCCAGGTCGTTGAGGTAAGGGGTGACCGCCGACTCAGGGAAATGGGTCTGTGCGAAAGCCAAGTCGGACGTCACCTCGTTGTAGGCATCCACCAACTCGTCGGGTGTGGCATAAAGGGGAGAACCCAAGAGCAGTTCTGCCTTTTTCCATTTTTCGATATGACGTCTTACGAACTGTGCTTCCTTCATTCAACAACTATTTCGTCTTTTTTATCATTCAAGAATGCAAAAGTAGGGAAAAAAAAACTAATTTTGCAAGCAAACAAGAAAAATAATGGCACAGACCAGTATTATCACCGGACAATATGTCTGCATCCGCCAACCTGCCGCCACCGTGATGCAACGGTTTGTGGCATTTCTCATCGACTCCGCCATCATTTGGTTTGCCTCTTTGAGTATTGCCGCCATCATGTCCCCGTTTTTCTCCAGCGAACCAGCCATTGCTTTCTACCTCATCTTGCAAATGGCCCTCCTCATGTATCCATTTGCGATGGAGGTGTTCAACAACGGTCAGAGCGTGGGAAAGATGGCCGTGGGCATCAAAGTGGCGAAACTCGACGGTTCAAAACCTTCGATAGGCTCCTACCTTCTGAGGTGGCTGCTGTTGCTCGTCGACCTGCTGATGGGTGTTGTAGGTCTCACCTTCATCATCTTCACGAAGAACAGTCAGCGATTGGGCGACCTGGCCGCCGGCACTACCGTAGTGAAGGTGAACCGCCAGAATCCGTCGATCAGTTTCTACGACCTCTACTACACCAACCCCAACTATCAGCCTACCTATCCTGAGGCGGCGAATTTGTCGATGAGGCAATTCAACCTGATAGCCCGCACTCTCTATTCGACGAACAACAAGATGCGCGAGATAGACATCAACATGTTGGGAAACAAAGTGAAGAATTTTCTAAGCGTGAACCCCAAAGAGGGCACTGCGGAAGACTTTCTTACCACCATCTTCAACGACTTCCAATACTATACCACGAAGGTGGTGTAAGGGTATGGGCAAAAAAAAAGGAGTACCGCCGTACTCCAACCTTTGTTAACCTTAAATCTAATACTATGAAAAACACGATGCAAAGTTAATACCTCGCATCGTGTTTTGCAAATTTTTCCATAGAAAAAGTGTAGACAGTACAATTTTCTTGATTTAAATCAATTTTTCGACTGTGTTCGCACACTAATAACAGTTTTTCAGTTACAGGGTCTTTCTGCCAACAAATCGCCATCAAAACCTCAAAACTCACTGTTCGGTCGTCAAATTCTCAGGCATGAGCACCACGCCCTCCTGGCGCATACCGTCCATCATGATGCGTAGGGGTTGTGGGAATCTGACGTGGCGCACATACTGCGTTTCCTCGACAGCCGGCATGGCATCGAGCACCTCCTTGCGCCAGATGCCTTCGCCCATATAAGTGTTGACGGTGAAATATCCCACGCCGAAACTGGTGAGGTTCTGAAAGAAGTGTGTGCCCTGACTCGGGTCGATGCGGTAGTTCTTTAGTCCTGCCTCGACGATGAGTTTGGCAGCGCTGATATTAGGCCATTTCACCGGTATGCCGAGCCAGTAGTCGCTCGATCCCCATCGGCCGGGCCCCACGAGCACATAGCCCTTTCCTTCGTCGAGGAATTTCCTGTTGAAGCGCTCCACCTCCATGGCGATAGTGGGGTTGTTGGAAGCGGTGAAATGCTCATCGGTCTTCACATACACCACGTCGGTGATTTCTTCATTGATGCCATGCCCCAGTGACATGTGCGAGCGGAGGAGGCAGTTTTCGTCGGGGATGGTGGTAAGGTCGGTCTCGAGCATCTGTTTTGAGTCGACAATGGGGCGAATCTGAAGGAGATGGAAGTCGAGCATTTTCCCTCCCAGGATATTGCAGGCGAACTCTATCTCCACCGGGCGGTGCATACCCTCGGAGCCGAACTTCATCGCCATCTGCATGATTTCCGGGAAGGGGAACACCCCTTGCTGGAGCAGTCCGGCGAAGGAGATGACCTTTCGTCCACCCTCATAAATACCGTCGCGGATTATCTGGTCGTAGGGGTCGTAGGTGGAGGCGAGGAAGTCGAGCGACTTGTCCTTGTCGGCCTCCTTGACACGCAGTTTGAGGATATTGAATCCGTCGTCGACCTTGAAGTCGCCCCCCACATGCGTCATGTCGAGCGCATAAAACTTGGTCTGCGTCTCGCGCAACGCCGTTTCCATCTCGCTGGTCTGCAGCACCTGGTTGGGGTGATAGGGACAGACGCGCAATGTCTGTCCGCCATCGACGATATACTTACCCAGTCCGATGGCGAGGCTGGCAATACCCTCCTCGGCCTTCTCGTCGCCAATGGGATAGTAGTTGAGCGAGCGCAGCACGCCACTCACATTGGGGTAGAAATGCGTGCCGTAGGTGTTGCCCACCACCTCCTGCAAGATAACCGCCATCTTCTCCTGGTCGATGACATTGCTCGTGGCAGTCATGTAGGCCTTGGAGTCGCGGTAGTAGACCGAGGCGTAGACCGCCTTGATGGCACAGGCGAGCATCCGAAGCATCTCATACTTGTCTTCGAGCCATGGAATCATATAGGTGGAGTAGATGCCCGCAAACGGCTGGTAATGGGCATCCTCGAGGAGCGACGACGACCTGACGGCGATGGGACATCGCGTGGCATCGAAGAAGGTGAAGAAGTCGGCGATGAGCGAGTCGGGCAGTTGCGCCTTGAGGAAATGCCTGAGGATATCCTCGTCGGAGGCATCGCTGAGCGCCACCTGATAGAGGTTGTTGGCATCCATGAACTTGTCGAAGATGTCGGTACAGAGCACTACGGTCTTCGGTATGGAGACGCTGGCATTGTCGAACTTATTGAACTCCGGGTGCCTCTTGATGATATTGTCGAGGAAAGCCAGTCCACGTCCTTTTCCGCCGAGCGACCCTTCGCCGATACGTGCGAAGTGTGCGTACTTGTCGTATTTTCCCCGGTCGAAGACAGCCACCACACCCACATTCTTCATCTTGCGGTATTGCACGATGGCATCGAAGATGATCTGGCGGTGTGCATCCACATCCTTGAGTTTGTGCCAGGTGACCGTCTTGAGAAACCTGGAGACGGGGAAGATAGCCCTGGCACAGAGCCACCGGCTGACATGGTTGCGCGAGACATGATAGAGCATGGAGTCGTAAGGGATATTGAAGATATTGTCTTGCAACTCCTTCAGGCTCCTCACCCTCATCACTTCGTGCTTGGTCACCGGGTCGCGGAAGACGAAGTCGCCAAACCCCATGTGCTCTGCCAGGAGTTTGCGCAGGTCGATGTTCATCTTCTTCGAGTTCTTGTCGACATAGTGGAAGCCCTCGCTGCGCGCCTTCTCCTCGTTCACTGCCTCGGCACTCTGCATGATGAGCGGTACATACTCGTCGCGCCGGCGAATCTCACGCAGCAGTTTGAAGCCCGCCTCGGGGTCTTTTACCCCGTCTTTGGGGAAACGCACGTCGCTGATGATGCCCTGGGTGTTGTCGGCATACTTCTCGTAGAAAGCCATGGCCTCCTCATAGGTGCGCGCGAGCACCACCTTCGGGCGTCCACGCTTGCGCTGCGCCGAGGTATGCGGGTTGAGCGCCTCGGTGGAAAAGCGCTGGCTCTGGAGGAGGATATAACTGTAGAGATTGGGCAGCACCGAGGAGTAGAAGCGGATGTTATCCTCGACAAGGAGTATCATCTGTACGCCTGCCTCCTGGATATCGTGCTCGATGTTCATCTTGTCCTCAAGCAGTTTGATGATGGAGAGGATAAGGTTGGTGTCGCCAAGCCAGCAGAAGACATAGTCGAAAATTGACATGTCCTCATCCTGTATGCGGCGGGTGATGCCATGCGAGAACGGCGTGAGCACCACGCAAGGCAGGTCGGGGAAGTCGGCCTTGATGTCGCGTGCCACGGAGAACGCGTCGTTGTCGGCAATACCGGGCATGCAGATGACCAGGTCGATATCAGTAGTGGAGAGCACGTGGCGCGCCTCTTCTGTGGTGCACACCTGCGTGAAGGTAGGCGGATAGCGCATACCCAGTTCCATATACTCATCGAAAATCTTCTCATCGACGCGTCCGTCGTCCTCGAGCATGAAGGCATCATAGGGATTGGCCACGATGAGCACGTTGAAGATACGGTGCGTCATGAGATTGACGAACGACACATCTTTGAGATAAAACTTAGTCCACTCCTGAGGGATGTTATTTTCCATGACAAATCATTTTAATGGCAAAAGTAGTGAAAAGCGTCTGAAAAACAAAATTATTGTGCGGTGATTTGCCATTGGCGCAGCATTTTGAAACCTATGCCAGCCCACTGGAATGATTTCTGACAATAAGCAGAAGACCAGTCATAAGCCACGATAATGACAAAAAGGAAGAATGGTATGTTTTTTAAGCCGAAAAATTTGGAAGTCACATATTATTTACATAATTTTGCGTCATCAGTTTATGACATTTTGATTTTGTAACCTATATTATTTTACTATGGAAGTTGAAAAAATCATGCGTGCCTTGGAGCAGAAGCATCCAGGCGAATCAGAGTATCTGCAGGCAGTGCGCGAAGTGTTGCTGTCGGTAGAGGAAGTCTACAACAAACACCCTGAGTTTGAGAAAGCCAAGATTATCGAGCGCATTGTGGAGCCCGAGCGTATCCTGACCTTCCGTGTGCCATGGGTAGACGACAAAGGTGAGGTACACGTGAACCTGGGTTACCGTGTGCAGTATAACAGTGCCATCGGCCCCTACAAAGGCGGTCTGCGTTTCCACCCGTCGGTGAATCTTTCCATCCTGAAGTTTCTTGGTTTCGAGCAGACGTTCAAGAATGCGCTCACCACGCTTCCCATGGGTGGCGGCAAGGGCGGCAGCGACTTCTCTATCCGCGGACGCAGCGATGCCGAGGTGATGCGTTTCTGCCAGGCGTTCATGCTGGAGTTGCACAAGGTGATAGGTCCCGACATGGACGTTCCTGCCGGAGACATCGGTGTGGGCGGCCGTGAGATAGGCTATCTCTTCGGCATGTACAAGAAACTGACACACCAGTATCAGGGTGTGCTCACCGGCAAGGGCATGGAATGGGGCGGCTCTATCCTGAGGCCTGAGGCTACTGGCTACGGTGCCCTCTACTTCGTGCATCAGATGCTTGAGACCCACGGTATCGACATCAAGGGCAAGACCGTTGCCATCAGCGGTTTCGGCAATGTGGCATGGGGTGCTGCCAAGAAGGCTACCGAACTGGGTGCCAAGGTGGTGACCATCTCGGGTCCCGACGGCTACATCTACGACCCCGCCGGCCTTGACGACGAGAAGATAGCCTACATGCTTGAGTTGCGCGCCAGTGGCAACGACGTGTGCGCTCCGTATGCCGAGGAGTTTGAAGGCTCGACCTTCTATGAGGGCAGGAAGCCATGGGAGGTGAAGGTAGACATTGCCCTGCCTTGTGCTACCCAGAACGAACTCAACGGCGAGGATGCCGACAAACTGCTTGCCAACAAGACACTGTGCGTGGCCGAAGTATCCAACATGGGCTGCACGGCCGAGGCAGTGGACAAGTTTGTGGCAGCCGGCCAACTGTTTGCCCCAGGCAAGGCTGTGAATGCCGGTGGCGTGGCTACATCAGGCTTGGAGATGACTCAGAACTCGATGCGCATCTCCTGGAGCGGCGCCGAAGTGGACCAGAAACTCCACACTATCATGTCGAACATCCACGACCAGTGTGTGAAGTATGGCAAGGAGCCCAACGGTTATATCAACTACGTGAAGGGAGCCAACATTGCCGGCTTCATGAAGGTGGCCAATGCCATGATGGCACAGGGCATCGTATAGCCCGTGGTACGTATGGAAAAGCGCTTGGGGAGATGGATTCATCTCCCCAAGTTTTGTTTATACCCCTTTGTGATTATCCAAGAACAAAGTTGCCCGGACCTCGCATACGACGCGAAGCCCGGGCTATGACTGATTTAGACAAAATGACAGTTATCTGCGTGTATTGACGGTGAACTCGGCTACATTCGACATTACCCTGTTGCCTTGCAATACAGAGAGGCAGAAGGTGGCGGTGCCGTTGCGCAGCCTGCCCGTACTTACCATGGCGGTATAGCGGATGGCCTTCCCCGGCTCGAGCCGCTCGACATGGATATTGGGTGAGATATAGATATTGCGGCTTCTCGAAGCAAGTACTACCGTAGGCTGGATGTCGTAGAGCGTCTCACTGGAAGAGTTGTAGATTTCGAAGATGACCTTCGATGTCTCGTTCGACTTCAGGCATCCGTCGTGGTTATCATCGACGAAACGTGGATTGCGGATGACCAGGCTCTTGTTCACGGTATAGTCAGAGGTGATGTCCTCGATGCTCGACGACGAGGGGTCCATGATTCTGGGGCTGGAAGCCGAGTAGTCGGAAGTATAGTCGCTGCTCTGGAAATCGTAGAGGCGGTCGTCGCCGGTGTTGTCGGGAGAGTAGTAACCGGAATCGTCGTAGCGCGAAGAGCCAGATTGTGACTTACGGCGCTGCACCTCGCTATAGTGGTCGTGCACCTCGCGGCGTGAGGCCTCATCGGCAGCACTTCCTACCATTGCGCCCACCACTGCTCCACCGGCCATACCGATGATGGTGCCTACATGGCTTCCCCGATAGCCGTCGGTGATGCCTCCGATGGCAGAACCGAGTATTGAGCCGAATTGGGCTCCTGTATATGCGCCAGCCCCGGCGTATGTGCCGCAGCCACTAACCAGCAGGGCTGCGCAAATGGAGTAAATAAATACTTTTTTCATTTCGATTGTCATTTTTCGGTTGCTAAATCACGGAATCATTTCCTTGTGCTGCTGGTGTAGCACCATGCGCATAGGTGTTGTTCCACGATGCAAAATTATGAATGATCCGGAACCTTACAAACGGAAAATCCCCAAAAACGTATAGGGAAAACCCTATCTTTGCCCAGAGGATGGAGGCGGTAATTGAAAAAAGGGCCTCCGCCGATTGGCGGAAGCCCTTGATAGAGTATGCGATATACGGTGTATTATTCAGCCTTTGCCTCCTCGGTAGCGGGAGCCTCTGCAGCAGGAGCAGCCTCTGCCTTGGCAGACGACTTGCGGCTACGGCGGGTCTTCTTGGCAGCCTTGCCCGTCTTGGCCATGTTCTCGTCGAAGTCAACGAGTTCGATGAAGCAAATCGGGGCAGCATCGCCCAGGCGATGGCCAAGTTTGATGATACGGGTATAGCCACCGGGACGGTCGCCTACCTTCTCGGCTACCGGGCCGAAAAGTTCTTTGAGCGCTTCCTTGTTCTGGAGGTAACTGAACACCACGCGGCGTGAATGAGTGGAATCATCCTTGCAACGGGTAATCAGTGGCTCAGCATATTTCTTGAGTGCCTTTGCCTTGGCGAGAGTCGTAGTGATTCTTTTGTGCATGATCAGCGAGATGGTCATGTTGGCAAGCATGGCGTTGCGATGATCCGCAGTACGACTCAGATGGTTGAATTTCTTGTTGTGTCTCATTTTTTGTTAGGGATTTTCAACTTTGTACTTTGAAATGTCGGTTCCAAACGAAAGATTCAGACCCTCGAGCAAATCATCAAGCTCTGAGAGCGATTTCTTACCAAAGTTGCGGAACTTCAGGAGGTCGGTCTTGTTGTACTGTACCAGGTCACCCAATGTCTCTACGTCGGCTGCCTTGAGGCAGTTGAGCGCACGCACGCTGAGGTTCATGTCGATGAGTTTGGTCTTCAGCAACTGACGCATGTGAAGCACCTCCTCGTCGAACTCCTGATTGCCGTTGACATCAGGATTCTCGAGCGTGATCTTCTCGTCGGAGAAGAGCATGAAGTGATGGATGAGTATCTTTGCGGCCTCCTTAAGGGCATCCTTCGGGTGAATGGAGCCGTCCGTCGACACCTCGAGAACGAGTTTGTCGTAGTCAGTCTTCTGTTCGACGCGATAGGGCTCGACAGCATACTTGACGTTACGGATTGGGGTGTAGATAGAATCGATTGGAATTACGTTGACGTCGGTGCAGAAATCACGATTCTCCTCGGCCGGCACATAGCCACGGCCTTTGTTGATTGAAATGTCCAACTGCATGGACGCCTTGACATCTAAATGACAAATCACCAAATCAGGGTTTAACACTTCAAATCCAGTGAGATACTTAGTGATGTCGCCAGCCTTGAACTCGGTGGTGTTCTCTACGGTGATCGTCACTTTCTCATTCTCGAATTCTTCTACTACTTGCTTGAACCTCACTTGCTTGAGGTTCAAGATAATGTTGGTGACGTCTTCCTTCACTCCCGGTACTGAAGAGAACTCATGCTCCACGCCACCGATTTTGATGGTGTTGATGGCATAGCCCTCAAGGGAAGAGAGGAGGATGCGGCGCAAGGCGTTTCCGATGGTAACGCCAAAGCCAGGCTCAAGAGGACGAAATTCGAACTTGCCGAACTTATCGTTCGCCTCCAACATTACGACCTTATCGGGTTTTTGAAATGCTAATATCGCCATTAATTTAATGATTATTTAGAGTACAACTCAACGA
>OMZE01000077.1 GCA_900315455.1 uncultured Prevotellaceae bacterium | reverse complement strand
AAATCCTCCACCTTCCAGATGTTCTTCAGTGTCTCGATAAACTTTTTCATTTACTTAGATTATAGTTGTGGTACCACCAACTGCCTTGATAGCCTCTTCGGCAGTCTTAGAGAATGCGTTTGCTGTGACGTCGAGCTTAGCCTTTAGCTCACCGTTGCCAAGAATCTTCACCAGTTCCTTGCCATTGGTAAGGCCAGCGGCCTTGAGCTCCTCGATACCCACCTTCTCGAGTCCCTTCTTCTCAGCGAGCGACTGCAGAGTGGAGAGGTTGACGGCAAAATACTCCTTGTGGTTGATATTCTTGAAACCGGCTTTAGGAACTCGGCGCTGCAGAGGCATCTGTCCACCTTCGAAACCGATTTTTCTCTTGTAGCCAGAGCGTGACTTGGCACCCTTGTGTCCACGGGTGGAGGTACCACCGAGGCCCGAACCCGGACCTCTGCCGATACGGCGACGAGAGTGTGTGGAGCCAGCAGCAGGCTTTAAGTTATGCAATTTCATGATTCTTTGCTTTTATAAGTTCGTTATTCAACTATGGTTACCAGATGATGCACTTTGCGTATCATTCCCCTGATGGTCGGGTTGTCTTCCTTCTCCACCACCTGTGAGATTTTGTGCAGTCCAAGGGCCTCGAGCGTGCGCTTTTGGTCGATGGGATAACCGATCTTGCTCTTAATCTGTTTGATCTTTATAGTAGCCATTTCAATATCTCCTTTTATCCTCTAAAAACTTTTTGCATTGAAACGCCGCGGTTACCGGCCACGGTATAAGCGTCACGCATCTCGCAGAGGGCCTTGATGGTGGCCTTCACGAGGTTGTGGGGGTTGGAGGAGCCTTTCGACTTGGCCAGTACATCCGTCACGCCTGCGCTCTCGAGCACGGCACGCATGGCACCACCTGCCACCATTCCGGTACCAGGAGCTGCTGGTTTGAGGAATACTCTTGCGCCACCAAAGGCCACTTCCATCTCATGAGGAATGGTACCCTTGAGCACGGGCACTTTCACAAGGTTTTTCTTTGCAGCCTCTACGCCTTTGGCGATAGCTGCGGTGACCTCGCCTGCTTTGCCGAGACCCCATCCGATGACACCATTTCCGTCACCTACCACGACGATGGCAGCGAATGTGAACGTACGTCCACCCTTTGTCACCTTTGTGACACGGTTGATAGCCACGAGGCGGTCCTTTAACTCTACGTCACTGTTGATTTTAACTCTATTAATTGCCATAATCGCTTAGAAATTAAGTCCACCTTTACGGGCTGCGTCAGCCAGTTGTTTCACTCTTCCATGATAGAGGTAGCCGTTACGGTCGAACACCACAGCGGTGATGCCGGCAGCCTTTGCCTTTTCGGCGATCATCTCGCCCACCTTCTCGGCCTGCTTCGACTTGGGCATAGCCTCGAGTCCAACAGACGATGCGGCGACCAGTGTCTTGCCTTTGGGGCAATATTTCACCTCTACGATCTGTCCCTTTTTCTTCACAGTCCTGGTGAAAGGTTTCTCTGTGTTGTACCATGAGTCGTCCACAATCTGCACGTAGATCTGCTTGTTGCTGCGGAACACGGACATACGGGGGCGCTCGGCGGTGCCATTGACCCTCTTGCGGATTCTGTATTTGATCTTAATTCGTCTTTCTACTTTTTTCGTTGTCATAATCGTAAATTATTAAAGTTACTTGGCTGAAGCCGACTTACCAGACTTCCTGCGGATGACCTCACCCTTGAACAGGATACCCTTGCCCTTATAAGGCTCAGGTTTGCGGAAAGAGCGAATTTTTGCACAGATGAGTCCGAGCAACTGTTTGTCGCACGACTCCAAGTTGATGACAGGGTTCTGATTTCTCTCAGACTTGGTCTCCACCTTGACCTCTGGCGGGAGCATGAGGAAGATGGGGTGTGTATAGCCGAGTGAGAACTCGATGAGGTTGCCCTGGTTGGAAACGCGGTATCCCACGCCCACGAGTTCGAGGGTCTTCTGGAATCCCTGGCTCACGCCAACAACCATGTTGTTGACCAGTGCCCTATAGAGTCCGTGGAAAGCCTGCTTCTGCTTGATGTTCACGGGGCTGTCCTCGTTGATGGAGAATTCCATCTCACCGTTCTCGATTTTCACGTTGATGGAGGGGTCTACTTTCTGTGAGAGCTCGCCCTTGGGGCCTTTCACTGTGATGACGCCCTTTTCCTGTTTTACTTCTACGCCTGCAGGGATGACGATTGGCAATTTACCTATTCTTGACATATTTCGTTCCTCCTGTATTAATAGACGTAGCAAAGCACCTCACCACCGATTTTCAGCTCGGAGGCTTCTTTGTTGGTCATTACACCTTTAGATGTGGAAAGGATAGCGATACCCAGTCCGTTGATAACTCTCGGCATGTCCTTGTAACCGGTGTATTTCCGGAGACCAGGAGTGGAAACTCTCTTGAGTTTCTTGATGGCGTTGGTCTTGGTCGCGGGGTCATACTTGAGAGCGACCTTGATCGTACCCTGAGGTCCATCCTCGATGAACTTGTAGTTGAGGATGTAGCCTTTCTCGAAGAGGATCTTGGTGATTTCCTTCTTCAAGTTGGAGGCAGGAATTTCGACCACACGGTGATGAGCCATGATGGCGTTTCTGAGCCTCGTCAGATAATCTGCTATTGGATCTGTCATATTTGTGATGTGTTTAATTAATCGGGACTCCCCCGACAATATTAAATAAAAATAGAAGCTTGTCTTTACCAGCTAGCCTTCTTCACGCCAGGGATGAGACCAGCCGAAGCCATCTCGCGGAATTGGATACGCGAGAGTCCGAACTGTCGCATATAGCCCTTTGGACGACCGGTGATCTTGCAGCGGTTGTGCAGGCGGATGGGGTTGGCGTTGCGTGGGATGCTCTGCAGTTTGCGTGCAGCCTCGTAAGCCTCCATCGGGTCGTTTGAAGTGGCGATGATTTTCTTCAGAGCAGCACGTTTCTCGGCATACTTGGCCACGAGCCTAGCTCTTTTGACCTCACGGGCCTTCATTGATTCTTTTGCCATGGTGATTATGCGTTTTTAGCGTTTTTGAACGGCAGACCGAAGGCCTTGAGCAGTGCATAGCCTTCCTCGTCGGTCTGGGCTGATGTGACGAAAGTGATGTTCATACCCTGGATGCGCTCGATGGTGTCGAGGTTGATCTCGGGGAAGATGATCTGCTCCTCGATGCCGAGGGTGTAGTTACCGCGTCCGTCGAGTTTCGACTCAATGCCCTTGAAGTCGCGGATACGTGGGAGTGCCACGCGCACGAGCTTCTCGAGGAACTCATACATGCGCTCGCGGCGGAGTGTGACCATCACGCCGATAGGCATTTTCTTACGGAGCTTGAAGTTGGCGACGTCCTTCTTGGAGTAAGTGGCCACAGCTTTCTGTCCGGTGATGGTGGTGAGCTCATTGATGGCCACGTCGATGATTTTCTTCTCCTGTGTGGCGTCACCAAGTCCCTGGTTGATCACGATCTTCTTGAGCACGGGAATCTGCATGGGCGAGGTATAGTTGAACTGCTTCATGAGAGCAGGAGCTATCTTCTCGTTGTATTCTTTCTTTAATTGTGCTGTATTCATTATTTAATCTCCTCTCCAGATTTTTTAGAGATGCGAACTTTTTTGCCGTCCTCATTGACCTTGATGCCGATACGGGTAGGTTTCTGGGTTTTGGGGTCGATGAGGCTCAGGTTTGAGATGTGGATAGGTGCCTCTACCTTTACGATGCCGCCCTGAGGGTTCTTTGCCGAGGGCTTGGCGCTTTTCGAGACGATGTTGATGCCTTCCACGATAGCGCGCTGCTTGTCGATGAGCATCTTAAGCACCTTACCGGTCTTGCCCTTGTCCTCACCGGCGAGTACGATCACGTTGTCGCCTTTCTTGATATGTAACTTTGCCATAGGTTTTCTCGTTTTTAAATGTTAAAGGACCTCGGGTGCGAGTGAGACCACCTTCATGTTGACGGCGCGCAGCTCACGGGCCACGGGACCGAAGATACGGCTTCCGCGGAGTTCGCCGGCATTGTTAAGCAACACACAGGCATTGTCGTCGAAGCGGATGTATGAGCCGTCGGCGCGACGGATTTCCTTTTTCGTACGAACGATGAGTGCCTTCGACACGGCCCCTTTCTTCAAATCACTTGAAGGTATCACGTTTTTCACGGCGACGACGATGATGTCGCCCACGCTTGCATAGCGACGACGTGTGCCACCGAGCACCCTGATGCAGAGTGCCTCTCTGGCACCGCTGTTGTCGCAAACAGTAAGTCTTGATTCTGCCTGTATCATGATTACTTAGCTTTTTCGATTATTTGAACCAATCTCCATCTCTTAGTCTTACTCAAGGGACGGGTCTCCATGATGAGGACGGTGTCACCCATATTTGCCTCGTTATTCTCGTCGTGTGCGTGATATTTCTTGGTTTTCTGCACAAACTTTCCGTAGATGGGGTGCATCTCCTTGAACTTGGCTGCTACGCATCTTGTTGCTGATGACCACACCCGTTCTTGTTTTTCTTAAATTTCTTGTTTCCATCTGAGCATGTTATTTGTTAAGTTCTCTCTGACGAAGTTCGGTCTTCATGCGAGCGATGTCGCGGCGCACCAACTTTATCTGTGATGGATTCTCCAGAGGAGTGATGGCGTGGTTGAGTTTCATCTGCTGCAGCTTGGCCACAGTGCCCTCCAGTCTCTCTACCAGGTCCTCAGTGGCGAGTTCCTTTATTTCATTGATCTTCATAGTTTATGCGTTTTTATCGAAATCACGTCTTACAACAAACTTAGTCTTGACGGGGAGTTTCTGTGCTGCGAGGCGGAGAGCCTCCTTGGCGATGTCGAAACTCACGCCCTCTACTTCAAACAGGATACGTCCGGGAGTGACGGGAGCCACCCATCCGGCGGGGTCACCTTTACCTTTACCCATACGTACGTCGGCAGGCTTGCGGGTGATGGGTTTGTCGGGGAAGATACGGATCCACACCTGACCCTCACGCTGCATGTATCTGTTGACGGCGACACGGGCAGCCTCGATCTGCCGGCTGTCGATCCACTTGGCCTCGAGTGTCTTGATGCCGTATGTGCCGAAAGCCAGTTCGGTTCCTCTATGGGCGTTGCCTTTGTGGCCGCGTCCATCCTGAGGTCTTCTATATTTTACTCTTTTTGGCTGTAACATTGTAGCTTCACATTTTAACGGTTATTGTTTCTCTTACGGTTACCGCGGTCTCTGCGCCCGCCATTTCCCTGGCGTCCACCCTGCTTTTCCTGGGTGAAGTTGGGTGCGAGGTCCACTTTTCCGTAAATCTCACCACGGCAGATCCACACCTTGATACCAAGGATACCCACCTTGGTCAGTGCCTCGGCCTGGCAGTAGTCCACATCGGCACGGAAAGTATGGAGAGGAGTTCTTCCTTCCTTGTACATTTCCTTGCGTGCCATTTCGGCACCATTGAGACGGCCAGTGATCTGAACCTTGATGCCCTCTGCTCCAGCGCGCATGGTGTTGGCGATGGCCATCTTGATGGCGCGGCGGTAAGCGATCTTGCCTTCCACCTGGCGAGCGATGGAGTTGGCCACGATAGTAGCGTCGAGCTCGGGTTTCTTCACTTCGTAGATATTGATCTGGATCTCCTTGTTGGAGACTTTCTTCAACTCTTCCTTGAGTTTGTCGACATCCTGTCCACCTTTACCGATGACGATGCCCGGACGGGCTGTGCAGATGGTAATGGTGACGAGTTTCAGCGTGCGCTCGATGACGATTTTCGACACGCTGGCCTTTGCGAGGCGCTCGTTGAGGTACTTGCGGATTTTCTGGTCTTCGACCAGGTTGTCACCGAAGTTCTTGCCTCCGAACCAATTCGAGTCCCATCCTCTGATAATTCCCAGACGGTTGCTTATTGGATTAACTTTCTGTCCCATTCTGCTTGTTATTTTTCGTCATTAGTTTTAGAATCCACGAACAGTGTGACGTGGTTGCTGCGCTTGCGGATGCGGTATCCGCGTCCCTGTGGTGCGGGGCGCATGCGCTTCATGGTTACACCCTCGTCGACGAACACGCGTGAGACGTAGAGTTCGCCGTCTTCTGCCTTGCGGTCGTTCTTGGCCTCCCAGTTGGCGACAGCCGAGCGGAGGAGTTTCTCCACGTCGATGGCAGCCTTTTTCTTGGAGAACCTGAGCACGCCGAGTGCCTTGTTGACCTCCAGTCCCCTGATCATGTCTACGACGTAGCGCATTTTCCGGGGTGATGAGGGCACCCCTACGAGTTTAGCGAAGTAGAGGCTTTTTGCAGCCTCTTTTCTTTTCTCGGCTGCGATTTTCTTTCTTGCTCCCATTATATTATTCTTTTTGTTTCAATGGTTAGCCTGTCGTTACCGTTTGTTTCCGGCATGTCCGCCGAACCTGCGTGTGGGGGAGAACTCTCCGAGTTTGTGTCCCACCATGTTCTCGGTGATGTAGACAGGTATGAATTTGTTTCCGTTATGAACTGCAACAGTGTGTCCCACGAAATCGGGTGAGATCATTGATGCCCTGGCCCATGTCTTGACGACGGTTTTCTTTCCGCTCTCATTCATGGCGAGAATCTTCTTCTCGAGAGCTACGTTGATA
>OMZE01000089.1 GCA_900315455.1 uncultured Prevotellaceae bacterium | reverse complement strand
CTCAGGACTTTTCACCCCCACGCGCTCCATGCCCCAGTGGGCCTATCTTACCACCTATATCAACCCCATGCACTATTTCATCGATGCCATCCGCACCGTCTTCATCCGTGGTGGAGGCTTGTACGAAACGTCTCACCAGATCCTAGCCCTTGCAGGCATCGGCACACTGATGGGATGTTGGGCTGTGCAGAGCTACAAAAAGAATAGTTAGGTAGGAAGAAAATTCGGACATTTTATAGGTTAAATAGTCAAGCACAACATAAAATTGATTACATTTTTTATTTTTCTCCCCCTTAATTTTGTTGGTTCATTATTATTTTCTATCTTTGCAATCGATAAACAATATAAAGATATTGGCTTACCTTTGTGTACGATTAAGATATATACAAGCAATGATGAATACAAATAAATTTAAAAACTACATAAAAAATTGTGTACTTTTGTTTGCTCTGAGCATGAGTGGCGTGACAACCTATGCTGCCGATGATGATGAAATTATCGAGTTTCAGGGCGACCGCTATGTAATTCACGTGGACAGGATGAATCCCGACAGTGAGATGACCTTGATGGATGTGTTGAACACCTGTCCCGAATTTATGTCAATTAACGGAAAAAAGATAGACCAGGATTATAAATTGCGAACTAACAATATCGACCTTGTCGTGGATGCCGAATCGTTCTTATCCAATGTGAAGGCTTGCGAGATAGACCATATCCAGATTTGTAGCAACACCTCAGTGGCAAAAGCGGTGAACGGCACGAAAGGGGTGATAGACATCTATTATCGAGACGATGTCAAGACTGATGGCAAGGTGGCTCTGTCAGGCAGTACCTATGGCAATGGCATGCTCTACGCCGATGTGGCCAACAGGAGCGAGAAACTCACCGTACAGGCCTATGCCCTGGCGCGCACATCCTACGGCAAAGCCTATCCCACAGATGTGTATCGTATGACAGATCGCGGATTGGCTGAGAACGTGCACCTCAGTCTGGATTGGAAGATCAGCAAGAACGACAGGCTCTTCATCAAAGCATATCAGAAATTTGACAACAACAAACAGAAGGTTTACGACCCGGAACTGGTATGGAATCTCCCTTCCTACAGCCGTTATATCGGGCTCGTACTGTCGTACTCCCACACATTCAAAAACGATGCCATTCTCTTTGCAGAGGCAGGTGCCGACTACACCAGAGACAACAACAACGGCCATAAGATGGGTGACAGCTATCCTTATGGCTTTGTTGAATTCAACACCCCAGTTTTCACTCCTGACCTCTGGTTGATGATTGGCGCTGAGATGGATCACGAGAATACCTGGTATGTTGCTGAGAATCGTGAACAATATTTGAAAACCGACTTCTACGCACAGATCGACTACACCCATGGCCCCTGGGTGCTGACGCTTGGTGACCGTTACCGCATGATGAACTACTGGAACCGCCAGTACAACTCTGAAGACCGTAGCATGTGGACGCATGCTCGCAACAACCACTCCTATCTGGCCAGCGTGGGTTACAAGGCAGGGAACCATTTCTTTCAGGCACTGGCCGCCCGCCGCTTCTTCGTGCCAGAGATGGGTGATTTCCTAGTTGACGTGGCGGCACCAACGACAGCCCTGAAATACGATGCTGGCAGTTACAACACCAACCTGGCACATCAGGGCGTATTACGCTATTCGTACCAACAGAAGGATTTCATTTTACACACCAGTTTGGAAGGCGACTGGTATAGTGACCTGCCAGGCCCGAACTCTATGCTACTAGGCTTCAGAAATGCCATCTATTGGAAAACGGGCCCCTGCGAACTGACGCTAGGTGCCAACTACTATTACCAGCACGTAAGTGCAGATGCGGATACAGCTTCAGACCATGACAATTTCTTTACACTCAAGGCGGCACCGGTCTTGAATCTTCCCCACGGATTCCGTCTCTCATCGACGCTGCTCTACAGTAGCCGCCGCTCCATCGACACCCAACACCCCCACCTCTTCGCCACCGTCAAGGCCAATAAGCAGTTGGGTGAAAAATGCAACGTCTTTGCCGAATTCCACGATATGGCCGGCTACACTACAGGATCTTGGCAGCAACTAACCGACCTCTATCAGAATCGTGCTGTGAGCGTGGGGGCCACCATCTATCCATTCCGGAAGTAAAAAGTTATTGAAGATGAAAATAGAGTCGAAATTAGAATCCGTAAGACCAGGACAGCCCAAACGACTGACATATCTGTCGCTGATAGC
>OMZE01000027.1 GCA_900315455.1 uncultured Prevotellaceae bacterium | reverse complement strand
ATCGTAGTAGGTATAGTCGCCGATGATGATACGCGGGTTCTTCACCACGTTCTTGATGAAGCAGAGGCTTGGAATCTTCGGATTCGGAAAAGCCTCATTGGGGTTGGGTCTATTATTGATTTCCATAAATTCCGATTTAGCTGATTATTATTAATCCGCTTTGAAGAGAATATGCATATAGTTCCCATTCTCATAGCCGAAGCGCTGTATGAGAGTAGAACCGTCGTAGATAGCCTCCAGTTGCAGAGCTATGCCATTTTCTGCAAGTGAGCCGAATGCTTTCGGCTGTTCCAGTTCGTTCTCCGTAAACTTGTAATACTGGCTGTCGTTATTAAACTCTATGCGGATATGGTGATCGGTATCGCCGTAGTTTAAATTCAGCAGCATGACATTGGGGGTGAAAGCCCATTTTATGTGAGAATAGTCTGTGTCATAGTCGAAGCCATAGCGGGCAGTGATGGCCTGCTGAGAAGTCTCGGCAAGTGCATGGCTGAGTCCTTCGTCTGCATCCACGACCTTTGAAATCAGCGATATGGGGAAGTCTTGAAAGAAAACATGCATCGTCTTATCGTTAGACACATCAACTTGTACGTCGCCGAAGGTTTCACTATGGGCTACCGTTATAGGTCGACCCGCCTCGTCTGTTCCTTCGATACAATCCTTGTTTTTGTAGATAATGACATATCGGCCAGGATATTCGCCCGAAATGTTCTGTGCATAGGTCTCCTTTTGTTTGCCCGTCAACCGCTTCACAACATCGTCTTCGTTACTGCAAGATGCGAGGGGGAACAATGAGAATAATAGTAGGATAAATCCCAAATACTTTAACTGACTTATCATGGCTTTAATTATAATATTACTACTACTAATTAACGTAGGTCAAATGCAATTATTATGGTTCAGCGGAGAAAAGGCGCAGCCATCAATCGGAATTTACTTTTCAAACGTGACAAACATATCGCGGAAGTTGATTATGGTTTTCCTGTGCTGGAGCACGGCAGCAATACCTATATTGCCATGACAATATTCGTCAGCCAGCACGCTTTCTTCGTCAACAACGGCCTCGACAAGCTGAATCGGCATGTTGCCGATAGAAAGACAGAATGGCCGGATGACTTTCATTTCTCTTGCGCCTGCAATTCCATAACCACCACCCGAGATAGTGTCTGTTGTGGCAACTTTATCAACAACCTCACGATGACTATTGTAATATGCAGCGGAAAGATAGCAAGCATTATTGCTTGCGTTGCCGGTGTCAAAGAGTAATCTGAGTTTTTCACCGTCTGCGGTCGCTTCTACATGTGAGTTGTACAGCATGTTTCGACCGTATGCAGGCAATGGCGAAGTTTTAATGGGGAACAGCAATATACTGTCATCCATGCAAATCTGTGTTTCACCGATGGCTGCAATAACGTCACGGCCTAATATAGGTCCGATTCCTACCAGGTCAAACAGCTCGATCTCCTCCTCCAACCCTACGCCCGCTACGATATTGCGGACAGTTATCTCGCCGATTTGCAAACTGTCGATGACTGTGCGGAGACCTTTGGAATTTCCAGTATAAGTCACGGTGTCGCCAATAAGTGGCAGTCCCTTCTCTCTGACGAACTTCTCGGAGACAAAAGTCATTCCTGCCCCTGTATCAAAATGAAAAGGAATGGTTTCACCATGAAGCGTTACGGGAATGGTAATCAATACCGACTTGGTATCGGGATTTCTTTCTTCTTTCTTTCTCATCCATGATTCAATCCGCTTAGGTTTCAATTCCTTCAAGATGAAAGGAACTAATACATCATGATTGGGACGTGACAGATCCAGCGCAGGGAAATCACGCAGAACATTTACATGCTGATAATAATACTCCATGGCATCCAGCCCTTGCGTCACGCCTTGCCCTTTTAATTGGTCAAGAACGTTTTTTATGAAATCAGCCGCTTCGGCATACCGCCCCATTTCCTCCAGCAACTGGGCACGCAGGATGATGAAATTAAAAACTCCTGCTCCCAAAACACTCTGGTAATTGGCCAACAATTCATTCAGGCATTCCAGCGCGCGCTGCTTTTTGTTGAAGTTGCGGGCGATCATCGCCTCGGCCACAACTTTCAAGAACGGCGTTTGAACAGAATCCTTTAATATCTGGTACTCTTTGTCAAGGCGAAACCAGTCTTCTGTGTTGACGAGTTCACCGATTCGTTGGTCTGGCTGCTGAGCTGATATCACAAGAGAAGAGAATAGCGACAACAGGATTATTAACAATGGTCGTAGCATATAAATTCCGATTTATCTGTCTGCAAAGGTAAAAATTTTTATGGCTTTTCCTTCAAAAGCAATGTCAAACTATCTTTTCTTATTAAAGATTAACCTTGTTGACTGCATCAATGTATCTGTTTTCAATACATAAGAACCAAATCCAGTTTTGACTTCGCGATGAACAACACCTTGAAACGCGTTTCTAAGCCCATATTTCTTCTTTCCCTTTCTTCAATCATGGAACATAGCCCCACGAAGGACGAAAGGAGGGAAGAAAATAAGTGTGCCATCACTCAACATTTTGAGGTTACGGAACATGAACAATCGGCGAAAAGTTGGCTTAAAAAGTGTAAATTCACTGTTAAAAAGTATTTAGTGGAATTTGCCGAAAAATGCGTTTTAGAGCATCAAAAACGAACGATTTTTAAGCCTAAAATGTCGGGGACACAGGGCCGGATTTTGGCATATTTCGTTGTTTCGCTTATTCACTTAACGCTCTGTACATAAATAGTTTAGGGCTAATTATTTGCCATTATATTGCGATGACATCGCCCATCACAATAACGGGTCTTTCGTCAAGATGATTCAGGATGGTGTCGCGCAGTTGTATCCATTGCTTCAAGCGCACCCTACGGTCGGGTCCATCCTTGCCCTCCGCCTCATCGTCATCGTCGCTGGCATCCCAGTGGCCGTTGTAGACGACGACCTTAGAGCCACCCACCAGCGTGAGGTCATATCGGCGGAATCCCTTCTTGGTCAACTCATCGTTGGCATGATTGTAAAGTCCGTATGAGTCGTCCCATCGCACGCTTTGCATATGCTCACCCTCGATACCATTGTGCCAGATGAGATTGATGCCGTCGTAAGGGAAAGGCAATGCGAAATGCGATAAGGAGATTTTGCCTTTGCACTCATCGTGCTGATAACTGGCTTCAAGCGGGGGGAAGAGACGATCATAGTAGTTGAAGTTCTCCTGAAAGCCCACGAGATCGTAGTCTTTCTGAAGCAGATAGTCGGCTATTTCGGGCGTGTATTTATCACCAGGGCCATGGGGGTTGATGGAGATGCCTAAAAAGGAATCGGGAAGACCGTCGACATTGAGTGTCGCCACAGTGAACTCCTCTGCCTGTTCTTGAGCCTGAATGGGCAGTATGCCACCCATCACGGCAGCGGCAACTATCAAAAAAAACTTTCTCATCATCATTTTCATAAGTTTTACAACCCTCTGACCCAGAAGAACCAACATGAAAAACGCCAGAAGTATCGCTTGATTATCATTGGCGACCTATTAAGGTTATGGTGGTTATGTCGTAGATAGAAATCTGCGTCCAAAGTTACAATCTTTTTCTTGTACACGAGAACAATCATCGGCAAAATTTGGTCCTTATTTGACAAAAAGCATACTGTACCGATGTTTGAAACAAACAAAAATAGCCCAGCAACAGTATTGGTATACTGTTGCCGGACTGATGAAAATGAAGAATTTGCATGGGTCTGTCTTCCCTTTACCATTCCCATTGCGTTCAGCAGATGGGCATTGATGGCTTTTTTGCGTGAAGGCAGTAATACCCTACACTAATTATTTCAGTTTGATACTGCTGATAATCTTCTGCACATCCTCGTTGCTGATTTCCATACCATAAGTATTGATACCGATAAAACCATTTGAGGTGGCTACAGTGATGCAATGCTCCTCTTTCTTGTCGTCGGGACCGATTTCAGTAATTTTGGCAAAGTGTTTTGCCTGTTTGCCATCAATGGTGATAGCATCGGAGGCAGCGGCACCGCTATGATTCTTTACATAGGTATCAGTGTATTCCTGCTCGGTGGGAGTACCATCGAAAGACTGAATCAGCATACTATAGTAACTGGCGGGCTGATTGGGCTTCAGTGGCTCCTTCATGGCTATATTCAGATCTCTCTTCTCCTTGATTTCATCGAGAGTCTTGTCTTTCGGGCTCTTCACATACCAACCTTCGGGCAACTCCACCGTGAATGCTTTCGTCTCAACAGTCACCGGACCTGTTATCTCACCAGGTGCGGCCTCTGCAGCCTGAGCCACCTGCTCCGTAGCCTGCTCGCCCTCGGCGCCAGCCTCTCCGGCAGCAGCATTGTCGGTTTTGTTACCACATGATACCATTGTTGCAGCAGCAACTGCTGCGATGGCGAAACTGAAAATAGTCTTTTTCATAAAATGTAAAATAAAGTAGTTAATAAAATAGTTATAGATAGATATTATTACTCTTCTCACTCTCCTTCTTTTTCATATATTCATGGAATTTTCTGCCAAGCACCTCCTCGATTTTTACCTCAATGATTCTACCTAAAACATCCTCCATGACATTGGGCATATCGTTGATGTTTAACGACTGCAAAGTTAGGTACGAAATGTGCCTTTACGCTTATCATTTCGTGAAATAATATTATCATTTCGTGAAATCGGCACAAAAATTCGTATAAAAAACGGCCTATGCACTGCTTAATGGATGTATATCCCCCAAAAGGCACCTGCCGAGACGGTGTGCATGTTCGGGGTGCAGCGGGATACCACATTGTAGATTATCGTTTGCTTTTCGTTACTTTTACGCCTCAATCATACCATAATTGAAAAAGAATTTGTATTTTTGCCCAAACATATTGCATGATTTCATCTTCTTCCTAACCGACTTTTTCATGAAAAGACGATTTCGATAAGGATAGATGAAAAGCGCAACAAACAACCAAGAAAAAACAGCCTTCCACGTCGGCGGAACCTGAGCAAGACGCCAAGTTCTTCCTTGACCGACCAACGAACTCGAACAGATATGAAAATACGACAGTGGCTGCAATCGCTTTCATTCAAGACGGGCGTAATAGTCCTAATGTGCTGCATACCCTTCTACATTCTGTCATTTGCCCAGATGCTGCTACCCATCAGTGCTACCGCCAAGGGCATATTATGGACTATACTTTTTGGTTTGGCGAAAACTTTCCAATACGGAGGACTGACCATACTTGGTGTAGAAGGCTATAACCGGTTGAAGAGCCGAATGAAGAGGAAAAAGCATGATAATGCACAAGAAACCAGTGCGGATGACAGAAAAGACTGATTATAACACCTATAAATAATAAAATGATGAAGAAGTATTTTATGGCCATTGCAGTGCTGTTCATGTTGGCAACCTGCACACAGAACAAGCCTTCACAGGCCACAGAGAATGAGCAACAACAGGCAGCACAGACAGAGGCTGCCGACAGTATTGACCCACAAACAAAACAAGCAAACATGGAAGAAGTACAAAAGTATCTGAAAGAGTGCGGTGCTTTCTTCATCGCCACAGTTGACGGCGACCAGCCCCGTGTACGAGCGTTTGGCGTGTCAGAGATTATTGACGGCCGCCTTTACATCATGACGGGCAAAGTGAAGGACGTCTACAAGCAGATGGCCAAGAACGGCAAGTTTGAGATCTGCGCCCTGAAACCGTCGGGCAGCGAGTGGATGCGCCTGAGCGGCGTATTGGTGAATGATGAGACACTGAGCGTGAAAGAGGAGTTCCTGAACCGCAACGAGAGTCTGAAGTCGATGTACAAGGCCGACGACGATAATATGGCCGTGCTCTACATCACCAATGCCACAGCCCGTTTCTGCTCTTTTGCAGAACCAGAGAGAACAGTCGGCTTCTAAGCGTTTTTCCGCCTGCGAAGAACAGGAATACAATCGATATCATAATGAGCGATTTCAGAGCCATGCGCCGACACCAGCAGCAACTCACCCGGGAGCAGAGCATCGCCATTCTTGAGCGTGCCACTTCGGGCACCCTCGCCCTGCTGGGAGACGACGACTATCCATACGCCGTCCCCATCAGTTTCGTCTATCATGAGGGTTGCCTTTACTTCCACAGTGCCGTAGAGGGACACAAGACCGATGCCATCCGCAAGCACGACAAGGCTTCGTTTTGCGTCATCGACCAAGACGAGGTGCATGGTGAGCAATACACCACATTCTTCCGCAGTGTCATTGCTTTCGGACGTGTCAGTATCATTGAAGATGCGGGTGAGAAACTCGCCGCCGCCAGACTGTTGGGCAACCGATACTATCCCAACCATGACGAAGCGCTGCAAAAGGAAATGGAGAAAGGCCTCCACCGCATGCTGATGTTCCGCATGCGCATTGAGCACCTGACCGGTAAGGAGTCTATAGAACTGACCAAGAGAAACGGATAAGACAGGCAACAGATATGAGACAAGAAGTACATAGCATCTGGGCAATGGCTGCCGGGCTGCCCACCTATGTAAGTCGGGCGTTCGCCACACTCCTCGTGGTGCTGAACGGGCTTGTTCTGCCTTTATCAGCGCAGAACATCTTCCAACGTATCGACAGCGTACTGACCCAAAACTACCACAAAGGCAACGTCGACACGGCCTATATCACACGGCCGAAGACGAAATGGACCCTTACTGCCCGTCTCAACTTGTCGGGGGCGAAGATTGAGTCTGAGGGTATTGACAACGGACAGCATTTCAAATCGGAGATGACCGCCGACTACAAATCCACAATCAGCGTGGGTGTCAGTTATCTGGGTTTCTCTCTCAACCTGTCCCTCAACCCTGCCAAAATGATGGGAAAGTACAACGACTATGAGTTGAACATCAACTCTTATGGCAAGCGTTTCGGCTGGGACTTCATCTACCAAGACGCGCACAACTTCACGGGGTGGCACGATCATGAGGGTATGGAGCGCATCGAACTGCCTGCCGATATGCTTTCGGTGAAGACACTAAACCTGAATGCTTACTACGCCTTCAACAGCCGCCGCTTCTCCTACCCCGCCGCATTCTCGCAGAGTTACATCCAGCGCCGTTCTGCCGGCAGTTTCCTGCTGGCAGCCTCGGGGATGTGGCAGAACGCCAATCTCGAGTGGGACCAGAAGATGGAACTGAAGATGACGAATATCGGCATCGGTGCCGGCTACGGCTACAACTACGTGCCAGCCGAGGGATGGCTGTTTCACATCTCCGGCCTCCCCACATTCATCGTCTACAGCCATACGTCGATGAACTTCGGCGACACCCGTGTGCCATTGCACTACCATTTTCCCGAGGTCATCATCACCGGCCGTGGTGCTGTAATCCGTCAGACGCGCAACCTCTTCTACGGTCTGTCGATGGTATACAACTTCACCAATATCGGCCATGAGGAAAGCCTTACCCTGCATAACCAGAAATGGCGGATACGTGCCCTGTTCGGCTTACGGCTGTAATGGTCATTCAACTTGTATTCACCATTTTCACCTTGAGAAAGATGATGACAGAAACCAGACTTACACATACGGGCGAACTGACGGCGACATGGGTGGCAGCATACTCCGGCGAGACATCGAACCACTGTTGGAGGAGACTGATAACAGGAATGATGAAGGCCATTGCCCTGAAAGCCACATTACTGATGGCAGTTCTATGTTTCCTTGCCCCCCAACAGGTCTGGGCACAGGCAAACGACAGCATACCGTTCATTTACCACGGACACCTATATATCCACTCCATCATCAACGATTCCATACACTGCAACGCCATCTTTGACACCGGTGCTGCCAATATGTTTGGCGTGGACAGTGTTTTCCTGGAACAATCGGACTGGCACCCCAAGCAGTTTGCCAATGCCTATACGAGTGGGGCGGCAGGAAAGACAAAAGTGCGTATCATCACGGACAGAACGAAGGTGAACATCGGAAACATCGAGGACCACTATGCCTTTGTTCCCATTTTCAAACTCAGGGATGTGGTGGACTGTCATATCGACGGCATCTGGGGCATCAAGAACATTGCCGACTACCCGTTTGAAATCAATTTCGAACATTCGTATCTGAAACAGCACAAGGCCGGGATACCCAACCTGGATGGCTATCAGAAACTCCCCATACGATATGAAAACGACAAGATTATGCTTCAGGCTGAAACACACATCGGCGGCACTGTGGTCAAGGGATGGTACCTGATGGACACTGGCGGGGGCAGTTCGGTAGACTTCACGGCAAAAGCCGTCAAGGATTATCGTCTGGAAGAGGTCCCGGGGAAAAGATACATCGAAGACATGACACAAATGGGAATCGGCGACAAGGAGCAGGAATGGTTTGTGAACATGCAGTCGGACATGATAGTCATCGGCAACGACACCATCCGCAAGGAGTCCATCTCGTATTTTCCAGAAGGAGAAGGTGCCATCAGCGACAGGCCATACCTAGGAATTATCGGCAACAATATATGGTCTAATTACAACATGATTCTCGATGTCAGGGACAGCCTGCTTTGGATTCGCCGCTTCAAGCCCGACAATCCCCCGGGGCCTTTCTATGACTTTGGATTCAGAAACCGCACTGACATCTGTCGCGGGTGGATAGTGTCGAGACTGACGAGAGACGGCGATGCCGTCGGCGGCGGGATGCAACTGGGCGACACCATCATTGCCGTGAACGGTAGAAGCGTCGCCGACTATACCTGGGATGAGGAATACAGCATAGAAGACAATCCCCTACTCCACCTCGACCTTGTAGGAACCGACGGCAAGGAGAAACATATCGTCTTGGAGTCGAAAGAGTGGTGGTGAACTAACGACACGAAGAAATAATAACGAAAGGAAAATACCGGTTTAATACTTCCAAGTGGCCTATGATACAACGTGTAATAAAAGCATTGACTGGGATGGCCTTTGGCTTTCTATGCCTGACGATGGTATCATGTGCTGCCGTTAGAGGTTATCTGAAAGACGGCAAAGACGGGCCTGGCATCTACAGTTTCGTGCGTCATATTCATGATACGGTAGCCAATGGCAGTCAGGCATTCCAGTTCCCTGTGGCGAAAAACAGGGCCGACTGGATAGACACCTTGCATTTCTACACTCAGGAAAAATATTGCCAGAACATCACACTTGCCGACGCTCTGGACAGTAAGAGCAAGACACAAGGTGTGCTTATCATACAGAACGACAGCATCGTCTATGAGAAGTATTGGGGCGACATTTCCTCCGACCGCATGGCCACGGTGTTCTCCGTTTCCAAATCCATCACGTCGCTCATGTGCGGCATTGCTGTCGATGATGGCTATATCCACAGCATCGATGATGCCGTGACAGACTATCTGCCGGAACTGAAGAAGAAAGACCCGATGTGGCAGAGACTCACTATAAGGCATCTGCTCGACATGCAGAGCGGACTGGATTTCGACGACGCCTATTACCTCAATCTGAAGTATCTGAAACGGCTTATTGCCATAACCCGGCTGAACTACGGCCACCATGTAATGAGGCAGATACGGGGTTTGAAATTCCGTTGTGAGCCCGGAACCCAATACCGCTATGAGAGCATGACCTCGCAGATTCTGGGTGTGGTGATTGAGCGTGCTTCCAAGAAACGCTTTGTCGACTATCTGAGCGAAAAGGTGTGGAAGCCGCTGCAAATGGAGTCGCCGGCATTAATAAATATCGACAGCCACAGACACCGGGTTCCCCATACGTTTGGCGGAATCACGCTGACCATGAAAGACCTGGCCAAGATAGGGCGTCTATATCTGAATCGCGGCGTATGGAATGGCCAGCGCATAGTCAGCGAAGAGTGGATACGTCTTTCTACTGAGTATGACACCAGCAACAAGGGCTATCACTTCAATTGGTATAACTCAAGCAATTATAGTGCAAAAAAGCCTCAAAGTCCAGGATATTACGCTTTGGGCATCTGCGCACAGGTGCTTTACGTGAACCCTTTCAAGAACCTTATCATGGTCAGAGTCGGAGAAGACAATATCAATCCTGTCTTTGTGCCTGAACTTTTCGAGCAATTAAGCAATTGCGCCCTTTTTCACGAGTAGGGCAAACAGGAGTATTTACAAGGGGGGGAGAATTATATGAACCACTTCCTCATTTTTGATAGAGTTATTCTTGCGTCTTACTATCTTATCAAGTACCAAAAGTCAAGACCAACACATAGTGAACTGGTATATATGTCACTGCCATCCCTCATCTTGAACAAAGGAATGAAACCTTGTGTGTAACTTATCGTCAAAGGACCGATTCCTGCCATCACCTGCCAGTTGGCGGAAAAACAATTTGCATGAATACGCCAATGATGGCTTTTGTCATCATCCTGATGCCTATAATTGTATCGGTCACGACCTGGGATGCAAAAATCAAGCGACACGCCTGAAAGCAAAGAGAATCTGTGCCTTCTGTCTTGAATACCCAAAAGAACAGGGACTCTTATCGTGAGGTAATTAATCGTACTTGAACTTAATGTTTCCTCTACGTCAACGAAACCAATTTTTCCATTCTCTCTCGTCGCTTCATAATCTTTATCCAAACCAATGGTCCCTACACTCAACTGCAGTGCAGTTGTTGCGCCAAAAACATCATGACTAAGTCCTTTTGACAACTGCATCAAAGTAAAGCCAGCCTCATTTTGTCGAAGGAAACCTTCTTTTAATGGTATACCATCAGTTTTATGCCCCATGAAACCATCGTGCGGCGTCATACTTCCCACCCAAAATGCGGGCATCTGAGGGTCAAACAACCTGGGGGATTTTGGGGAAGGACACATGAGATATGCAAGAATGACATGTCCCGTATCGAAAGCATGGAAAGAATGAGACGAAACGCTATCGATCCTATCGTCAGACAGATAGTCAACGTCACTTTGTGCTTTTATATAGTTGCTAAAGATAAGCAACATCAGCATGATCATTGCTTTTTTCATCGCTTCCAAAATGGTCGTTTGTATTCACCCGCAAAAATAGGAAATAAAACAGAATATGCTTGTCTTTGTTTGTATTTCTTAACGCAATAAGTTCATTTTTGCATTATCAGTCACAGTGCCAATCGTCAACCTATCATAGAAGGTGATACGCCATCAAGCAAAATGGGGAATCAAATAGACTCCCCATTTCCTACAAACCACCAAAGAAGTGGACTGCTCATGTCTGACTACGTGTTCTAGCCCCCAAATGGTATGTTGTGAAAAAGATTACTTGATTTTCACGGTTTCAGCACCCACTTTCAGCACATACAACCGATTTTCGGATGTCAGCGGGATGCAGATATCGGCACCATTGCCACGGACTTTGTTGAGCAGCATGCCGCACACATCGTAGAGCATGACGTTGGTGCCACTGTTCACGCCGCTGACGATGAGTTGGCGGCCGTCGATGCGCCAGGTCCAATCTTGTGCCGCCAGACTGCTGATTCCGTTGGATGCCCCCATGATGGCGGTCAACTCAAGTTTTTTGCATGCCGGCATGGTGAACGTGTAGACGGGCTCGTATACTTCCGAAGTGGTGGTCGAGTTGTTGGCGAGAGTTTTCACCACTTTCCACCCTGTCACCTCTCTGCCCTCGGCACCCTTGCCCTCTACCGTCAGTTGGCGGTTGAGGAAGAACTTGCCGTCGAAATCAGCATTTCTGATGGTCACACCGTTGATAATGGTGGTGACCTCTTCTGTCATACCCTTGTTGATAACCAGAGGCGTTGGGGCTCCCAGGGCGTAGTAGTTAGCCACATGGGTGTAGAAATTATTGGTGCGCTGGTTGAGCCAGTTGCGTACGTTGTTGATTTCGTTGTTGATTTCCTGCTCGTAATCAGGATGCCATCCCCACCAGCCACCGCCGGAGTTGGCCTCACGGTGCTTGATGAGTTCGGGTTTCGCCAGATCTGCCATGGGGTCCCAGACGGCGCGTGTGCCTCTGGAGTTGAGGAAGTCGCCCATGTAGATGGCGGCATGGTCGATGAACTCGCGCTTGAAGTCGTTGTCATCCATCAGGCTGCGGAACAACTGCGTGGCCTCCGAGGTGTTGGCCCAGTTGTTGCTCGGGTCGTAGTTGTGGTTGTAAATCCACTCTATGGTGTTGTAGTTGGCGCTACGGCCGTAGAGTCCGAGTCCGAAGTCAGTGTCTTTCGATATCCAGCGCCAGCGGCCACCCTCGGCAGTGGGTCGCCATACGACGATGTTGTTGCCGGGGAAGTCGAGGTTGCCGTAGTAGAGGTTCATGACCATGAGGTTGATGAACTCCTGGCAGTCCATGATCTGCTCATATTCTTCCATGGTGTGCCCTGCCTGGTTGTAGAATGCCTTGAAATCGTTGTAGTTGTCGAGCGAGCCGGCCTTGAGTTCCTCTATCATCTGTCCGTTCTCTTGAGAAATCTCAATCATGTCGATATCCTCGAGTCCATTGCCTGCCTCATCCTTGTAGTTGGTATAGATGTTGTCGTCGTTGCTGCGCTCGCGGATGTTGAGCATACCCTTGTAGGTGCCGTTGAGGAAGATGACAGCCGGGCGCCAAGCCTGCCAGTCGAGGTCGGCATTCTCTGCCATGACACGCTGGATGATGGCGTCGCGCATATAGAGACCGCCGAAGTCGTTGCCGGCATTGCGCAGCATGATGCTCTTGAAGTCGGTGAGACCGGGTTTCTGGTCGGGGAAGAACTCGTAATCAAACCGTTTTGCGCCAAAACGCTTGTTGGCATAGACGGCGAGCGACTTGAGCGGGTGCTCTCTCGACTGTCCTCCCATGACGCGTGTCTCGCAGAGTTGGTTGATGACGCTCTCGCTGCCCGGGGCATCAAACATCTCGATATTGATGGGTCTCCGCCAGTCTTTCTTGTTCTCCTTGTTGGGGTTGTTCTTGATGATGCCTATAGCATTGTCGTTCATATACCGGTCGTCGGTGACGATGGAAATTACCGATATGGTCATATCCCTATCGAGGAAGATGTATGACTGTGCAGTGGAGATGGGCGAGAGATAACCGTCGCAGAACAGTTTCGCCCTGATCACCTTGTTGGAACTGATGTTGATTGGGTTTTGGTATACGGCACTGGTGGCGGTGGGCTCACTGCCGTTGGTGGTGTAGCGGATGACCGCTCCCTCGGGGGTGTCCTCCGGCATCGAGAGAGTCAGTTGGATGGTCTGCGATGAGGTCATCACACATCCTTTCTGGCTGAACACGGGCTCTCCCAGAATGTCAGCGCATAACTGTCCGCAGTTGGCACTTCCCGGTGTGGGTGTGGCCTGGTATCCCCATTCGTCGGCACCATCGGTCTTACGTCCGTAAGCGATATTGGGTGCGGGCATCTTGCTGATTTTCTCTACCTTGTCCACAATCTCGTCGCCCTGGAAGAGATACACGTTGCCATCCTTTCCCGTCTCTAAACGGAAATTAGTGTGCAGGCCGCTCTCCTCTTTATCGCAATAAACCACGACATAGGCATTGGCAGCGAGGGTCTTGTCGGGCAACTGCCAGGCTTTGCCCGGCTTGTCCTTCGCACCCAATTTGTAGTCTTTGAGATTGACGGCCTCTGTGCCGCTGTTGTACAATTCGACCCATGAGTCGGGAAACTCTACCAAGTCGTCCATAATACAGTCGATGTTCGACTGCATCAACTCATTGATTACGACCTGAGCCTGAACAGATGTGCCGATGGCGAACAGGCCAGCAAGAAATAAATGACGATAATTCATATGTGTTGGATATTATTTTCATGCAAAATTATACGTTTTAGAGAAGAAAAGCCTCATATCCTTTTTGAAAAAAAGGAAAATGACACTTTTTCTCAAGTAATTGGTATTTTTGCAAAGAGACAACTATCCCTTTGTCATATCCGAAATACACATTATTACTATCCAAAGGACATTTCATTCTGATTTTCTGAACAAATCGTAACTGTAAAGGTTAGCCTGGGCAATCCCTCTATCCCTATAATAGAAACTGTTCAGAACGAGCATTAGAGAGTCATTGCTCCAGAGGAAAAGGCTGTCAGGGTGGTCAAGCAACTCCGGGTTCTTGCGGATTCTTTCGTCGAGGGGATAAACCAAGACCACTTTGTCGTCTCTCGTCACTACCACTGTTCCTTTTTCTTCTCTAAGCCCATAATCATCATGAGGCAGCATGATGTTGTATTTACCCAAAGGGAGGGGGCAATGGCACGTGTAACTATTGACTTCAACTGAATCGGAATCGTGCATGGCATTAAAATCAGAGTCATACCAACTCCATCGGCCATACAGTTGGGTAAAGGCGTCACGCCCCATGTCTTCACGCACATAAGCAATGATGCTGCAGGCCTCTTGGTATTTTTTGCAGAGCAGGCTGTCCTTGTAGATTTCTTCGATATTCAATCTTTGGACAAACTTTCCTGTTTTCGAGTCGAGCAGTTTCAATTCACTGATGCAGTGCTGCAGACGGGCATTTTGACATCTGAAACCGATGTTCTTGGCAGAGATGCCTGGGATGTAGGTGAACACGATGATGGCCGCTCCGAAAATCAGCGCCATCAGTTGGAACCAACGGGTGCGGCGCCAGAGCAGCATGAGGACGAAGAGCGTCATCAGCGCACCGGCAACCAACAGATAGAAGCGGCTCTCGGTGAAACTATACAGGCGTATGCGGTAGATGGAGCCTATCCAGTACATGATGAGCGGCGGAATGGCTATCCATGTGAAGTGGCGGTAGAACCAGTCGAAATAACGCTGTTTCAGCACATACTGCATCAGCCGCCCCACGAGCGCCACCGTAATGAACCCCATGACCATCCATGCCACCCCACCTTTCGGCAAGTCCCACACCAGCGCAATCTTGATGAAATATACATAGAGGATGACCGTATATATAATAACTGCCGGCGAGAGGATGAAGTTGAGAATCAACCGCAGCACCTTGACAGGTTCATTGACTTCATCCTCACCCTGCGAAATGAACGTGCAGCAAACCTGCGGCGCGATGAAAAACCAGATGAACTCGTAGATATACTCGTAGATATGTTCAGATGTCTTTATGCCGAAAATATAGAGGAATGAGGCGACGATGGCTATAGCGGCAATTGTGAGCAGTCCTGAAATGACCACTCCGAAGAACAACTGGGTGACCACATGCAGGGCATGCGCCGCAAAGTTTCGGTTGTCCATGCGCCGCACGCCCACCAGCAGCAGGATGGCTGCAAGAACATAGGTGAAGGCAAAGCCGTAAGTCCATAGGAAGGGTTTGAGGTTGAGCGCCATCAATGGCAGGAACAGCAATCCCGATGCCATGTAAGCCCAACGGTTCACCTTGTGCAACCAGAATGTCAGGACAAGCAAAGGCACGAACAACCAGAGAATATCCACATTGACAACGCTTTCATATTCTCTTGTTATACCATTCCATTCAGCGTGGCTGGTATGCCAGGCACTGATGAAGAAGAACAGGAGCCCCATGGCTGCCTCGACGGGAAACTTCAATGGACTATGAAGCAGCTGCTTCAAGATATTCTTTAATCTCGTTTTCATCATTATTATATTGTGGCTAAATTATTCAAATGGATAGTTATTCCTCAATGAAAGGATTTCCATTACCACTTGCAAAGATAATCTATTTGATTGGATTCACAACAATATATCATGATGGATTGTATGAAACCTTTGGTTTAATGTATGAAAAAGCATGTGCTCACACTGCCAATAACGAAGCAGTCGCTCTTTTATACCATTGGCGAACAAAATGGAATCTTGTTCCTCCTTTTTCCGTATTTTTCAAAATTTTGCCGTACTTTTGCATCCAAAATTCAATTGGAGACAAAAACAGTTTTTAGCATGAGTGATTTCAACAAGGTTTTTCGCCACATCATACCACTCCAGATACGGTTTAATGACATAGACAAATTCGGTCATGTGAACAACACCGTGTACTTCCAGTTTTACGATACGGCAAAGACCGACTATTTTGCAAGTGTATGCAAAGACGTAGATTGGGAAAGCACCGCCATTGTCGTGGCGAAAATAGAGGCTGAGTTCGTGGCACAGATTGAGGCAAACAACCACATTGCAGCCGGAACTCGTGTCACGCGGATTGGGAACAAGAGTTTTACGCTCGAACAAGAAGTCTTCGACACTGATACCAAGGAATTGAAAAGCCGATGCCTCTCTGTGATGGTCTTATACGATTTGAAACTTCGCCAGACCATGCCATTCCCTGACTCATGGCGCAAGGCCATCATCGCGTATGAAGGACTTACCGACAATCATTAACAATCAGGGGCTGACTTCATGGAGTATCTGTTCATACTCTCAGATAGTCCTCTGCATGGATATATCATTGAAGTTGGCAATAAGTTGTATGGTAGACGGTTTGTTGAAATAGTAGAATCAAACGTTCTTTCATCACTTTATTCATACAAGAAAATGGGGAGTTCGTACAATGGGCTCTCCTTTATTTGTACTGTATTAAATTGTACGGTATATTTGCAGCATAGAATCAAAGAGCGGAGAAAAATGAAGAAGAGAATAAGAAAGTTGTTCTTGTGTGTGCTGTTATTGGTAGTAATCCCCCATGGTTGGCAAGCCGCCCCAGGATTGCTTTAGTTAAAGTCTGAAACGAAAGTATTTTGCAACAACAAAAAAAGAGTGTATGAGAGTAAAAATGATTCTGCCTGCCTTGCAGGAAGCCGAGAGTCCGTATTGGCGTCCCATTAAGTATTCTCTGTTTCCGCCATTAGGGTTGGCCACGTTGGCCGCTTATTTTCGCAATGACGACGAGGTGGAGATCCAGGACCAGCATGTGGAAACCCTGAATCTCGACGATGAGCCTGACCTTGTGTGCATACAGGTGTATGTGACCAATGCCTACCGCGCCTATCATATTGCCGACCACTATCGTCAGAAAGGCGTCTATGTGGCCATGGGTGGATTGCATGTCACCTCGCTGCCCGACGAGGCAGCAGAACATGCAGATACCATTATTTTGGGTCCAGGCGAAGAAGCATTCCCCCGTTTTGTGGCAGACCTGCGTGCCGGTCATCCTCAGAAACGATATGTGGCACGTTGGCGCTCTATCGAGCACATCCCTCCAGTGCGCCGCGACCTCATCAAGCGTGAGAAATATTTTGTGCCCAACTCGCTCGTTGTTTCCCGCGGCTGTCCTCATCATTGCGACTTCTGCTATAAGGATGCTTTCTATGGCGAGGGAAAATCGTTCTACACCCAGCGGGTGGATGATGCACTGGCAGAGATAGACCGGTTGCCGGGACGTCATCTGTACTTTTTAGACGACCACTTGCTGGGCAGTCCCCACTTTGCGGCAGAACTCTTCGAAGGGATGCGGGGCATGGGGCGAGTGTTCCAGAGTGCTGCCACGGTGGCATCGGTGCTCAAGGGCGACCTTATTGAGAAGGCCGCCGAGGCGGGACTCCGTAGCGTGTTTCTGGGTTTCGAGACCTTCTCGCCAGAGAACCTTCGGTCGAGCAACAAACTACAAAATCTGTCGAAAGACTATGTGGCAGCGGTGGAACGCTTGCACAGTCTTGGGATTATGATTAACGGCAGTTTTGTTTTCGGGCTTGACCATGATGACAAGGATGTGTTTCGTAGGACCGTTGAATGGGGTATAGAACACAGCATCACTACCGCCACATTCCACATCCTGACACCATATCCTGGCACCCGATTGTTTCAGCAAATGCAGCAGGAAGGACGTATTACATCCTATGACTGGAGTAAATACGACACCCGGACTGTGGTCTACAAGACGGTTGGCCTGACAGCCGAAGAACTGAAACAAGGCTATGACTGGGCATACAAGGAATTCTACAAATGGAACAACATCTTCCGTGCCAGTTTCGGTCACGACAACCTGAAACAGCAGATGGCCCACCTTTTCTACATGGGCGGATGGAAGAAGTTTGAACCGTTCTGGAATTTCATGATTCGTTACGGCCATCTCAACCGTATGCTGCCGGTGCTGGAACAATTGTTGGCCAATACGAGACGCCAAAAGGTATCCCGGCCATCATTGGCCAAGACTGCATTAGGCAAAGTGGCATTCTGACTCCCGCTGATAATGGCATACCATAACAACAAAAAAGAGATGCCCTTTTCAGAGCATCTCTTTGTTTTATTAAACCTTCTACGAATACATTTACTCAGGATAGTTTCCCTCAATATAAGCCTTAATCAGTGAGGCATGTGAAAGAGGGCTCTTGGGATTGTTGACATCGGGGTTGGTATTATAGTCTAACAATACCACAGGCTTGTTCTTCGAGATGATGCGCACGGCTGTGACCAGTTTCTGCAGTCTGTTCTCCAACACCCACTTGTAGCAGGGAAGGTAGATGAGTTTGCGTGCCGTCAGATAATCCAAGAGTTCTTCGCCATGAACGCCCTTGCGATGACCAAGACACTTGCCATACTTACGGACGGTACGCTTCAGGTTCTTCATGTCGCGTTTCGAGAAGAAAGACCTATCCACGTCAGCATTCTCGAAAACCTTCAGACCTTGCCAAATGCCCTCAACGCATACTGCAACCAAACCATCAGTGAACGGAACAGGAATACCACCATTGGGATAGAAGGGACTGAACTGGACGAACTCATCCTGGGCCTTGCTCGTCACGTCGATGATCATTGCGTCAGGATACTTAGCCTTCAGCGATTCAAGTGATTTCCGTTTTGACTCAATAATAATCATAGGCTTCTTTTTTGAATTTGAAACTGAAGCAAAGTTACCACTTTCCTTCGAATAAACATTGATTTTCATCATAAAACTACAATTCAATCTATATTATACCCACCATCAGGCTTATTATATTGCCAATAAATAGGAAAAGTAATCCGTTTGCGTAAATAATACGCAGAAAAATTTGAAATAATATAATAATTGTCCTATTTTTGCAGTATATAGATTACGCAATAACAAATTAAGAGAATGGTAATAAGAATAGTGTTGTATAGGGTATTGTGTTAAAATTTAGTTAAATTGGTGCAAAACCCTTGCAAATGGCAGCCATGGTTATTATACTAAAAATAGGAAACCAGTTTTAAACAATTAAAACGAACAGAATGCAAAACAAAGGAATTATCGGAACTGTCTGTGGCGACATCATTGGCTCGGTCTATGAGTTTCACAAGACAAAGGACATGAATTTCAAGTTATTCACCCCACAGTCGACATTTACCGACGACACGGTGATGACCTGTGCCGTGGCAGAGTGGCTGATGGACGACCCGAAACACTCTCATGAGCAGTTGGTCAAAATCATGCACCGCTATGGCGAGGAATATCCGCACAAAGGCTACGGCGGCATGTTCGCGAGGTGGCTTAGGGAACATCTGACAGAGCCTTACAACTCGTTTGGAAATGGTTCTGCCATGCGTGTGAGTGCCTGTGGCTATTATGCCAAATCGTTTGAAGAGGCCCTTCGATTGGCACAGATTTCTGCCGAAGTTACCCACAGCCATCCTGAAGGAATCATCGGAGCACAGGCTGTTGCAGCCATGATATATCTGTTGCGTAGTGGTGAGTATTCCGAAAAGTGGAAAGCATTTCTTAAGAATCACTGCTTCTATGACATCGACAAAATAAGCGAGAACTGGGAGACCATACAGCGCGACTACGTTTTTGACGTCACTTGTCAAGGTTCGGTTCCAGAGGCTATTTATTGTGCAATGAAGAATATCTCCTCCCCAATGGGATATGAAAATACGGTCAGGGAAGCCGTCTCACTCGGCGGCGATGCCGATACACAGGGAGCCATTGCCGGTGGTATTGCGGCAGCCGTCTGTGAAGTTCCCGACGAGATACTTAACGAATGCCTTGACAGGCTGGAACCACCATTGGTTGATGTGATTGACCAATTCAACGAAGTTTGCAACCAACAATCTGCGAGGTAAAAGGAGGCGGCAATGCCATCTCGTCGGCAACGAAATGGCTCAGTTAAGAGAGCAACAAGAAAAATCATCAAGTAAACTGAATAATATGGCGAATGACAATCATGACGAGGCGCATCTTCGCAATCTCATGCGATTTGTCCATGCCCAGGACAGCGGCGGTCTCTATGACGGCACGGGCACATACGCCGAAGCCGTTCTTCACCGACGAGGCACCTTTCGACACCTGTATGCTCTGCATCCATGGACCTGGTATGTAGCCCAATGAGAAGGGAGCCGCCACACCACGATAATTGGGTATGTTCTCCGTCAGCATCTGCACGTAAGTGCCGCTCAGTCCGAGCAGTTTGATTTGCTGGGCGCCAGTGGCGGCATCGGCGTAGTTCACATCCACTGAAGGGTTAGTGGTGAAACTCTCGCCCAGATTGCAACAGGCGGCGCGAAGCAGTTCACCGCTGCTGATCAGTTCGGTATTGCCGACGCCCCTACCCTTCACACGTCCTGCCCCATACGCCGAGACGAACACCTCCTGCAGTTGTTTCCCGTCGGACGTCTGTACGTCCGACGAATCCCTGCCTTCTGCCACCTGCCCGTAGGTCCACGTGGCTGGGAACGTCATGGCCATCAGCCAACCGAGAAGACTCCTGCAATCCATTTCGATGGCAAAAATACTGAATTCTAATTATTTATCAGTCAGATTTCATTTTTTAACCAACCTATTTTTCTTCAACAATAGGATAGAGTTCGATGAACTCTCCTTGGTGCCTCTTGCCGTCATTGATGAGTTCTGCCATTTTCTTCCCAACGGTGTCGATGTCGTGGAAGCCGGGAAGGCTCATGTTGCCATTCAAGTCGGTTGTCGTGGGGCCGGGATGGACAGAGAAGATTTCAACGGGTATGTGTTGCTGTTCAAACTCTATCGCCATCACGCCCATCATGGCATTCTGAGCGGCCTTGCTTGCCACATAGGCCAAGGGATGCCAGTAAGGGCTGATTTCCGAAGGCACGGTGACGTTGACAATCCTTCCGCCGTTCCTGCTGAGCAGCGGTGTCAAAGCCTTGGTGAGCACAAAGGTGCCGATAAAATTCACGTCGAGGGTTTCCTTGATGTCGCTGAGTTCTGTATGCAGACTGTCCACACTCATGTCTCCGGGGATGCCGGCGTTGTTTATCAGCAGCGACAACTCTGGATATTTCTCGTTGATTTCCTTGGAAACCTTTTCGAGACTCGCAAGATCGGTCAATTCGATGTTCACCCATCCTGGCACGTCAATGCCCAATGCTCGCAGTTCACCAATGGCTTTCTCTGCGCGTTGTTCATTTCGTGCGCCGACGAGGATTTTCCAGCCACTGAGTCCGAGGTGTTTTGCTATACCATATCCGATACCTTTGTTTGCACCGGTTATTAATACTGTCTTCATCATTTTTTATATTTGTTTCTTAAAAATTTCACAAGTGAACTTCCTTGTCCACCACCCTGTCGCCAAGGCTATCCTCGCATAGTCAGGTGCTTTGACCCTGTTGCAAAAGACATCCGCCATCTCCTGTGCGTCCTGAAACTCAAAGGACACATTTGTATAAATAGGCATGGCCAATGAACCATAGGCATCCGGTCGTGCGAAGGGGGTGTTGATGGCTGTTGTTGGTTTCCTCATTGGGGTCAATTTCACTATTGTAAGAACAAGAAAAATCTTGGTGCAAAGTTAGATATTTTAGACATTACCACCAAATTGTGCCTAAAATACAGAAAATACATCTGTTATCGTTATGATTTTGGAGATTTATTCCAAATCAAATGATTTTTACCATCTTTTAAAGAATATTATTCCAAATAGGAAAACATATAACAGAAGACTTAAGGTATTAATAAAGAGAATTTGCGAAATAATCATTCTCAGCAAATGGAAATACTATTTTTTTTGTAATTTTGCGAAGGAATGGCAACTAATTGACATTTCTACAAAATCTCTCTATTATAACCAACCTCAATCCATTGCATGATGAAAACTAAAGCCGCAACATTACTCACCTTGATGTTTCTTGTATCATGCTTCTGTGCATGTGGAAGTTCGGATAAAAAAGACATACCGTATGGTTTCAAAGAAGCCGGTGAATCCAATGACAGCATCCAGGGAGTATTCTTTGGCACGCCATACGGTGCAAGCGTAGAAGAATTGGTTTCAAACTTTGATATTGCTGGTTTTTCTCCTGACGCCCAAAAATCAACAGATGATATGCTATCTTTCAAATATAGGAATGACAAGCGATTCGGATTTGAAGGAAAGGGTTGGGAAAACCTGATGGTCTATTTCGTGGACAACCAATTTTGCGAAATCAGTTTCTTCAACATCTTCAACAACAAGGATGATGCGTTGAAGGATTATGACGACTTGCTGAAAAAGATTTCCTCCAAATACAAAATGACGGAAATGGAACCCTGGAACAAGGAAACTATCAAAACCCATACGGCCATATCTCAAACAGATGAAATGATGTCTATTCAGTGCGACTCTTGTCTTACAGAGGACAAGAAGGTGCAATATAAAGTGAATTTACACTATTATCTTAAAAATTTGTAATAAATACCAGTGTCAAAGAGAAAGACATAAGGCCATAACGCATAACCGATTCCACCGAAAACATCAGAGGCATCATGAACAAGAAGAAATTCTACATCTATCGCAGAGAGGCGAGGAAGGGAAGCCAAGCCTATTCACCAAAGCCACACTCTGCCCCGCATTACGAGGGCAGGTACATAGAGGGCATGGAAGAATGGGCTTCATGGTACTGCATCAACAAGAAGGATGACGGCACGTATGAAGCCGAACTGGACGAGGCATGGGACGAAGGGAGCCACTACGGCGGAGGGACGATTACCGTGGACATCCCCAAGGAATGGTTTGAACTGTCCTACGACGACTTCCTCAAACACGTAGTCACACTGGCAGCAGCCTCGCATTATGGCTTCACGGCAGACGACCTGAAACAGAAAAAAGGATTAAAGGAGTTCTTTGGATATGATAAATAGGAACCACGAATAAAACGAATTGCAAATCGAGAAACTCGCAATGTGCCGCTCGAATTAATACACTTTTCACGGAATAGAACAAATTAAATAATGGAACCACAAAATGCCATCTATGATGCACGTCAGTTGGGCACGCCACGCATGCTGATTCTTGGTTTCCAACATCTGTTTGCCATGTTTGGAGCCACCGTTCTCGTGCCCCTGCTTACAGGTTTGGACGTATCTGTCACCCTGCTTTTTGCAGGAATCGGCACACTCCTGTTCCATTTCATTTCCAAATGGAACGTGCCTGCTTTCCTCGGTTCTTCTTTTGCTTTCCTCGGAGGCTACGCCTCGGTCAAGGAGATGGGTGTGTCGCAGGGACTCTCTGAGACGCTCGCCCTCGACTATGCCTGTCTGGGCGTGGCCTGTGCCGGACTCATATATTTCGTCATGGCGGCATTGGTCAGGTCGTTTGGGGTCAAGAAGATTCTAAAATACTTCCCTCCCGTTGTCACCGGTCCCATCGTTATCGCCATCGGACTGGTGCTTTCTGGTTCTGCCATTACCAACTGTCAGACAAACTGGTTGCTGGCCATCATCTCCATCGTCACCATCATCGTATCGTCGGTATGGGGCAGGGGTATCATCAAGATTATCCCCGTACTGCTGGGTGTCATGGTGTCTTATGTCGTTGCAGCCGTCATGGGCGTGGTCGATTTTTCGCCCCTAGGCGAAGCGGCATGGGTGGGTTTCCCCATCAGCAAGGACCGCACCATCCTGGCTGTGTTTGAGGACGGCAACACATCGCTGATGCTTTCCACTATCCTGGCCGTCATGCCCATTGCCTTTGCTACCATCATAGAGCATATCGGCGATATGTTTGCTATCAGTTCCACCGTTGGCAAGAACTTCCTGGCTGAGCCAGGTTTGCATCGCACGCTTACCGGTGACGGCATGGCCACAGCCATAGCCTCGGTCTTTGGTGCACCGGCTAATACCACCTATGGTGAGAATACTGGTGTGCTGAACCTGACTAAGGTGTTCGACCCGAAAGTCATCCGTATAGCAGCCGGTCTGGCCATCGTTTTGGCCTTCTGTCCAAAGTTTGCATGCCTTATTCGACTGATGCCTGATGCCACCATTGGCGGCGTCAGTCTGATACTCTATGGCATGATTTCATCTGTGGGTGTGCATAACCTTGTAGAAGAGAAAGTCGACCTGAAGAACTCTCGCAATGTGTTTGTGGCGGCCCTCATCCTTGTGCTGGCCATCGGTGTGAAATATGGAGCCAACGACGACATCGCCATCGGTCCCATCCACCTGTCGGGTCTCGCCATCGCTGCCATCGTCGGCATTTTCATCAATGCCATCATGCCAAACAAAATAAATTCCTAGATAAAAAAAGAACAGGATACGGGTTATGTCCATGTTCCGGGGGGGATGAGGACAAGATAACGTGCCAGCCCTGACAACCGTTCTTCGGAAGTCCTTTATCGCTCTTGATGAAGAATGTGAATGTGAGTTTCGTCTCCTATAAAAACCGCGAACAGTTGAGACTATTTTTGAGTATTAAAAAAGTCCTAATTCATTGAGAATTAGGACTTTAACTGTTGTTTTAGCGGAGAGAGAGGGATTCGAACCCCCGGTACGTCTCCGTACGACGGTTTTCAAGACCGTTGCAATCGACCACTCTGCCATCTCTCCTAATGATTTGCCCCCAAGAATAAATTGGGCGCGGTCGAAAAAGCGAGTGCAAAATTAGTAGTATTTTTTGTTTTATGCAAATTTTTACTTCCATTTTTTCTCGAGTGATGATTTTTTCCTAATTTTGCACGGCAATGAGAATGACATATCCTGATAATTTCGAGAAGAAAATCGGTTTCGACGAGATACGTGAGTTGCTCCGCGAGCGATGTCTCTCCACGTTGGGCAAGGACAGCGTGGATGCCATTGCCCCTTCTTCCAGTGCCGACGAGATTCGCCGCTGGCTGCGAGAGGTGATGGAGTTTCGCCGTATCATGGAAGAGAGTGACGACTTTCCCCTGCATTATTTCTTCGATGTGCGCCAGGCCATCACCCGGTTGCGCCTGGAAGGCACCCATCTTGAGGAGTCTGAACTCTTCGACCTCCGCCGTTCGCTCGACACCATCTCGGGCATCGTGCGTTTCCTATGCCGTACAACGAATGGCAGAGAGGGCGACGACGACGAGGATATGTCATACCTCTACCCTACCCTTCACGACCTGACACGAGATGTGGCTACCTTTCCACAGTTTGTGACAAAGATAGACCGTATACTTGACAAGTTTGGCAAGATGCGCGACAACGCCTCTCCCCGTCTGTTGGAAATCAGGCACGAACTGTCGCGCATGGAAGGTTCTGTCTCGCGCACGCTCCATGGCATACTGAGGGCAGCCCAGAGTGAAGGACTGGTAGACAAAGACGCGGCACCTGCCATCCGTGACGGGCGGTTGGTGATACCTGTCGCCCCGGCAATGAAACGCAAAATCCGCGGCATCGTGCACGACGAGAGTGCCACCGGCAAGACCGTGTTTATAGAGCCTTCCGAGGTAGTAGAGGCCAACAACCGCATCCGCGAACTGGAGTCGGAGGAACGCCGCGAGATTATCCGCATCCTCACCGAGGTGTCGAAGGAACTGCGCCCTCATGTGGATGCTCTCCTGCAGTCTTATTCCTTCCTCTCTACCATTGACATGATACGCGCCAAATCGGAACTTGCCGTGTATCTCCGCGCCATCGAGCCACAACTCCACGACCACCCGATGATAGACTGGCGCCAGGCGGTGCATCCGTTGCTCGCCCTCTCGCTCGCCCGTCAGGGCAAGAAGGTGGTGCCCCTCGATATCACCCTCACCCCCAAAGAGCGCATCCTCATCATCTCCGGTCCCAACGCCGGTGGCAAGTCGGTGTGCCTGAAGACCGTGGGACTGTTGCAGTATATGCTGCAGTGCGGTCTGTCGATACCTGCTGGAGAACGCTCCGAGGCCGGCATCTTCAGCCATATCATGCTCGATATCGGCGACGAGCAAAGCATAGAGAACGACCTGAGCACCTATTCCAGCCATCTGCTGAACATGAAGAACATGATGCGGCGTGCCAACGGCCACACGCTCCTGCTCATCGATGAGTTCGGCACAGGCACGGAGCCACAGATTGGCGGTGCCATCGCCGAATCGGTGCTGGGACAATTCTGGAAGAAGCAGGCCTTCGGTGTCATCACCACCCACTACCAGAACCTGAAGCATTTTGCCGAGGGGCATGAGGGTGTGGTGAACGGCGCGATGCTCTACGACCGTCATGAGATGCGTGCCCTCTTTCAACTGCAGACAGGCCGACCGGGCAGTTCGTTTGCCATCGAGATAGCGCGAAAGACGGGTCTGCCAGAAGAGGTTATCAAGGAGGCTTCGGAAATAGTAGGCAACGACTACATCCAGAGCGACAAATACCTGCAGGACATCGTGCGCGACAAGCGTTACTGGGAGGGGAAGCGACAGACTATCCATCAGCGCGAGAAGTCGTTGGAGCAAACCATCGCCCGCTACGAGGAAGAGATAGCGCAGTTGCACGAGAACCGAAAACAAATCATCGCCAAAGCGAAGCAAGAGGCCGAGGAACTGTTGGCTGAAACCAACCGCCGTATAGAGAATACCATACGCGAGATACGCGAGTCGCAGGCGGAGAAAGAATCTACCCGCAGGCTGCGCGAACAACTTACCGACTTCAGGAAAGACGTGGAGGAGGTGTCGCCCGAGGCCAACGATGAACTGATATCGAAGAAAATCCGTCAGATACAGGAGCGCAAGGAGCGCCGGGAGCGCCGCCGCAAGGAGCGAGCCGACAAGCCTGCCGTCCCCACGCCCCAGAAGCCCAAGGAGGAACGTGCCGACACGTTTGCCGTGGGTGATACCGTACGCATCAAGGGCCTTACCTCTGTGGGACGCATAGAGAGCATACAGGGCAAGATGGCCACTGTGGTCTTTGGCGACATGCGCACGAAGTTGCGCAGCGAGCGTCTGGAGCATGCCGAGGCGCCCCAGCCCACCATCTCGTCGGCCATTCAGTCGGTGGGCCGCCAGACACGGGAAACCATCGACGAGCGCAAACTGAACTTCAAGCAAGACATCGACGTGCGTGGAATGCGTGGTGACGAAGCCCTGAATGCCGTCACCTATTTCATCGACGACGCCATACTTCTGGGTATGCCGCGCGTGCGCATCCTCCACGGCACGGGCACGGGCATCCTCCGCCAACTCATCCGCCAGTATCTCTCCACAGTGCCCAACGTAAGCCATTACGCCGACGAGCACGTGCAGTTTGGCGGTGCAGGCATCACCGTAGTTGACTTGGAATAATCGCCATCGGCCGATTGAAGATTTCCGTTATGCGGTGGAGTTACATACTGCCTATAAAGTCATCGCCCCCTCGCTGCAAAACTGTCAGCGAGGGGGCGATGTTATGTAGAGGGGATTATATCCTACATGTAGATGTTGAGGCCGAGCGAGAGAGAGCCATTGGAGTTGAGCGGAATCAATTCCTTACTCATCTTTCCCACGATGCGGTCCATGCCGATGAAGAAATTGCATTTCCTCGACTTGAACACAGCAGCCCATCCAAAATTCGCAGTAAAACTGTTGACTGCCACGTTCACGCCACCCTCAAACCAGTCTACAGGTTTGATGTTGGCGCTCAACCTTGCCTCCGACCAGGAGTGGGGACCATTGATGCGGACGGTGCCGAGCAAACCGAGTTTGAGAGCCCTATATGTGGGAATGACATACTCTGCACCCGCATTCAAGGTGGCACCGATGCCCGTAATCCTCACGCCTTCGTCGCCCACATCCCTGAGGTTGGCGAAGTCGAGCAACTGGTCGGTATACTTATCGGCCTGATTGTCGAGTTTATCCTCCGACTTGGAGTCAACAGCCACATCGTGGAATCCATTAAACTCGAACGACTTGGCGAGGTTGGCTGCACGGTGGTCGTTGAGCCACACGATGGCACCGAGGTCGTTGATGGCAGCGCTAAGGGTGAGGTCATCGCCCATCTTGTATTCAATACCGGCATCCACCGCCAGTCCAAAGCCACTCACACCCATCCCAAGGTCAACGTCCTTCACTTTCTGGAAACTGTCGTCCTTGGCATTGTAGTCCTTCGTCTTAGTGAGGTATTTGAAGCCACTCATGCTCACGTCGGACTGAGCGTCGGCCGTGATTACCCATTTGTCAGCCTCTTTGAGGTCGGCCACCACATTCTCCATCTTTACCGATGCGTCGGCGATGCCCACGAGCAACTTTGCCTTGGCACCAACTCGGATATCCCTGTCGATCTCCCTGGAGTGACCTACGGCAATTTCGGCATAAGTCTGTGCATCGAGCGAGATGTCACCGATATCGTAGCGGTCGTTTGTGGCCTGGGCGGCAAACTGGAAGAGTTTGTAAGGCGCGTTGATGTTGAGGCTTCCACGCATATTGAGTTCCACGGTGTTGTATCCGCCCCATTTCTTGAATCCGAACGAAACGATTCCCATTTTCAGGTCGGTAGCGATACCATTGTCGCCAGCACCGAACCCACGGAGCGGATTGCTCACGTATGGGTTGAGAAACGAAGTCATCTTCTTGTCGCTCTTGTCGGGATAGAGCGGGTTTTTGCGCACGAGTTCCTCGTAACCGAAGTTACCCATCATATCGACATTGATGTTGCCGATGACAGGTATGGAGAAATAGTTTTCCTCATTGGCGAAGGCCGGGTTGAGTTCATGCCTGTAGAGATAACTATCAAGGAAATATGCCGACCTCAGGTCTTGTGCCCCCGCATGGATGGCAGTAGCGGCGAAGAGAACTGTTGCGATATGTCTGTATTTGAGTTTCATGTTCTATGTTTTGTATGGTTCCTTAGTTAGGTGATGAAAAACTAGTTGGAGTCAGGATGAAGCCTAATTCAAGTCTACGGCTATCTTCCCGTGCTTGGTCACCTTGAGGTTCGACAGGTTGATGGTCTGCTTGTAGGCATTGAGGCGCACGCCAGCCACCGAAGTGGAGCCGTTCTTAGCCCTCAAGGTGACGGTGAAACGCACCCCGTCGAAGTTTTTCATTGCCTCGGAATCCTTTGGCACGATGGTGATGGTCTGCTTGGTGGTGACAGGTGTCTTCCCGTCTTTAGAAGCGGCAATGACCTTCTCTACCAGCACCTCTATACGGTCGCTGCTGATTTCCCTGCCCTGCATGTCGACAGGAATGGCACGGAGGGTGAGGTATGCCGGTATCTTGTTCTCGATGTCGCAGGTAGCCTTGATGTAGCCGAAGCGATAAGTGCTGTCTTTGGACTCGACGAAGGAGACGTCCTTCACCTGGTCGTTCCATCCGGTATATTCCTTTTTGTAGATGACAACCGCCTCGCTGCCGAGCGAGATACCCGAAGCCACCGACAGTCGCATGGTGCCCCTGTAGTTTGTACCCAGTTCTATGGTAGCCGTCTGCGAGTCGTCGCCCCTTCCCACGAGGTCGATGAGGGCGATGCTATCGGGCAGGTCTCTGATGACATCGCAGAGGTTGGGCACAACGACCACGGTAGTGTCGCCTCCTGCGGTGGCATGGCGGCGTCTCACACTGATAACGCTCTTGCCAAGCGCCTTGTAACTGAACTCAGGCACATCGATGCGAGTGATAACCTTGCCGTTCTTGTCTTTCGACACGATGGCGCCCGTCATCTTGTTGGCGAAAGGCACGTTGCTGTCGATGTTTACATTGAGTTGTGGGTCGTAGAGGTCGAGGTTGCAGCCGTCTTCGGTGAGGAACGACGGAACGTTGCGCAATGCCACACCACCCACTTTGCCAAACTCACGCTGCGGGGTGAATTTTCCTGTTGCCGTGGTTACTTTCATACCACTGAGCACGGCAGTACCACTGACAGAGAGGTCGCTCGACTTGGCCACCTCGTCGAAGTCTACAGCCGACTCCTTCACGATGACACCGATGTTGAGTGCGCCGTGGAAAGAGAATCCCGTACCTTTTGTATATTTCATGTAACTGCCGTCGGCAGCGGTCTTCGAAAGGTCGATGCCCTTAATGGTCTGCACAAACTCCACGTCGTCTGAAGTGGGCACATTGTAGAGCACCAATTGGTTGGCAGAGTTCAGACTGATAGAGTCGCCCTTGTATTCCGCTTTTCCGCATACGATGCACTGAGGATAACTGAACTTCATCTCCTTTATCATCGAGAGCGATTTCTTCAAGTCACGGGAGAAGACCAGTTTGATACGGAGTTGACCATTATTCACACCCACGTAATCGAGTGCTGTAATCTCGTCGACTTTGTAGGAATAGTCGAAATCGAGGTCTACCATGGGGGCGTTGAACTCGATGTCGTCGTCGGCACCTTTCGCCTTTCTCATCTTGGGAGCCGGGGCAAAATCACCTAGATTGATTTTGTAGGTTCCCGTATACGTGCGGTTGGGAACGGTAAAGGCTTTAACCCACATGTGTGCGGTAAAAGCATCGTCGTCCATTACATCAATATAATAGTCACCGTCTTCTGCCACTTTGAGGAAGTTGTTACTACCGAGGTCGAGCACATCGTTCAGACACAAGTCCTGCGTATTGTTGTCACCAGGCAGACGCAGGTTTTCGCCTCCCACGCCTATCGTCTTGTCGATATCGCCAAGGTCGTAGTCGGAGTCAATACATCCTGCCAACATGGTCATCGAGAGAGCCGCTACAGAAAGCGCGGTCGCCCTAAACATAGTTTTGATATTCATAGGTTGATGAAATTAATATTCAAAATACATACTTGCGGATAGCCCAGCCAAACCTTTCCTCCCCTGATGCAGGGACGTAGGCTATTGTTATAAGGTGCAAAATTAAGGGATTTTTACATAATAGCGGAAGTAACGTCAGTTAAATTATGTAAAACACGCGGTTATCGCAGAAACAGAGAGACGGATTAAAAAGAAAAGCGCGGATAAAAACCGCGCTTTTGGAGCCTCTTGTCGGATTCGAACCAACGACCCCGAGATTACAAATCACGTGCTCTGGCCAACTGAGCTAAAGAGGCGGGTGGGCAAGCTACTTGCATCGCGCCGCTACAACCTTCTACCTTTGCTACGTTCCCGTCCTGGAGGATTTGAAGGGAGCTGGCCGTACAAGACTTGCCCGTTTTGCGGCTGCAAAGGTAATAAAAAAAGGGAGAAGGGCACATATGTCTTCGTGAATTTTGCATTTTTTAACAACTTTAGGCAATTTAGGTAACAATTCAGCGAATCGATAAACGAAGTAATGTTCGACGGGATTTAGATATACTGCTCGCACTCGTCAGTGTTCAAATTAATTTTTACTGCACTCTCTTTATCGCAGTTTTGCAATCACGACGCAGTAAATATCAAGAATCAACGGTCGGCGACCGAAGTCAAAGCCATTTTTAATCCTAAAAGCGCATTGAAAATGCTTATACTCAGTTCGGGCGGATTGCAAATCCGCCCGAACCCCCATTCATTGAACAGATACGCGATTCGGTTTCTATTTTGGGGATACATTTGTGTTTCTGCGCTTGTTTTTTGGTAATATTGTCCGTTTTTTGTAATTTTGCAGGCTAAAAGGTGTAATTTGCAAACTTGAAGAAATGACCTTTTCAGAGAAATATGGGATGATGCGCAACCAAGCACGGGCCGACGGCTTGAAACTCGGGTTGTTCTGGGTGTTCAGTTTTGCGCTGTTCATCGGCAATTTCCACTATGCCATCTGCGGTATATTCTGGATGGCAACGATGGTGTTCACCCCGTTTATGGTGGGGATGTTTACCCGTCGCTATGCCGACACGTCGCTTGAAGGCGTGATTTCCTACCGCCACGCCTATGCCCATGGTTTCCTCACCGTGTTTTATGCCGCACTGATACTGGCCATCACCCAATGGGCCTATTTTGCCTACCTCGACAATGGCTTCGTGATGAACCGCTATATCGGCATGCTCAGCGACAGTGAGTTTCAGAAGAGCATGGAGGCGATGGGCTATACGAAGAAGACGGTGGAAGAACTGGTCAGTGCTCTCCGCGAACTCCGTCCGATAGACATTGCCCTTGAGATGATGTGGTCGAATGTGATAGCCGGTTTCATCATCAGTCTCACCACCGCCCTCTATGCCAGTACGCGCCGCCATTACCGTCCGCGCCAATGAGCATCCTGCCCATTATACTAATTATACTAACGAATAGATATTTCAAAGATAAAAAATAAACCCATCCATGGATATATCCGTTGTAATTCCGCTCTACAATGAGGAAGAGTCGCTGCCCGAACTCTACTCTTGGATAGAGCGTGTGATGATAGCCAACAATTTCAGTTTTGAAGTCATCTTCATCAACGATGGCTCTACCGACAAGTCATGGCAAGTGATAGAAGAACTGTCGGAGGCGTCAGACCACGTCAAGGGCATCAAGTTCCGCCGCAACTACGGCAAGAGTCCGGCACTCTATTGTGGTTTCAAGGAGTCGCAGGGCGACGTGGTCATCACGATGGACGCCGACCTACAGGACTCTCCCGACGAGATACCCGAACTCTACCGCATGGTGAAGCATGAAGGCTACGACCTGGTTTCCGGCTACAAGCAGAAGCGCTACGACCCCCTGTCGAAGACTATCCCCACCAAGTTGTTCAATGCCACAGTGCGCCGTGTCAGCGGCATCAAGAACCTCCACGACTTCAACTGCGGTCTGAAGGCCTATCGCCGCGACGTGGTGAAGAACATTGAGGTGTATGGCGAGATGCACCGTTTCATCCCCTATCTTGCCAAGAATGCCGGTTTTGACAAGATCGGTGAGAAGGTGGTGCACCACCAGGCACGCAAGTATGGCAAGTCGAAGTTTGGCCTCAACCGCTTCGTCAACGGTTACCTCGACCTCATCACACTGTGGTTTCTCAACAGTTTCGGACGCAAGCCGATGCATGTCTTCGGATTCCTCGGCACTATCATGTTTTTCATCGGTCTGCTGGCAGCCATTGTCATTGGTGCCGGTAAACTGATAGCCCTTGCCAATGGTGTGCCCCAGCGCCTGGTCACCGACTCGCCCTATTTCTACATCTCGCTGACGATGATGATTATCGGCACCCAGTTGTTCCTCGCCGGTTTCGTAGGCGACCTCATCAGCCGTTCGTCGAGCACCCGCAACGATTATCAGATAGAGGAGGAAATAAGATGCGGAGAATAGCACCGCTTTTGCTCTTCCTCCAAATCATTGTTCTCGGGGGATGTTCGTCGATTGACTGTCAACTCAACAGCACTGTCCACAGCAAATATGTGCTGGCGGGGCCGGTGAGCATACTCGACGACACGCTGAGCGTCATTGCCCACCGTGAAGGGAAGCCCGACACCTTGTTGCTCAACAAATTGATCTACGCCACCGACTTCATCATCCCCATGAGTTACACCCAACCTGTGGATGTACTGTATTTCACCCTTACCGACGACCAGTCGGTGACTCGCACCGACACCGTGCGCATCAGCAAGACCGACCAGGCTCACTTCGAGTCTATCGACTGCACCCCCTCCTATTTCCACACGCTCACCGGGGCGGAGTGGACCTCTCATGCCATCGATTCCATCATCATTACCAATTCCAAAGTGACCTATGACACTACGGGCGGCCATCTTCGCATCTATTTCAAGTCTCGCGATTAGCCTTTGCACGGCATTGCCGGCAGCAGCACAGCACCGCGTGGACGTAGAACAGGAGACTGTGGACAGCACAGCACTGTTCAACGGTTTCGCTGTCTCCGTAGACCTTGCCGGCATCGCTCAATACGTACTGGGCGACTACGGGCAGTTTGAGGGTGCCCTCCGCGTCAACCTTCTCGACCGCTACTTCCCCATCATAGAGGTGGGGCTTGGCCGTTCAGATGCCGAGGGCGACGTGACACATACCAAATATTACACCAGTGCGCCCTATTTCCGTATCGGTGCCGACTACAACCTTTCCAAGAACAAGCACGATATCTACCGTATCTTTGGCGGTGTGCGCTACGCCATGACCTCATTCAAGTGCGACATCTCCAACTCTACTGTCGCCGACCCCAATTTCGGCGGTAAGGCAGACTATCACTTCGACGGCGTGAAGTGCTCATACCACTGGGCAGAACTTGTATTGGGTGTCGACGCGAAGTTGTGGGGTCCCATCCACCTGGGCTGGTCGGCCCGCTACCGCAAGCGCCTCGCCTACAAACGTGTCGACTTCGGCGAGGTGTGGTATGTTCCGGGCTACGGCGTCTCCGACAGTTCGAACATCAGTGGCACCTTCAACATCATCTTTGATATCTAACTCCCTACCCTACTACCATGAACCGACGCAAGAGTCTCATCTGGCAAATTCCTTTCCTCGTGCTGCTCATAGCCGGCACGGTGTTTATTGTGATACAGCAGCGCAATATGCCCTACCGCACCAACAGAGGATTGATTTTCGGCACCGAATACACCATCACCTATCAGAACGACCGTGATCTCGGCAAGGAGATAGAACAGGCGTTGCAGCATGTCGACAATTCTTTGTCGCCCTTCAACCCCCGCTCGCTCATCACGAAGATGAACAACAATGAAGACACCATTGCCGACAAGTTTTTCACCGAAGTCTACCGCATCGCGCGGAAAGTATCAGAAGACACCGGAGGTGCCTTCGACATCACCGTGGCACCACTGGTCAATGCCTGGGGATTCGGCTTCAAGGAAGGCATAACACCCGACAAGCACACCATCGACAGCCTGTTGCAGTTTGTGGGTTACACCAAGGTGCGTCTCGACGACAACAGACGCCTGCATAAGGCCGACCCCCGGCTGTTGCTCGACTGCAGCGCGGTGGCCAAAGGCTATGGCTGCGATGTGGTAGCCAAAGTGCTTCGCAGCCACGATGTGCAGAACTTCATGGTAGAGATTGGCGGTGAGGTAGTGACCTGCGGGGTGAACGAGCGACGCCTTCCCTGGCGCATCGGCGTGACGAAACCCAGTGAAGACCCCTTGCAGACCTCACAGGAGTTGCAGACCGTGCTCAACGTCACCGACAAAGCAATGGCCACGAGTGGCAACTACCGCAATTTCTACTACAAAGGCGGCAAGCGCTATGCCCATACTATCAACCCACAGACAGGCTATCCCGTGGAGCACAGTCTGCTCTCTGCCACTGTGCTCGCCCGCGACTGTGCCACCGCCGATGCCTATGCCACCTCGTTCATGGTCATGGGCATGGACCGTGCCCGTGAGGTGTTGGCCCAGCATCCCGAGTTGATGGCTTATTTCATCTATTCCGACAGTGAGGGCAAAAATGCCGTTTGGTTTTCCGACACCCTTCGCGACAAAATCTGCGAATGATGAAGGAAACAAGAAAGACCATATACGACACGCTGCTTGGACTGCCGCTGTTTCAGGGTCTCGGTCATTCTTCTATCATGGATGTGGTGGGACACACTAAAATCCATTTCACCCACCATGCCCCCGGAGAGCAGATAGTGTCGGCCTATTCTCCCTGCCAAAGCATTATCTTCCTCATCAAGGGCGGTTTGAAGGCTGTCACTTATTCCGACGACCGCAGTTACCATGTCGAGGAACTCGAGCATGCCCCTTTCGTGATAGAGCCCGAGCGGTTGTTTGGCTTCAGTCAGAACTACAGCAGTTCATACATGGCCACCAGCGATGTCGACCTGATGCATATCAGCAAGAACGAGGTCATCACCCTTGCTGCCAACTACTATGTCTTCCGCATCAACCTTCTCAATATTCTCACCACCCAAAACCAGCGCTTGCTCCGCAGGCCCTGGCGGACGATACCCCGCAACCGGCGCGAGAAGATTGTGCGCTTTTTTGTAGACCACAGCAGTCATCCCGCAGGGCACAAACTGTTTCACATAGGCATGCAGCAACTTGCCACACACATCGGCGAGAGCCGGCTGAATGTGTCGCGAGAACTACACGCCATGACTTCTGAAGGACTCGTATCGCTGGCGCGCCGCATCATCGAAGTGCCAGCATTAGAGCAACTGTTGCTTTCACAGCATTAAGGTTGGGCTTCAAAACCCACTCCATCCCAATATCCTCCCTTCTCTCTGACGAACCTGACGAGGCGGTCGAAGTCGGGAGCGTAGGCAAGCAGATGAGGATTGCCCACAAGGACGGTTTGCTCGCGCGCCCTGGTGAGCGCCACATTGAGTTTGCGGTCTACGGCAATGCCATTGTCGTCGTAGATGTTTCCCAATAAGAAATCAAGTTGTCGCCGCTTCTGTATGGTGAAGCCATATACGATGACATCGCGCTGGCTCCCTTGGTAGCGCTCCACCGTGTCGATGGTCACATCGAGGAGTTGGGGTATGCCATATGCCTTCAAGTACTCTCTCACACAGGCTATCTGATGACGGTAGGGCACGATGATGCCAAGGGAATTGTCGGGCTGGAACTCCTTCCCGTTCTTCACATATAGGTCATAGACAGTCTTTGCTACCCGAGCAATGACCTTTGCCTCTGCACGGTTCATTTTATCTCCACCCACACTGAACGCCTCGCTGCCGACCAGTCTGTCAGACGGCACCACTGACAAGAATGCCATACGGTGTGTAGCCAGATGGCGTGCCAGGTCGTCAGCAGGGTCGAACGAAAGCGAGCAAGGTGCCAACTGATGCTGGAGCGGCACCACCCCGAGGCATCCGCCATAATAGGCTTGGTTGGCGAAGTCGGCCACCTCCTGGTGCATTCGTCCCTGCTTATGGAACATATAGACGACATCCGATTCGGCAGATTCTTGTTCTCTTTGCCCTTCAGCCGAACAGTCAACACCCATCGACGTGTTGGCATTCAGGCGCAACAGGCGTTCGAAGAGGGAATGGCGACAGTCGACGATGCCCACGTCGCGCAGCATCTTCTCGTTGACCACCGAGAGCGCCTCGCTTTGCTGCACCACCGCCGGCAACTGTTTCTGGTCGCCGATGAGGACGAAGCGCTGAATGGCATTTCTCTCACCATGGCGGGCACAGAGTATCCCCATGAGATGGGGGTCGAGAATCTGTGATGCCTCATCGATGATGGCGAGCGAGAACGGCATGCACTCAAAGAGTTCACCATTGTTAAGCATCGATGCTGTGGTTGAGACATACACCCTTGTCGTGGCAAACATCTGCCTCACCTGTACCAACGTGTCACAATGCCCCGCCTTCTCTCCCATGAGGTATTTCCGGTATTCTTCGGGACAAGAGGAACCGCTTCCGATACGGATGAAGTCGATGTGATGCTCCACGAGTTTCGAGCAAATCTCGTTCACCGCCCTGTTGGTATATGAAAGCAAGATGACAGGCCCTGTCTCCCGCACGAGTTGTTCCTTGAGGATGTTTACCAGTCCGAACGAGGTCTTCCCCGTCCCCGGCGGTCCGATAAGCAGCATATAGTCGAGCGCGCTCACAAATTTCTGCACCAGTGGCTGGAACGGGCCATAATCACCAAGGGGTTCTTTTCCGAGGTCGACCCTTGGCAGCCGCAACCCGAGCAGCAGTCTGCGCCGGTCGTCGGTAGCCCTCAGCACCTGTGCTACAGAGCGGCAGTGGCTGGAGAACGACGAGTCGCTGAAGTCGTGCTCCAGCGCCCATCTCACCTTGATGTCGCCCTTCTTGAAAATCCTCGTGTTCTTTTGTGGGTCGCGCAAGGTGACGGTCACCTCATCAGGTTGCATCCTGACGATGTTTGCCCTGAAGAGCATGGTATGAGTGGGACGAGGGTCATTGCCCTCGTCATAGGAATACGCCACCACCATGTCGCCCTCCCTGAAGTTGGGAAGTGTGGTGAGACTGTCGGCATCCACCCCAAAAACGATGGTAGTGATGCCCTCTCCGGGTGCACTCTCGGCAAGTTGTTTGATAGTGAGTTCATGGAGCATATTGCCTGCCGAGAGTTTCTCCTCTGTCGTGGCATTCCACATCGCTGCTGCTCCACTCGCCTCCCTGTCGGCGGTACCCACCTTTCCCAAGAGGTATTCTTCTGCTACGAAGGTAAGCATGCGGAAGAAGTATTTCCTGGTGAGTTCATCGGCATCGTGGAGCGATTTCAGCGCATCTTCCAATTGCGGTTTGATGTAGTTGTTCCAAAACTTATTGTTCAGATTCTGCAGGTTGAATGTCTGCGGAGTGAGCGACATGAACAGCCTCTCTGCTCCGCCCTCCGCCAAATCGACTATTATCTGTGCTATCTGGTTGCGAATCTTCATCGCCTCGGCAAGCAAGACGGGGGCTGCCCCTTCCTTGATCAGGCCATCTTCGAATTTGGAATAGAGCAGGTAGGAGTCAATCTTATCATTGGGCATCGCGTAGTTGTAGTGCAGGATGGCACGGTAGAGCAACACCTGCACAAAGTGGTTCTCCTGATGGCCGTTGGTGTAGAAATTGCGTTTTCCCGACTTCTGTTCGATGAGTACCCGCATATCGGCCTGCAGCAAGTCCATACGTCCCTGCAGTCCCAGCATCTCCGAGAAGAACGAGGGTTCGAGCAGCACCTCCTCCTGTTTATAGTCGCGAATCTCCTTGAACTTGTTTCTCACCATGTCGCGTATGATGCTCTGTTGGCTTCTCGCTTCTTTATGGAAATTATCGTTGATGTCGGGACACACCGCCAGTTTTGCCGCATTTTTCCTGAAAAACGTCAGGATGCTGTTCCGATAGGCCACGTCATTCTGGGTGTGGTGCACCTCCTCGTCGAGCATCTGCCCGGCGAAGTTACCTAGAAGAATCGGTGCTGAGTTGAGGTTCGGCGAAAGCATCGACAAGAGGAAATGCAAGGGTGAGTTGCCATAATCCTTGAAACAGCCCGCCACGGTGGTGATATTGATGAGGAGGTCGGGCAGCAGGATGATGAGTTCGGGATGATATACCCCGTCGCAAAGCCGTGGCCTGATGAGGTTGAGCCTGTCGCCCACCCTCATGATGTCGATGAGGTAGGTAAAGTCGGGTGATGTCTTCTCCTGTTTGGCAAGCGCCACCGTGAGCATCTTTGCATCGCAGTCGACCGGCTGTGCGGTTACCGTTGCCCGCTGCTTGTCGATGTCTCTTACCACCACCCTCACGCAATCGGTAAGGATGCCCTGATATGCTTCTTTTGGGAAGCACGCCGGCAGCAATGCCTTCAGCCTGCTGGGCACGGGCTCCTGATAGAGACAAGCAGCGAACTCCGCCACTGCCTTCAGGTCGTATGGCCAGGAGTTGGCAAGCAGGTCGTCGTCGAACGTTGTGGCATTCATCGCCCTGTTTCTGAAAGCGTTTACCCTACGCGTGGCAGCCGTTGGGAAATTGACTTTCCTGCAGAGATAGTCGAAACGGGCATAAGGTCCGGAGAAGGAGAGCGAGGAGTCTCTGGTATGCTCGTTGAGCACACCTACAAAAACCTGGTGCAGCAAGGCATATTTCCTGCGCTGAGGCAATTGGCTTTCCGCGATTTGCAACAAATTGTCAAACCATTCATTGGCAAGGGCGTTCATCATGTTTGGAAATTTAAGATTAAGCGTCTATCATCTTTGAAATTACAAGAATGCAAATTTAGGTAAAATATGGCAGAAAATGTAGGATTCTCACTTTTTTTGTTTATCTTCGCAGCAAAATCCTAAAAACTAAAGCAAATCATGAAGAAGCAACTCCTTTTGGCGGCATTCGCCTACCTGAGCCTCTTGGCTATGGCTCAAGAATCCTATTCGCGTTTTACCGACGGTCTGCCGTTTGGCATGCCTTCTATTTCAGCGCCCTCCATCCCAGGCTACACTGTCAGCCTGACCGATTTTGGTGCTGTGGGTGACGGAGAGACGCTCTGTACGGCATCGTTTGCCAATGCCATTGATGCCCTGTCGAAGCGTGGTGGCGGTCATCTCATCGTGCCCCGTGGCATCTGGCATACCGGTCCTATCGTGTTGAAGAGCAACATCGACCTGCATTTGGAGATGGGTGCGGTGATTCTCTTTGCTGCCGACGAGACCCTCTATCCACTCATCGACACCTCTTTTGAAGGACTGGACACCCGTCGCTGCCAGTCGCCTCTCAGCGGCTACGACCTCGAGAACATCTCCATTACCGGTCAGGGCGTCATCGACGGAAACGGCCAGTATTGGCGCCCGTTGAAGAAGTCGAAGGTGACGGAGAGCCAATGGAAAGCGTTCACGCAGGGCAAGGGCGTGCTGGTGAGGCCCGACTATTGGGTGCCCTCCGAGGGGTATGCTAAAGGTGAGAAATCCGCCAACATGAACGTGCCGCAGGGTATGGAGACCGCTGAAGACTGGGAAAGCGTGAAACGGTTTCTCCGTCCGGTGATGGTGAGTCTGGTGCGCTGCAAGAACGTGCTCCTACAAGGTGTGATATTCCAGAACTCCCCCGCCTGGAACCTCCATCCGCTGATGTGCGAGAACATCATCATCGACCATGTGCTTGCCCGCAACCCATCCTACGCGCAGAATGGCGATGCCCTCGACCTGGAGTCATGCCGCAATGCGCTGATTGTAGATTCGAAGTTTGATGCCGGTGACGACGGCATCTGCATCAAGAGCGGCAAGGATGCCGACGGCCGCCGCCGTGGTCGTCCCTGCGAGAACGTGGTAGTGGACGGCTGCACGGTGTTTGCCGGTCATGGCGGTTTCGTGGTAGGCTCGGAGATGAGCGGCGGTGTGCGCAACATCATGGTGCGTGACTGCCAGTTTCTGAGCACCGACGTGGGTCTGCGTTTCAAGAGCACCCGTGGCCGCGGTGGCATCGTGGAGAACATCTTCATCGACGGTATCTCGATGACCGACATCAAGACCGATGCCATCACCTTCAACATGTATTATGGAGGGAAGTCGGTGGCAGAGATGCTTGCCGACGGTGATAACCCCAACAACACCGACAAGGCCCCTGTGGACGAGACGACACCGATATTCCGCCACATCGACATCCGCAATGTGGTGTGCAACGGTGCGGGCCGCGCCATGGAGTTCAACGGTCTGCCTGAGATGCCCATCGACGGTATCTCGCTCTCAGACATCGACATCATCGCCACGCGCGACGCTGAGTTCCACAACTGCGAGAACATCAACAAGCACAACGTGAAAATCACGATTGAAAAATAGTGATTTGAGGTTTGAGGTTTGATGTTTAAGATTTAAGATTTGAGGTTTGAGATTTTCATTCTCAAACCTCAAACTTTAAACCTCAATTCTCACCCCCTTTAAAAGTGTAGGTATTTCCAGCAACGGTCTGTACGTCGTATTCATAGACCTTCTTCACAGGCAGGTTGGTGAAGCCAGACAGTTCTGCCGACCTGAGGGGAGTCTTTACCTGAGCCGTTTCGAGCAAAGGATTGTCGCATGTGCCCTGTGCCGGAGAGAGGCCCTTCCCTGAGAGGGGGATATACGACCTCAGGCGTAATGTTCCACCGATAGAAGACGAAACGGTAGCCGACTGCAATTTGCCTCCTTGCCATTTCATGTCGACAACGAATCCGCCACGCGCCCTCAGTCCTTTCACCTCACCGGTGCTCCAGTCATCGGGCAGGGCCGGAAGGAGGTGCACGGCACCATCGTGGCTCTGCAACAACATCTCGCAGATGCCAGCGGCACAGCCGAAATTGCCATCTATCTGGAATGGCGGATGAGCATCGAAGAGATTGGGATACGTCCTCCCATCAGGATACTGCCGCATCTGGCGGTCATCAGGAAGGAGTTTCAGCATGTTGCCGATAATCTTGTAGGCGTGGTTGCCGTCGAGCATCCTCGCCCAGAAATTGATTTTCCATCCCAGGCTCCATCCCGTGGCCATGTCGCCCCGCTGTTGCAGCGTGTTGGCAGCGGCGGTAAAGAGTTCAGGATGTGTATAGGGTGAGATTTGGTTTGACGGATAGAGACCATAAAGATGCGAGATATGCCGGTGCTCATCCTTCGGGTCGTCGCCGTCGATGATCCACTCCTGCAACTGTCCGTAGCGTCCTATCTGCATCGGAGGCAAGTCGCGGAGTGCGGCACGCACCTTGATGAGGAAGTCGGTGTCGCCCTCATGGAGTATCTCCGATGCCTTGAGAGTGGCATTGAGTACATCGAAGACAATCTGGTTGTCCATCGTTGAGCCGGCTGTCACCGTGGTCTTTTTTCCCATCGGTCCATGTTCGGGCGATACGGTAGGCACCGTCATCACCCATCCAGTCTTGGCATCGCGTTGCATATAGTCGATGAGGAAGAGGGCGGCTCCCCGGAGAGCCTGATAGTGGCGTGCGAGGAAGTCCTTGTCGCCGGTAAAGAGATAATGCTGCCAAATATGTGTGGTTAGCCATGCCCCACCGGTGGGGAACATCCCCCATGTCGTGCCGTCGACGGGTCCTGCTATACGCCAGAGGTCGGTATTGTGGTGTGCCACCCATCCTCGGCAATCATACATCTGCTGTGCGGTGATGGCTCCCGTGGAACTCAGGTCGTCGATCATGTCGAAGAGTGGCATCTGTGTCTCGGCAAGGTTGCCCACGAGTGCCGGCCAGTAGTTCATCTCGGCATTGATGTTGATGGTATATTTCGAGTCCCATGGCGCGTTCATCTTGTCGTTCCACACGCCCTGCAAGTTGGCGGGCTGTCCGCCCGGCTGCGACGAGGAGATGAGCAAGTAGCGCCCATACTGCATCATGAGCGACACCATGTCGAGGTCGGGGGCGCCGCTGCTCTTGCTGAAAGCATCGAGGCGCTGGTCGGTGGGCAACGAGGCATTCTGCGAAGCCGGCAGGTTGAGAGTCACCCTGTCGTATTGCTCCTTGTATTTCGCCACATGCCTGTTGCAGAGTTGCTCGAAAGTCTTGGCCTTCGACAGATGCTTATACCAATTGGTTTTTGTATTCACCAGCGAACGCAGCGTGGCAAGGTTGCGCTCCTTGGCATTGCCGCTCACGTCGTCGTATTTCACAAAGTTGGTGGCTGCCATGACATAGATGGTGGCAGTAGTGGCACTGCTCACGTCTACACCCTCTGCCGTGTCAGAAACATTGCCATCTGCCGCCACTACGATCATACATTCTGCCTTGAGTTTACCAGGTATCCCCTCCTGCTCGTCGTTGCTGACAGTGGCCGTGATGGTGTGGTTGTCTACACTCCTGGTAACTGGCAGCGGGGAGTCGAAGCCAAGATGGAATTGGAGTGCCTTCTTCTTGTTCGCCTTGATCTGGTAGACGATGACATTGTCGGCAAGTGACGCAAAAGCAGTGCGGGTATAGGTCACGCCTCCGGCATTGTATGTAGTCACCGAAGTGGCAGTGCCCAGGTTCAGACTTCGGCGATAGTTTGTCACGTCCTTATGCTGCAGGTCTATCTTCACGCTTCCTAGGGGAAGGAACCGCATGCCGTGCGGTCCCTTGAAGAAATATTGGTCGATAATCTTATGGGCCTCCTCTTCCTTGCCATCGAAGATAAGGTTTCTCACCTCCTGCAGGTGTGCTTTCGCCTCAGGACTGTTATTGTTGTGTGGGCTGCCAGCCCAGAAAGTCTCCTCATTGAGTTGTATCTCCTCCACTGCCGTACCGCCATAGATCATGGCACCGAGGTGGGAATTGCCTATAGGCAGTGCCTCCAGCCAATGGGATGCGGGTTGTGGATACCAGAGTTGGTGTTGTTGTGCCATGACGGCATGGGCCATTCCAAGAAAGAAGGCCACCATTGTCACGAATCGTGTAAAGGCTTTTTTATTCATAGGTCGAAGGATTGTATTTCTATCATGCTATGTCGCCTAAGATGAGGAGACGTGACAAAATTACAAAAAAAATATCAATCCCGTTCATCAACTCATGATTTTGATACAAAATCCTCTATGGTGAGTTCATTTCGCTATGCGTAGTAGAATAATTTGCATATCAGGAACGGAATTCACCATGATTTCCGACAAGTTTTGAGCCCATTTTTCCTATTTGTCGCAAAAGACAACGGCTGTCTCAACCTCTTTCAAGGAAAAGCACTAAAATATTTCACTCCAAGGTGATTGTCGATGTATCTTTGTGATGTCGAAAGGAACAAACAGTTGTTACCGAACGACAGAAAGAGATAAACAAAAAAATATTAACAATAAAAAAATTACCATTATGAAAAAGTCAAGAATCATCCTCATCACCGTCATCGGTTTGATCATCACTGCATTGGGAATAACCATGGAAGTTATGGAAGAAGGCCGCGTCATCACCTCCGACAGACTGCCTCAGCCAGTGAAGACCTATCTCAACGCCAATTACCCTGGCAACACCATCGCTTATGCCAAGGAAAAGAAAGAACTCTTCAGCACCGTTTACCAAGTGAACATGACCAACGGCTTCGAACTCGAGTTTAATAATGAAGGAATGTTAACCGACTTCGACGACTAAACCTCACGAAGTGATTTAATACGCATCCCCACTCCCTCGACTTCAGAGGGTGTGGGGATTTTTAGTAAGGGAGGAAGGTTTTAACTGCCGCAGGATGACATGGCGCTCCCTTGTCCTAACTTCTGTCAGTTGCCTGTAATCATTTGAATATCCTTTAGGGTGATGGCTCCTTTGACATTGATGATGTTCAAATCAGAACCATCCTCTTGTAGCAGCACAAATTCGTTCTTGCCACCTTTGAGGCTGCGTTGATAGATGGTCATTTTCTCGCCATCATCGTTCATGCGCATGATGGCCTCGTAGCCTTCAGACTTATATATTTTTTTTGCATCATCAAGTATGCGGGGTATGAGTGAGGCTTTCTCACAGGTTAAAATACGCAGTTGGTCCAATTTTCCTGCAATCTTGCTGATGTCGTGATTCCCGGTCTTTACATTGGGAATCATGCTGAGCATCGTTTTCGAAATAAAAACGGTGGTAACACCATTTGTGTCCTCATATTTGTCGAAAAGTGCGTCCTGGGCCATTGCACCTTGTACAACGGTCATGAGCAACAACGACAGAAACGCTATATAAATACTATGATGTTTCATATTTTATGATTTTACAAGTGTCCAAACTCAAGAACTATTAACATGAGGCTTTTGCTAAAAAACTCAAGAAACTAATTATTGATAGCCCTGTTGATGACCCCGGAGAAAAGCATAAGCGCGCGTTCCGTTTCTGCGGCAGCGTCCTCTGGATTGTCAAAGGTATCTTTCTCTGTCACTGTGGTCAACTTGCTGTCTTCCTGTTGATTGTGTGTAAACCATACCGTTACGGAAACCAATAGTAGCAGACATGCTGCAGTTGCCACCGCATGCCGCAGCCATGCTCTTCTCCGCTTTTGTCTTGACTGCTGCTCATGGCTTTCCCAATCATCGATTTGCAACGAAAGTCTTTCTTCCATTGCACTGAGGTGTTGTTCGGCCATGCTCAATTCGTCGTCAGTGGCTTCGTCCGCTTTTATGCGTCTCAGTATTTCATCTATCTGCTTCATCTGTTTCCCTTGATTAGTTTATCGCGTATTGTCTTTCGTGCCCGGCTCAGGATGACCCTGATATTGTTTGGTTGAAGTCCGGTATGCTGTTGTATCTCTTCATTCGACAGTTCTTCCATGTCGTGCAGAGTAATGATTCTGCGCTGTTGCTCAGGTAATTTTTCGATAAGGCATTTCACCTGAAAAGATTCCTCTTTTCTTTCCAATATTTCTTCTATGTCGCTCTCATTCATGGCGTCAATAGCCAGTTCATCGGAAGATTGGGCAGTAATGGGGATTCGTTTATGCCGAATTTGGTTGATGAAAAGGTTTTTAATCAGGATGGTGCAATATGCCTCTGTGTTTTTGATGTCACCCAGCAAATCTCTTTTCTGCCATAACTTTAGGAAGGCTTCCTGCACCAAATCCTCGGCTTCCTGGGCATTGCCAGTAAATTGCCACGCCGTCCAGTACATACGGCGTGACAATGGCAGGAATATCTTTTTAAACTCTGCGGCAGACATCTTTTTATCGTTGAGATAGTGCTGTGTCAGTTGCTGAGTTTATCAATGTCTGATGCCCTGAGTTTCCCCTTGATTTGAATGAGCGAACACTCGTTTGGCTCGATGTTGAGGACTACCATTTCAGTGATATTCTCATTTTTCGTCTTCACCAGAATCAGTGTCTTCTCATTATCCTCGTTGCTGTTCACCATCGTTTCATAGCCATTCCTACTCAGTGACAGTGCTCTTTTTGAGAAATCCCGACAAAGTTGCGGGTCATTCTCTATGTTGAGAATTGACAGATGACTGACTCTCTTGATGATGTCGCTTCCTTCGTCTTTTTTAGCAAACGTAGAGGCCATGGACATCATGGCTTTGGGGATTTCAATATACTCTGCATTTGCTTTATCCTTGAACTCCTTAAAGAGGTCTTCCACACTTTGGGCTGCCAAGTTTGCAACCCATACGGTCATCAGCATGATTGTAAATATAGTCTTTTTCATTTTCTATTTCCATTTTTAGTGAAACAATGTTTTTGAAGCGCTTACAACCATATAGACACACAAGATGCAATTTCGTTACATGAAAAACAAAAAAAATCATGATTTCATTTGATTTTTCGCTTACTTCATCGTATTTTGACCTGCGGTCGAAGTACTCTCACTCAGAAAAGTCCAAATAAACATTTGGTTTTTCGCTCGCTTATTCGTACTTTTGTAATCACAATACCAAAAACAATAAGATTATTATTCACTCAACACTCAACACTATGAAGACGAGATGCCTTTTCACCTTGCTGGCTTGCCTTCTCGCTGCCACTGCCACGGCGCAGACCGACCTTACCAACCAGATTCACGACATCTATGTCGAGCCACCCATCTACGCCAAGAGCGAGACCAGTCGCGACCAGACCACCTTTGCCGCCATGCGCGCGCCCATCATCAAGAAGTTGGGCGAGAACCCTAAAGTGCGGGCTGTAGAAGACAGGAACTGCACCTACAAGTTGCTTACCATCATCCAGAACTACAGACGTTTCACTCAAAGAGACTCCACCAACGGCAAGTTCTACTACAAATTGGAGTTCAACTACATCATCGCCATCAAGAACACCCAGACCAACGAGGCTGTTGCCCAGGGCATGACAAAGAAAGGCTATGCCGAGTCGGAGAAGAGTTATGCCGATGCCCTCGCCATTGCCTGCAACAAACTTCCCTACGAGAGCGACCTCAACGAAGTGATAGAAGAGGCGTTTGCCCTCGTGGGCATCATCACGAAGATAGAGCCCGACCCCAAGAAGCCCAAGCGTGCCGGCAACGTATATATCGACCTTGGCACCAACCATGGTGTGCGCAAGAACCAGTGGTTTGACGTTTTCCTCGTCAAGGACGGTAATGTGAGCGACCGCATCGCCACTCTCCATCTCGACAAGGCAGAAGCCACCTATTCTATATGCAAGGCAAAGAAAGACAAGGAACAACTGCTCTCGCTCTGGAACAACAACAGCAACGGCGCTAAATTCGCCGTCGTATCAAGGATGGAGAGCAATATCTTCAAGAAATTGGAAAAAGCCTTGGATTTTGTCACCAACATCATTGACGCCTATTGACCGCACTCATATCATTTTTATCTCACTTCCAGCAAAAGAGTTTCCCATTTGTTATATTATTGGGAAAAAAATAGTATTTTTGCCTAAAATTTGGAGTAGTGAACCTCGTTTCACGTCATATCCTCAAGAGATTTCAGATATGAAGAATAGATTGTCGTTAGGAGTGGTATTGCTCTGCCTTTGCACCATGTCGGCCTTCGGACAAGCCACGGGAACTAAGAAATGGACATTGCAGGAATGCATAGACTATGCACTGAACAACAACATCCAACTCAAAAAGAGCCAAATACAACGGCTCTCTGCTGAGGAAGATGTATTGCAGTCGAAAGCCGCTCTCCTACCCTCGATGAGTGCCTCGACCAGTCAGAACGTCGTTTACAGGCCATTCATCTCTGCCGGACAAAGTACGGTGGCCAATGGCTATGTGCAGTCGAGCATCGACAAGGTATACTATAGCGGGAGTTATGGCGTAAACGCCAACTGGACGGTATGGAACGGCAACCGCAACAAGAACACCATACGCCTCAACGAACTTACCGCCCAGCAGGCCCTGGTCGACTCGGTGACCAATGCCCGCAACATCGAGGAACGCATCGTGCAACTCTACGTGCAGATTCTCTACACCACCGAAGCCATCGCAGTAACCAAACAGAGTCTGGAGACCAGCCAACTCAATGAGAAACGCGGAGAGACCATGGTAGAGGTGGGAAAGATGAGTCGTGCCGACCTGGCGCAACTCTCTGCCCAACGCGCCCAGGACGAGTACAATATCGTGGCAGCAGAGAGCAATGTGAAAAACTACAAATTCCAACTCAAGCAATTGCTCGAACTCACCGATGCCGTAGATTTCGACATCGAGATACCTTCGTTCACCGATGCTCAGGCCCTGGAGGAGATACCCACACTCAACCACGTCTACACGGCAGCCCTCGACAACCGTCCTGAAATTCGCAGCGCGCTCATCGCCATAGAGAGCAGCGACGTGAGCCTCGATATTGCCCGCGCAGGAAAGAGCCCCACGGTAGGTCTGTCAGGCGGTTTCTCCACCAATACCACTTCGATGAGCAAAGAAGGATGGGGATACCAACTCAAGACCAATCTCGACTTCTCCGTTGGCGCCACCCTCAGCATACCCCTTTTTGACAACCGCCAGACGAAGACAGCCGTCAACAAGGCCCGTTTTCAGCGCGAGAGCAATCTCCTCGACCTGAAAGACAAGCAGAAGACACTCTACAACACCATTGAGACCTTCTGGATAGATGCCACCACCAACCAGAGCAAGTTCAAGGCAGCACAAGTGGCCACTGCCTATCAAGAGGCGAGTTACGAACTCCTCAGCGAACAGTTCCGACTCGGTCTGAAGAACATCGTGGAGTTGATGACCGGCAAGACCAACCTGGTGCAAGCCCAACAAAACGAGTTGGAGAGCAAATACCTGACCATACTCAACATCTACATGCTCAAGTTTTACCAAAAACCCATTGCAGCACAATAACCTGTATGCCCTGCGGGAGGCGCCATCGGCACAATCTCCGGCAACAGCCTCTCGTATGTATTCGATACTCCAAATATAAAACCTACCGTTTATGGCAACAAACGACAACATGGAAGGAAGCCACATCGAACCGCTTCAACCCACAAAGGAAATCTATCTGGCCGGGGGCTGTTTCTGGGGAACAGAACACTACTTCAAGCAGATTGAGGGAGTGGAAAAGACAGAGGTGGGCTATGCCAACGGCAACGTGGAAAATCCTACTTACGAACAGGTATGCACAGACAAGACCCACTTTGCAGAGACAGTACACGTATGCTACCATCCCGACATTGTAAGCCTCGAATTCTTGTTGAAACTCTATTTCAAGGCTATCGACCCTTTGAGCATTAACCAACAGGGACACGACACCGGCTCCCAATACCGCACGGGCATCTACTATACCGCCCCCGAGGACCTGCCCACCATCGAAAAAGTATACCAAGCCACTCAGAAGGAGTATGGGCAGCCGCTGGCCGTAGAGAAACTGCCTCTACAGAACTTCTATCTGGCAGAAGAATACCACCAAGACTATCTCGACAAGAATCCCACGGGATACTGCCACCTGCCACTGTCGCTGTTTGAATATGCAAGGAAGGCAAAAGAGAAGAAAGGTTCCCATTAGGAATACACCGAAAGACATCTATTACCAAACCCTAAAAGTCATACAATGAAAAAAATTCTTTTTTTTGTGGCACTCATAGCCACCGCATTGTGGACCATCACGGCCTGCACAAGCAAACCTGAGACAACAGATGAAGGAGTGAACAATTTCCGTATCCGGCGCGGTACGAACCTCAGCCACTGGCTGTCGCAATCGAAGGAGCGCGGCGAAGCACGTCGCCAACACATCCAGGAAGACGACTTCGAGCGCCTGGAGCAACTCGGATTCGACTTCGTGCGCATCCCTATCGACGAGGAGCAGTTCTGGGACGAAGAGGGCGACCAACTTCCAGAAGCCTGGGAACTGCTGAAGAATGCCCTCGACCTGGCAGTGAAACATCATATCAGGGCCATCGTCGACCTGCACATCATCCGCTCTCACTACTTCAATGCCGAGAACGAAGGCGGTGCAAGCCCCAACACCCTCTTCACCTCTGAAGAGGCACAGCAACAACTCATCAATATGTGGTATCAACTCTCTGATGCGCTGAAAGGCTACAGCAACGACTCCGTGGCTTACGAGTTTATGAACGAGCCCGTGGCAGATGACCATGAACAGTGGAACCAATTGGTGGCCAAGGTGCACAAGGCACTTCGTGAGCGTGAGCCACAGCGTACGCTCGTCATCGGGTCGAACCGCTGGCAAGGTTACGAGACGATGAAATACCTCAAGGTGCCCGAGGGCGACAAGAACATCGTGCTCTCCTTCCACTACTACAACCCGATGATACTGACCCATTATGGCGCTTGGTGGACCCCATTAGGCAAATACAAAGGCAAGGTCAACTACCCCGGAGTACTCGTATCTAAGGAAGACTACGAGGCTGCTCCCGACTCATTGAAAGAAATGCTTAAACCATTCACCACCCAGGAGTGGAACATCGACAAGATACGCGCAGACTTCAAGGATGCCATCGAAGTGGCCAAACGCTACAACCTGCAGTTGTTCTGCGGCGAATGGGGCGTATACGAGCCCGTGGACAGAGAGTTGGCTTACAAATGGACGAAGGACATGCTGAGCGTCTTCGACGAGTTTGATATTGCCTGGACAACCTGGTGCTATGATGCCGACTTCGGTTTCTGGGACCAGAAGAAGAATGACTATAAAGACAAGCCATTGGTCGACATCCTCATGTCGGGCGAAGGCCTGGACAGCAAATAGTAGCAGAACTGATAAAACCGAAAGAGCCCCCAAAACCACGAATGGCTTTGGGGGCTCTTTTTATTGATATAATACTTGTGAAAACCGCTTATTTCACAACTACTTTCCTTCCGTTCACGATGTTGACACCTCTCTGGGGATTGTTCAGTTGAACGCCCTGCAGGTTATAAACCTTGCCGTCGCCATTATCGGCTTTTATCGACTGTACGGAAACGGCATCCTCAAGCGTTGCCACCTCAAACAACTCATACCAACTCATGTCACTGCCCGTGCCCTCGAAATAGTAACCCAGGCGGATGTTGCCTGTGTATCCGCTGAAGGGGAATGAGAACTCCACTGGTTCGGCATCGCTGGTAGGCAACTCATCGTTGGAAATAGTACCTATCACGTCGGCAGAACTGAAGTTCTCGCCGTCTTTGGCCACCACAATCTTGACAGAAAGGTTGCTGTCTTCACCCACAAACTGCGTAAGCAGCGACAGTTTGGCTACAAATTGTCGGGAGGCATCATCACCGACAGCGAACTTCGGTGATACCAGCCATGATTCGGTGCTGCTGCCCATCGGGTTGAACAACGTGCGATACATCACGGTGCCCCATCCCATCTTACGGATAACGATGTCGCCGCCCTCTTCGAGAGTGGTTGTCTCACCGAGTTTTCCGGTATAGGTATTCCAACCATCCATATTGGTTGCTCCCTGAAGAACGAAATCGAATGGCACGGAGAAGCCGGTGGTGAAAGCGGCCACATCACTCCAAGCACTCTGCTTGTCGTCTTTGATGGCGCGCACACGGGCCTCATACTTGGTAAGTCCGAGAAGTCCCTCAAGGATGACCTTTGGCTCCGTAGCAGTCACGGGCTCGCCCCATTCCTCTTCTTCAGCCAGTTTATACTCAACCTCCCAGTTGGCCTCATCACCCGTAGGTGTCCATTCAAGTGTCACGGTGCCACCGACGATGTCTGTAGCAGTAAGGTTGACAGGTTCATCCAGGTCGGGCTTCTGCTCAACGAGGAGTTTGCCTATGCGGGTATCACCGGCAACAGTGCGGAATATGCTCACACGCAGGCGCACGGTCTCTCCAGCCATCTCCTCGAAAGCACCGGTAAACGGTGAGAACGATTCCTTGGACAACGTGCCGGCATTATTCTTGTCGATGGTGAAGACATCCCTGTATTCCACGCCATCCTTGGTAAGTTGGAACACAATCTTGTCGCCGTCGGCCATCTGCCAGTCGCCACTCATCCATCCACCACCGGCAGAACCACTGAGAGTGGTCTTGATGCGGTTGGCACCCTCAGCCAGACTGATGAATGGTGACTCTATCCATGCCACAGCATTTTCCGAATCCTCGATGTAGGAAGCCCTGTGGTAGAGATAGCCTTCATCGGGGTCACTGTTCCATTCTTCGGGATTGTTGAATGTCCATCCCGGCATCGTGGCTTCATAGCCCACTTTCTCGTCGACGGTGATCGACCATGGCAACTCAGCCACCGTCACCTCGGTACCCTCGGCATATAGCGAAGAATAGCCACCGGCGCCATCACTGCTCCATGCACGGAAGAAGTATGGTGTGCCTTCCTGGAGATTGGCCACCTGTATGGCATCACCTGGTGTACCGATGAAGACGACCTTTCCGCCGCCCTCGATAGCATCACCTACTTCGTAGGAACCTGCCGGTATGCCAAAAGCACCGGCATCGATGTATTCACCCCACTGACCAACACCCTGCTGGTCGGTCATAGCAACGAGCACGGGAGCAGAACCTGCTGCAGTGACACTGACAGAGATGGCGTTCTTCTGCACATTGCTGAAGGAAATACTCTCCGGAGCACCAGGTTTGGTAGCCACGGTACCCACTGCTGGCGTTGAGTTGTAGAGCGGACCAGCCGAACAGAGAGAGTTGAAGCCATAGACATATATCATATACTCCTGGTTGGGTTCCATATTGTCGGGGCCGACGAACTCTGTACCTTCTACCACGGCAATCACCTTTGCGCCGCCTATCTCGTCGCCAACAGCATATTTGGTGTTGTCGGCAGGACCTTCGGACATAGCAGAAGTGGCTGCGAGCACCAGATAGTGGTCGCTGCTGCCAGCAGTGAACGAACCACTTACTTGTGTGGAAGTGGTATTGATTTGCAGGTTGGAAGGAGGCGTAGCAGGTGTCTCACATGGCTCAGGAGCCACAAAGGTGTAGATCGTGCCATCAGCGGGATAACTGTCGGCACTGTAATCGATGCTGTTGTCCCTGGCAGAGATGACTGAGCCGTCATAACTCTGAATCTGTACGAAGTCGCCTTCATCGCCCAAGATACCGATACGCATGAAATTGGAATAGCCCACGTCGGCATCATCATAAGGCTTGAATCCACTCAGTTTCATCTCGATATTGCCGCTCTTCTGGAAGAGGCGGTACTCGATAGTAGCCTTGGCAACATCCTTCTTGTCGGTCATATACGATGCCGTCTGCAATCCCACATTCTTATACTGGATGCACAGCACGTCGTCGCCTTCAAGCCAGTAACTGAGTTGGGTGTCGTCGTAGCCAAACGTACCGTTGCGCATTACCAAGCCAAAGGCATCGTGATTGCCGCTATCGGTAAACACGGTGACGGTGCTCTTGTGCACCACACTGCTCACGGTCTCCGTCGGCGAGAGTTGAATCATACCATTGGTAGCCACAAGGAAGTATTTCATTACCTTGCCGTTGTAGCCAAAGTCAAAACCAATGGGGAATGCCTTGGCATTCACAACATTGTTGAACTCCAAGTTGCCATCGGCGTCAATCATCAAGCCAGAGAAGTCGGTGCCTGTAGTACCCTGAAGGTCGAGCACCGTAGGTGTGCCCATAGGTCCCTGCACCTTGGTCTGCACGGTGTAGGCAATCATCTGTGCCGACGCGCTGAGCGTGGCGATGACGGCCAATGCTAAAAGGGAAAGTTTCTTTTTCATAAGTTGTCATTAATTAGGTTTATAATTCATAGAAGTCATTTCAACTGTTTCTGCACAGTGCCATCGGCACTGCGGATGATATTCAAGCCTTTCTGCGGTTGGCTGAGCCTGCGTCCGCTGGCATCATAGTATTGCTCGGAGCCTTCAGAAGAAACAGCCACCGTCTGGATGGAAGTATCGTCATAGGTCACATCATAAGAGCCATCGTTGCCTATACGGAATATCTTGATTCCAGATTCCTTGCTTTCACGGTTTTCCCTATATATAAGATAGGTGGCTTCTTCCTCGACAAAGAAACTGATGTCAGTAGGGTCAATCTCCCTACCTATGGTACGTGTCCATACAATATTGCCATCGGCATCATATCGGCGGATGATGAACGAAGCATTGAAGTAGCCCTGCACATCGCGGTAGGCCACTATCCATTGGTCGTCGCCAACGGCACCACAGCCTACCCTACCGAAGGCGTAACTGGTAGCGGCACGGTCTTTGTTGGCAATGGAGATTCCCAGTTCGTCGAAAAGGTAGTCGCCATCGTAACTGAACTTCTGCAACATCACGTCATAGGTTGTCGCCAACTGCGACTCGAAATCAACCAGGATTTCCTCGGTCTTAGGATTGACGGCGATGTCGCAATAATCGTAGTCGTTGTCCTCGGTATTGGCAACATCCAAGCCATTGAGTCCGAAGCCAAGAGAACCGTCAGCATTGACATGCTGCACCCGCACATTATGGGCGAACTGCCCCATATTACGCACGAAAGCCACCGCAGCGCCACCAAAACCATCGGGAGCAATGCTGTAATCGTTCATGGCATAGCCTTCATACTTGTGCTCGTCGTATACCACTGGCTCGCCCCACACCTCATTGAGTTCACGGTCAAGCCTATGCACTACCGACCCTTCCGGAGAACGGTCGAAGAGCAGGAATGTGCCGTCGAGCGATGGCACGATCTGCGGCTGTGCAAAATCGTCAGACCAAGGGAACGGCTCACTCCATGCCACTGTGCCATCGGCATTGATGCGCTGTATGAAAGTGCCGATATTGGTCATGTCTTCAGCCTGTCCGGAACTGTCTTCAGTTGTGTTGAAGAAGATGAAGTAAGTGTCGTCACCCACGACATAGCAGTTGGTGAAACCCGCATTCGTGTATTGAGGATACGCGATGCCATCTTCTCCCCAAAGGAAATTGCCCTGCTGGTCGACTTTGTATATGGCAGGTGAGAAGCCGTCGGCATGGTCTGTTTCATCAGGCAATGTGGCCTCCTCGGCACGTCCGTCGGCTACAGTCACAATGGCAGAACCGTCGGATGCCACTTGCAGTCCGTAATCCGACCACCATGAAGTGGTGACATGGTCGTTGAGCATGATTGGTTCACTGAACTGCGGCACGCCATCTCTGTTGAGCAGTTGCAGATAGGTACGCACCGCCACCCTATCGATGCCGTTGATAGCCTTACGCCCCCAGGTGTGCCAGGCTATCCAGGTTTTCTTGTCGGGTGTGCGCATAGCCTTGGGGTTGCAGGCATAATAGTCGCTCATGCCCGCGGCATCATAGATGCAAACGGGGGTGGCATTAGTGTTCCACTGGGCAAACGCCGGTGCTATGGCGGCGAATGCCAAAATGAACAAGGTGTAGACTTTTTTCATAATAAACAGAAGTTGGTTTGTTTTTATTAGTGTATATGTTACTTTCTTATGATTTTCTTGTCGTCGACAATGAAAATGCCCCTGACAGGACTGACCCTGCGTCCTTGCAGGTCATGGTATGTGCCCTCTGATGCCTTGTCGGGAACAACGTCTGTGATGCCTACCGAAGAAGCCTCGCTCAAACTGAAGAACACCTGGTGCAGGGCGCCATCATAGTCGGCCTGTACGAGCAAACGTGTAGCGCCATCTGCCGATACCTCATGCAGCATATAATAGCCGCGCCCATTGGCACCCGTGATACCATCACCTCCAGCGTCTTCAAACTCCAGCCTATAGCAGTCGTCGGTGGTAAGCGGCAAGTCGATGACTTGCTTCTTGCGTTTCTCGGTATATGGTCCTCCCTGGCCAACTACATCGTCGGCAGAATTATAGACCTTCCAAGTGATTTCCTCTGGAGCGTTGTCGGTCATCAGGGTCAGCCTTACAGCATGGCGTGCCTGATAGGCATTGGCAATCTGCAACTTCTTGTGCAGGCTTTCTTCTGTGCCGCCATTGAGGTCGGAGAGCCATATCTCCACTTCGTTGGACGAGCCGTCGGCCAGTGTAAAATCAGTAAATGCCGGAGTGTGTATGGCAGCGATGCCGAGGTAGGGCTGGTTTCCCGTCCAAGGAGTAGTCTGCACCTGCCCATTGACACGCACGTTGATATTGGCCTGTGTGAGTGTCTCGCGGCCAGTGTTGCGCACAGTAAGGTCGGATGAGAAAAACGGCATGCAGATACGGTCGGGGGTATTGTCTACTTGGAGAATTTTCACGGCACGTGGACTTCCTGTAGGCCGTGGGGTGTAGCAGGTGCCGAGAATCATCTTCGTGGTGTTGTCTTGCACGAACGTCACGATACCCAATTCGTTCTCGTCATAGAAGTTGGCCACCTGCCAGGTGTATTCATATTGCAAGTTCGCAGTCTGGGTGAGGTCTGCCGGGAGCACTTCCCCTTGGGCATCAGGCAACATCTTCCGCATCACATAATTCCATGACGTCTCACCGTTGGGAGCCGGTGTGTCCCATTCCACCCGCTCTTCCACTGCCACGACATAGAGCCTCAGGTCGGCACCCTGCGGCACATCCTTTGGCTGCAGACTCACATTCACCATGAGTTTGCCTTCATCCAACTGTGCCTCAGTGTCGATGTCGACCTTGGCAGGAACGCTGGCAGCATTGTCGATATACTCATTGAGGTACTCCTCGTATCCCCAAGCACCGCGGTGTTCACCGTCGACACGGAGCGAAGGCACGCCACTCACGTCGTAGAACGTGGAGCGCGCCATGGCCTCTTCTGGGTTGGCAAGGTAGAAGGGGTCTCTGTTGGAAGGGAAATTGAGGTGGTAGGTGATGGCCACCATGTCGTTCATGCGGCTGGCAATAACCTTATCGAGTGACGGTGAGAACTCAGAGCACGGCTCACAACTCGTATTGGTGAACTCTTCGAAGAGCACCAAGCGGCGGTCGGTGGAAGGCGAACTCTTGAGGTTGAAATACACATCCCACAAAGCCCCGTCGTAATCGCCCTGTGTAAGGCGATGCGTCATGCCCGACTCGTCGACCTCATAGAGTTGGTAATAGCCATTTCCAAAGGCACCCTTTATACCATCACCGCCAGAGTCGAGGAACTCGAGCAGGTAACAGTCGTCACGAGTCAGTTGTAGGTTCTCGGTATAGAGTTTCCTGGCTTCGGCATAGGGTCCTCCCTCGCGCACCACATCGCCCGCCGAATTGTAGAGTTTCCAGGTAGTTTCCTCTGGTTTCTTATCGGTATACAGCCTCAACTGCACCCCGTAGTTAGCCTGCAAGGAATTGGAAAAAGAACTGCAGAGGTGGTTGCTCTCACCCGAGGAGCCATTGATGTCGGAGAACCACAGTTCCACTTGGTTTTCTGTCTCGGCAAGAAGGAAGTCATGAAACTCGTCGAATGCCATCGTGTCACGTTCGAGATAATCGAGTTCGCCCGTCCAGGGATATTGTTTCACCACCCCGTTGACCTTCACATTGAGCATGGCGGAAGTAAGGATATTGGAGCCATCGTTGCGCAATACCACGCGTCCATAGTAATTGGGCACGCAGGTGAGGTCGGGTGTGTCGGTGAGGGCCACCAACGCCATGAGGTTTTCCCGCTCTGCGCCAGCACCGCTGTATGCCGTACACAACACCTCCTTGGTTTCAATGTCTTGGACAAAAGCCACCACCCCGAGTTGCCCCTCATCATTGCAGAAGTCGATATCCCACGAAGCATCGTAGTTATAGACCTGACCTGTAGAGAGCCCGCCTTCGCCTATGGGGTAGCCATCACCGCCCGTAAACATCTTTCGCAAGGTATAATGGAGTGAAGTCTCGCCATTGGGATATGGTTTCGAGGCGGTAATATGTTCCTCAATAGCAGCCACGAACAGCCGCAGCGAAGCGCCGCTCTCGATATCCTGAAGCGGGGTGAGGTTGGCATGCACCGTCATGCGGTGGTCGACGACCTCTTTCGAGAGCGCAAGAGAGAAGGTTTCTGGTTGAGCCATCTGTTGGGTGATGGTCTCATCAAGGAAGTCGGAGGTGCGATACCCCAACGGCCTGCCATTAACAAACGTAGCGGGAACACCGTCGACACCATAATAATCGTGCCGTTTTTGTTGAGTAACGGGGTCGTAATTATAGAACTCGTCGTCACGGCTTGGATAGCCACTATGATACTTGATGGCGATACAGTCTCCCAAACGGTTTTCAATCACAGCGTCAAGTTCGGGCGACCACGAAGCACATGGATTACATCCCGTATTCGTGAACTCTTCGATGAGAACCAAACGCTTCTGGGCAGAAACCGCGATTGTAAGTAAAAGCAGTAATAAAAGACAAAAACGTTTCATAATGATGCTATTTTTTTGCAAAATTATAAAAACAATCATTAAAAAACAAACAAATTGGCAAAAATAATATGAGAAAAGAGAAAGTATAGTTAAATAAAAGTCACGAATTGGGCAACACTCAAAATGCCCCCCCCGAATATCAATTATGCCAAGCCTTCGGCTTGGATGTTCGGGGGCTCAACCGCTCCTCCTCGTCGCTCTTTCATTAAGGTTCTGCTCCCGAAGGTAGGTCGCAGGGAGATTTCTTACGCAACAGAGTTGCGATTGTTTTGTGTTCGCTCCGCTCACCTAAAAAGGAAAACTATAAAACAACCCTGAAAGATTTCGAAAGTACCGATTTGCAAGATTTACTTTCTCTCGTATTTGGGGCTATTTAGAAGATTTTTTCGCTCCCCTTACTGGGTCGGCATCCATTGGATGGTCGGGCCATGAATGTTTCGGATAACGACGGCGTAACTCTTTGCGCACCTCAAAATAGGTGGACTGCCAAAAACTGCGCAAGTCGGTGGTGAGTTGAACAGGTTTGAAACCGGGCGACAACAGTTCCATCAATACCGGTGAGCCATCCACCTGAGGAGTATCCAGCATGCCGAAGCACTCTTGCAAGCGCACCCGTAAGACCGGCACTTCGGCACCGATACGGTAGTCGAGGCGTATCCGGCTCCCTGTGGGGACAACGATATGAGCAGGAGCCAACTGCTCCACCATTATCTGTTGTTCATAGATGAGTCGGCTCCAAATGACCTCGCAAAGGTCTGTCTTCTTCAGTTCATTCGTTGTTGTTGCTTTGCCGATAAAGAGAGGTCCCCACTCCACAGCGCTCTTGCAGATGGTCTCCGTGTCGACAGCCGGAAGAGACAGTTCAGGATGACGGGAGGCTACAAAGGCGATTCTCCGCTGCAGATTGCGCACCTCGTCGGAGAAATCCAGCATCGACGGTCCATCTTTAGCAATCGCCTCACAGACGACCTGTTGAATCTTCTCACGAGCATTATTTGCCAACGGTTTTGAAGCCAGCAAGATGGTGCCGATACGGGTCTCCCTTCTGGCGACCAAAGTTCCGCCCTTACTATCCCAAAAGATATTGTCGCGCTCGTGGGCATATTGTTTGAGGTCGGCAGGGTCGACGACACTGGCCAGAAAGACTTTCCCTACGCCACCTGCTTTCTGATGCATCGAAGCGATAGATAGCCATTCTGCGCCGGCCATGGCATCCGATGCCTCTACCGCTACCAGTTCACCACCCGGCAACTGGAACACGCCGACGCCCTCTTTCCAAGCCTTACCGATACGCTCAGGATACGCCGATGCAAGCAGCGCACCCACCTCGTAGGGGTTGACGGCGTCATTGTCCTCCTTGGAGTGAATCATATCGGCATAATGACGGGCGATTTTCGCCATACGTCCCCATGGGCCAGACTTCCCACTTCTACGTTCCCGACGGAGTGCGTCCAACCGGTGGTCCATAGCGCTGTCGCCCTCTCCAGCCAAAGGGTCTTTCTCCTCTATCAGTGCTGCGATATCGGCGGCAAGGGCTTGCCGCTGCTTCGTGTCTGCCGTCAGTAGCATGCGGGCGATACGAGGATGGCAAGGCAGTTTTGAAAGCCTTCTCCCCCACTCTGTCACCCTGCCATCTTCGTCTGTCGCACCAAGCGATGTCAACAGCCGGTGGGCATAGGCTACAGCCGACTTCACCGGAGGAGTCAGCCACGGCAGTTGCTCCACGTCGTGCTCCCCCCAGATGGCGATATCAAGCACCAGCGAACTCAGGTCGGCCTCCAGTATTTCCGGCATCCGCACGGCTGCCATGCGCGACTCTGTGGCGGCAGTCCACAACCGATAACACACGCCGGGAGCCACACGTCCGGCACGACCCATGCGCTGTGTCGCCATATCCAACGAGATACGCACCGTCTCCAAGTGGTTGAGTCCGCTGCGTGCATCGAAAACCATCTTCCGACAGAGGCCGCTGTCGACAACTACACGCACACCCTCTATGGTCAACGAGGTCTCCGCGATAGGTGTTGCCAGCACCACTTTCCGTTCGCCAGCACGAGACGGCGCGATGGCCTTCGCCTGCTCGTCATTGGAAAGCAGACCGTATAGCGTATAAATCTTCGTTTCGCCAAGTCCACCCGATGAGAGCAGTTCCTGCACACGACGTATCTCCCCTTCGCCAGGCAGGAATGCCAGGATGTCGCCCTCGTGCGCACGATGCGCCTGGAGGATGGTCTTTGCCACCATCTGCGATACGTTGAACACATTGGCATCTTCCTCATTGTGGAACACCTCGACCGGAAACATCCTCCCTTCGCTCGTCAGTACCTTGCAGTGCAAGGCATCCGTCAAGGCATCCGTATCGATTGTTGCCGACATCACTACCAACCGCAGGTCCTCTCTCAGCACATCCTTGCACTGTCTGACCAGCGCAAACGCCTCGTCGGTGTTCAGGCTCCGCTCATGAAACTCATCGAAAACAACCACCGCCACGTCTTCCAATGCCGGATCGTCTAAGAGCATCCGAGTGAGCACCCCTTCAGTCACCACCTCTATGCGCGTCTTCGACGACACCTTGCTCTCAAACCGGATGCGGTAGCCCACGGTCCAGCCAACCGACTCGCCAAGAAGCCATGCCATACGTGAGGCGATTTGTCGTGCCGCCACACGTCTTGGTTCCAGCATGACTATCTTGCCGGTGCCTTCCTGCAGCCCTTGCAGAATGGTCAATGGCAGCACCGTTGACTTTCCGGCTCCAGGTGCAGCCGTCACTATCACCGCCGTCTCCTTCCGCAGGATTTCATTCAGCGGTTTCTCCAACGCTGCCACGGGCAGCATTTCCAGTTCTCTTCGTAGTCGTTCGGTCAATTCAGTCATACCATCGCAGAACGGCAAGCAACTGCCGCTGTTTTGTAGATAATATTATCTGTAGGGAGGTGCTTGGCTATTTGCATACAAAGATAAGCCTTTTCAATCAAAATCCCATTTCTTTTCTGATATTAGGCGAAAAAAAAGGAGGTTTGTAAGAAATTTGGAAAAAAAGGGTGCTTTACCAATCTTTTACACTTGCCAACGGCTGAACGTATCGATATTTTTTGTATTTTAGTGCACTAAATGTTGCTTAAACAATGAAAAAGTAATAAGTTTTGGTAGAAGAACCGAATTTTGAATACAAGTACGACCTGGCATACCAGAAATCGTTTGCTGCAAGACTCAGTTTCAAAATCATGACAATTGCGGCAGCGGTCTTCCTTGTGGCCGTATTAATGTTCTTCTATTTCACGGAAGACAGCATGTCGCTGCCGATGACCCATCAAATCGTAAAATACGGTATGGTGGTGTTTTTCGTGGGACTTGCATCATTGTTTGTATGCTGTACCATAGCCATCTATCATATGGTAAAACCGCTGAAGCAGTTTTCCGAGTCTGCGGTGAACATTGCCGAAGGCAAACTTGACACCCCACTTCCCGAGATACATACACAAGACGAGTTGTTGCAACTGCGCAACGCCTTTGGGTATATGCAGACATCGCTGAAGCAGCATATTGAAGACTTGAAATCCACCACCGCCAGCAAGCAGCGGCTGCAAAGCGAACTCATCATCGCCCACGACATCCAGATGGGCATGATTCCCACCATCTTCCCAGAACGCGACGACCTGGACTTCTTTGCCTCGATGACGCCCGCCAAAGAAGTGGGTGGCGACCTCTATGACTTCATCGTCGAGGGCGACGAACTCTACTTCATCATTGGCGACGTGGCAGGCAAGGGAGTGCCCGCCTCACTCTATATGGCCGTCACCCGCACGCTCTTCCGCAACCTGGCAGGCAACTACCAGAGTGCCGCCAACATCATGTGTGAGATGAACCACGCCATCGCTTCCACCAACGAATCCCTTATTTTTGTCACAGCCTTCATTGGCGTGCTCGACCTGAAGACCCATCACCTGATATATTGCAATGCCGCCCACAACGCGCCGGCCATCTGCACCGCCCATGGCAACTACCGTTTGCTGGAGGTTGAGACCAACCTACCCATCGGTGTCGAAGACCATTACAATTACGTAGACCAACAAGTGTCGTTCCCTGAGGACACCTCGCTATTGCTCTATACTGACGGACTAACCGAAGCCATGTATATTGCCAGCGACGGCAACAGAAAATTATTTGGAGAAGACCGAATGTTGCACGACTTGGAGAAGACGAAGACAGCCTCCGCCATAGAGGTCGTGGATTATCTCAAACAGCATGTCACCGTGTTTGCCGACGGCACGGAGCAAGGCGATGACCTTACCCTGATGTTCCTTCGACACGGCACATCACAAAAGCAGGCTTCAAATGCACCGCGTAGAATCATCATGAAGAATGAGATTTCTGAAGTGAGTCGGATGCGCGGTTTCTTCTTTTCTGTATGCCGTGAACATGGCATCGATGAAGATACAGCAAAGTCGTTGAACCTTGCCATCGAGGAATGGGTCGCTAATGTCATCAACTATGCATACCCTAAGGGTACCCGCGGCCATGTGGAACTGACCGCAGAATACTCCGACGGGCTGCTGACGCTGGTCATCAAGGACCATGGCATTCCGTTCGACCCCACCCAATATAAAGAAATCGACGTGGAAGCAGACCTCGACGACCGTCCCATCGGAGGCCTTGGCATTCATCTTGTAAAAACCATCATGGACACGATGTCGTATCAGCGCACCTCCGATGGCTACAATGTTCTGACACTCACAAAAAAAACATAGTATCACATTAACTAAATTGCTTATGGAATCTATCGTCTTTTGGGGATTCAACCTCTATGCTTGGATTACGATAGTCACCGTGCTGTCGATGTTCTCGGTGCTGTTGTTCACCAAACTACGTGCCGACCTGGTTTTCCTTGGAGCCATCGCCATTCTTTTTGTCACGGGCGTTCTCGATGCCAAGGAGGCCTTCTCGGGCTTCAGCAGCACCTCCGTGGTAATCATTGGAGTGCTCTTTGTCGTTGTTGCCGGACTGACCCATACGGGTGTGCTGCAATGGATTGTCAAGCACCTGCTAGGACAGCCGAATAGTTATCCCAAGGCCGTGATACGACTGATGCTACCGGTGGCTGCCCTCAGTTCGTTTCTGAGCAACACCACGGTAGTGGCACTCTTTGTTGGCATTGTCAAGATGTGGTCGAAAAAGTTGAACATATCCCCCTCTAAACTATTGATACCATTGAGTTACGCTTCCGGCATGGGAGGTGTGTGCACACTTATCGGAACGCCTCCTAACCTGATTATCTCCGGACTATATGAAGACACCACAGGTACGGCGATGAACGTGCTGGCAACCACCATCCCGGGGTTGTTCTGTCTTTTCATCGGCGTGCTCTCCATCATCGCCATGCGCAAACTTCTGCCCGACCGCAAGGCACCCGAAACCGCCTTTGAGTCCACGTCTGACTACACGGTCGAACTACTTGTGCCCTCTGACAACAAACACATTGGCGATACCATAGAGGAAGCAGGTCTGTTGGATATTCATGGCGGCACATTGATAGAAATCAAGCACTTTGACAACCGTGAGATTGTATCCCCCGTACCTGCAGATGAGTATCTGATGGGTGGCGACCGCCTGGTATTTGCTGGTCAGATTGACGAAATTCTCGACCTGAAGAAGAGTCATGGTTTCGTGAATGCCGACCATCATATCTTCACTCTCAGCGAGGTGGACAAGAACCGCCAGTTGCGCACTGCTTTCGTCACCTTTGGAAGCAGCCTCATCAACACCACGATAGGCGATTCCACCTTTGAGAAGGACAACAATATGATTCTTGTCGCTGTAGCCCGTCGCGGCGAGCGCATCAACGAGTCACCACGCAAGGTGGTGCTTCAGGCCGGTGACACACTGCTGTTCGAGTGTCCGCCTCACGTGAAAATCCATACTGAACGACTCAGATCACAATTGCAGTTCTTCGACAGCGCACAGGTGCCCAACATAGGCAATAAGACTCTGGTGTCGACCACCATTATGATTGCCATGGTGGTGCTCTCTGCCCTCAATGTCATTCCACTCCTTCAGTGTGCCTTCCTCGCGGCCATAGCCATGTTGGTTTTCCGTTGCTGCAACGTAGACCAAGCCATGAAAGCCATCAACTGGGAGATTCTCATGGTGTTTGCCGGCTCTGTGGTGTTGGGCATAGCCATCCAGAAGACAGGCATTGCCGAGCGTCTGGCATTTGGCATCCTCGATGTATGCGGCACCAACCCCATCGTCGTAATGGCAGCCATCTGTTTCGTGGGAACCTTCATCACTGAGTTCATCTCCAATACAGCGGCAGGAGCCATGTTCTTCCCCATCATGTACGAGGCGGCCGAGAAATTGGGCTACGACCCTTATCCCTTCCTCATCGCGCTGATGGTCAGCGTCAGTTCCAGTTTTGCGACACCTATCGGCTCACCCACACACATGTTGGTTTACGGCCCTGGAGGCTACCGCTTCAGCGACTTCATGCGCATAGGCCTATTGATGAACCTCATCATTCTCGCCGCCAATATACTGATTATCAACATCATTTATCCCCTCACCCCACTGCAATGATTGGAAAATGATGTTTGAAACAATATCCAAAGAAGGAGTTTGATGAAATAGAAGAGACAATTTAGTAAAATAAGAAAAAAATGAATATTGAAATTAAAGAACTGAATGGTTCCTATTATGGAACCCTCACAGGGTGGATTGACACCGCAGTAGCAACACAATTCCTCGAGGACCTGAATCCTCTAATGAATCATGCCAACAAGTCCATTACATTAGATTGTGAAAAACTGGAATATATCTGTAGCCTTGGATTACGTGGTCTGCTCAAGTTGAAGAAAGAGAGTGCAGCCAAGGGTGGAAGTATGGTGTTGACCCATGTTGATGGAGAAGTTCTCAAGATTTTCAAGATGACGGGATTCTTCAAATTATTCGACATCCGATAGCGTATTTTCCCAACGTGAGCCATTTTTTAGCCCACACCAACCTGGGTGTGGGCTAAAAAAGGACTGTATTTCGCTTATAAAAAAGGACATTTTCAGAATAAAAAAGGAATATAAACGCAGAAATCAGCAAAATAGAAGAAAAAGTTGCCGAAAAATTTGCATATCGATAAAAAAAGCAGTACTTTTGCAACCGCATTTGAAATCGCGGAGTGGAGCAGTTGGTAGCTCGCCAGGCTCATAACCTGGAGGTCGCATGTTCGAGTCCTGCCTCCGCAACCAAAAACGGATAATCTCATACGAGGTTATCCGTTGATAGTTTATAAGCACCTATACAATGAGAAAAACCCTATTTCTTCTACTATTGGTCCTCATGCCGGTAGCCATGAGGGCACAGCAACACTACACCGTGGTCGTATCTCTTGATGGATGTCGTTGGGACTACCCCCAATGGTATGACACCCCCTTCTTCGACAGGATGGCTGCCGAAGGTGCCGAAGCCAACCTCATCCCCTCCTTTCCCTCCAAGACCTTTCCCAACCATTACACATTGGCGACCGGACTCTATCCCGACCATCACGGCATCATCGCCAATTCCTTCTATGACCCCGAAAAAGACAGACTGTTCAGTCTGGGAAATCCGGCAGCAAAGACCGACCCCAGTTTCTATGGCGGCGAACCCGTTTGGAACACTGCCGAGCGACAAGGCATACGCTCCGCTGTATTCTATTGGGCAGGTTCGGACGTGAAGATTGGCGGCAGGTATGCCTCCATTTACCACGACTACGACACCCCTCCGCGCCTGACCTTGGAGGAACGTGTAGACAGCATCATTGCCCTGCTCTCCTTGCCCGAAGCCAAGCGCCCCAGGCTTGTGATGGCATACTTTGAGGAGCCCGACGGCAATGGCCACTCCAGCGGTCCGCAAAGCAAGCGCACAAGGGCTGCCGTGGAGAGAATGGATAGTATGATGTGCCAACTCTATGAGGGCATCAAGGCCCTGCCCATTGGCGATGAAGTGAACTTCATCGTGGTTTCCGACCATGGCATGACCCCTCTGGCCCCCAACAGGTTGGTGAACCTGAGCAACGTCATCAAACCCGAATGGCTGCGCATGTCGGAAGGCAACAACCCCCTCAATCTGTACGTGAAGGAAGAGTGCAAGGACTCCGTCTTCGAGGCGCTACGCCACGTCGACCATATCAAATACTGGTATAAGGAAGACATTCCCGCCTATCTGCACTTCGGCTCCAATCCAAGAGTTGGCGACATCGTGGTGATGCCCGACCTGGGATGGCTGGTAGACAACAAGTTGGAAGAATGGGGCTCGCACGGCTTCGACCCTCAGTTCAGCGACATGCATGCCATGATGCGCGCCGTGGGTCCCGACATAGAGCACGTGAACCTTGGCGACACCAACAATGTGAACGTGTATGCCATGATATGCCTGTTGCTCGGCATAGAGCCTGCCCCTAACGACGGCAATGCCAGGGAAATAGCCAACATGCTGAAGGCAGAGGTGCAATTGAGGATGACAAAATAGTTTTCAAGAAGGTGTATCATTTTTTAGTCGCCTACGGCGAGAAATCTTTCAAATCTATGCAAATCTTTCAAAACCCATTTTATTTGTTATTTGCTTGATTTGTAACGATTTGTGAGATTTACTATTCCTCGCTTCGCGAACAGTGACCATTGGTTCTGGGCGAAGCGTACTCATTCATTTTATACACCCTTCTATCAGCAGCACAAAAAGCCGGAATCATTCATAATCATCGATTACCGCGTTGACGAAATCGAGCATGGGCTTGGCAGTTTTGAACACTTTGACCATTTTTTCCAGCCAAGCATCACCCTCGAAGAAATCGTCGGGCACCTGCGTCCAACAACAGTAATCCTTCATCCTGAGGTAGCGCAGGTGGACGTAGTCGCGCGGGAATCCTGCAGGACAAGTCTTGAGCATGGCAAGTCCGAAACCGCGGTCGGCAGCACCGGAGCCAGGTTCTCCGAAGGTTTTGAGGAAACCGGGAGACTGCACGCATGCCAGCCACCTCTCCGTATTGCCCATGATTTCATTCCTGCAGGCGGTAAGGATATTTGTCGGAAGATAGTAGCACCCACACGCCAGCATACACTCACCCGGTTGCAGGTGGATATAATATCCCCCATGAAACGCTTTCTTTCCATGCGCGGCGATATAGGCTCCAAGATGGCGCTTGTAGGGTGACTTGTCGGGCGAGAAACGGGTATCGCGGTAGAAACGGTAGGTGGTGTCGCGCACGGAGAGATGGGCTATCGAAGAGTCGAAAGCGGCGATACGTGTGATGGCACGAGCCACACCATCCTCGAAATTTCCCCTTACAGCATCGTAACGGGCCTTGTTGGCAAGAAACCACTCTCGGGTGTTGTTTTTAGCGATATCATCGAGAAAGGAAAGAATGGCCTTGGTATTCATGATTAATGGTTTTGGAGTTTATCATCGTCCATCAGTTTCGGACAGATACTGTCGAAAGGACACTTCTCACAATGCGGCTTACGGCTAGTACACACATAGCGCCCATGCAACAGCAGCCAGTGGTGCGCGGTGGGTATATCTGCTTCGGGGATGTGGCGCATGAGTTGCATCTCCACCTTTAGCGGTGTGTCGGCATCACGGGAGACCAGTCCCAATCGGCGGCTCACCCTGTAGACATGCGTGTCGACCGCCATGGTGGCCTTTCCGAAAGCCACAGCCTGCACCACATTGGCCGTCTTTCGCCCCACCCCAGGCAACCGTATCAACATGGCGGGGTCGGAAGGCACCTCGCCGCCAAACTCGCTCACCAGCATCTTTGCCATAGCCACGAGATGACGCGTCTTAGAATTGGGATAAGACACGCTCTTCACATAGCCATACACCTCTTCCTCTGTGGCACCAGCCATCGTGGCAGCATCGGGGAACCGGGAGAAGAGCGCCGGGGTCACCTCATTCACCCGTTTGTCAGTGCACTGGGCGCTGAGCACAGTGGCCACAAGGAGTTGGAAAGGAGAGGCAAACTGCAGTTCGGTGGTCACCACCGGCATCTGTTGCCTGAAATAATCGAGCAGGTATTGGTATCTTTGTTTGCGTGTCATGACTTGAGGTGGGAAGGAAAAGAAAAGACGCCGGCAATGTCGACGTCTCTTCATATCTCATCGCAGCGGAGGTCAACCTACCGTCGTGGGATGTTTGCTAAAAGATTACTTGTCAAGGGGCTTCGGCTTGTAAGCCTTGTTCAAACCAGCCACCACCTCGGCAGTGATGTCATAGTTTTTGTCGGCATAAAGGATATTGTCGCCCTGCTTGGTAAGAATGAGGGAGTACTTCTTGTCTTTGTTGTAAACAGCGAGGTAATGCTGGATACTGTCGCGAAGGGCCTCATTGAACTTCTCGGTCTGGCTCATGAGTTCGTTCTGCAACCGCTGGGCAGTAGCCTGAAGTTGCTGGTCCTGACGCTGGATGGCAGCCTGCTGGCTTTCAGCCTCGGCACGACTGGAGAATCCATTGTTCTGCAACTTGTTCTGGAAATTCTGGGCAGCGGCCTCAAGATTGCGCTGCTGCGAGGCCAGGGTATTCTGCACGGTTTGCTGGCGCTTCTCCAGAATCTTGGTGTATTCCTTGCAGAAAGTGTATTGCGACATGATGGAATCTACCTCCACATAAGCGATTTTCAATGCTTGTCCGGCAGCCTTTTCTGGAGTGGCAGCGGGTTTTTCATCCATTTTGGTAGAGTCTTGGCAAGCGCCCATCGTGAAGACGGCAATAGCGGCAATAGCCACTGTGCGGAAAAAGTTTTTCTTGTTCATTGTTGATTATTTGTTTTATATTATTTCGATTTTTCACTGACGCCCTTTCGAGGAGCCCTCATCTCACGGTCCTGGTCGAGTACGCAGTGGATGCCCTTGCTCTTGAGGTATTCGCTGTCGTGAATGTGTGGTGAAGAGAACGAACCATTTCGCCTGAAAATCACCTTCACCGACAGCAACGCCACGGCAATAGCAATTATTAACACGGTAATGATGATAGTTTCCACCATTTTTTTATATCTTTGCAAACCAGAAGCGGGCAAAGCGCCCCTTCCACGCAATCAAGTTGCAAAGTTAACACAATCCGATGGCATTACAAAATGAATATTCATTTTTTTGCTATTTTAATGTTTTTGCCATCACACGGAGAATGTACATTATATTAATAACAACACCATAAATCATTACAGAAGACATGAAAAAAGACAATCTTACACCGAAATGCGTTTTCGAGCAATTCGCAAAAATCAACACCATCCCACGCCCTTCAAAGCATGAAGAGCGGATGATTGCCTTCCTAAAGGAATTCGGCAAGAGCCATGGACTGGAAACGAAGGTAGACGACACCGGCAATGTGCTCATCTGCAAGCCCGCCACCCCTGGCTACGAGAACCGTGCCAAGGTGGTGCTGCAAAGCCACATGGACATGGTGTGCGAGAAACTCGTCGACGTGGACATCGACTTCAATAACGACCCCATAGAGACCTATGTCGATGGCGAGTGGCTGAAGGCCAAAGGCACCACCCTCGGTGCCGACGACGGCATCGGCGTGGCCATGGAACTGGCCGTGCTCGACAGCGACGATATCGAGCACGGTCCGCTGGAGTGCCTCTTCACCGTCGACGAGGAGACAGGTCTCACCGGCGCCTTCGGTCTGCAGGCCGGGTTCATGAGCGGCGACATGCTCATCAATCTCGACTCTGAGGATGAAGGACAAATCTTCGTGTCGTGCGCCGGAGGCATCAACACCGCCGCCCGTTTCCACTACACCCGTGAAAAAGCCCCTCAGGGACTGTTCTTCATGAAAGCCTCGCTGAAAGGACTCAACGGAGGCCATTCCGGCGACGACATCAACAAGAAGCGCGCCAACGCCATCAAGATTCTGTCACGGTTCCTTTATACCGTACAGGAGAAGTGGGGCCTGCGCCTGGCACAGTGGCATTCGGGCAAGGTGCACAACGCCATCCCACGCGACGGTTGGGTGCTCTTCGGCGTACCAGCCGACAAGAAGGAAGAGGTGCGTGCCGAGTGGAACATCTTCGCCGCAGCCATAGAGGATGAATATCATGTGACCGAACAAGGCATGGTGTTTGAAATGGAGAGTGCCGACGCAGAAGATGTGCTCCCCGCCGATGTCTCGACACGTGTGGTGCAAGCCATGCAGGCCCTCGACAATGGCGTGATGGCCATGTGCCAGGATGAAGAGATAGCATGGCTCGTCGAGACCAGCAGCAACGTAGCCAGCGTGCATTCCCAGGACGACACGCTGGAGGTGGTGACCAGCCAACGCTCCAACGTGATGAGCAACCTGCGCAACATGGCCAACACGGTGAAGGCCCAGTTCCAACTGGCAGGTGCCGAAGTGGAGCAAGGCGACGGCTATCCGGCATGGAAGATGAACCCCAACAGCGAACTCACCAAAATCGTGGTGGAGACCTATAGGAAACTCTTCGGCAAAGATCCTAAGGTGCTGGGCATACACGCCGGACTGGAATGCGGTCTGTTCTCCGAGCGCTATCCCAACATGGACATGGTATCGTTTGGTCCCACGCTCCGGGGCGTGCATTCACCCGACGAGCGTCTCCATATCCCCACCGTTCAGATGGTTTGGGATCACCTGCTTGAAATCCTGAAGAACATCCCCGCTGCCAAATAGGGAATGAACCATAAGAAGTAATGCGCCCCCACGCTGCCTTCATACTGGAAAGCGGCGTGGGGCGATTCTTCTGCATACAAATTGCCCCTGAGCATAGTATCACTACTAACTCAGGGGCATTACCTTATTAAAACTACCTATTGAATTTATTGTTGTCACATATTCATTATTTCCTATCAATTATTTTTTTGCCTTCTTCACAGAAAACTTGTCTTCAGATAAGGTGGAACGGTGTAATTGCACTACACTTAGGGCGAAAGAGCCACTGTAAACCATACTGGGAATGGCATCAATATGCCCACATTTCCACAATCGGTGCAAATATACGAATTATTTCCGAAAAACAATATAAATCATCAGTTTTTTTTCATTTTTTTGCTTTTCACCCTCATTTTCCTTCATTTTCTTTTTGCAAACACCCCCAATGGCATTATTCAGGCATCCATACTGACACCAGCAGCAATTGTCGGAACAACAGCACACAAAGACCACTTCTTTAACCTTCCCGTATTCTATCTTAGCCCCTGACTTCATAAAAAACGCCACGGAAGAGAATACATTTGGCATAATCTTTGCAAGCGAACTATCAGGAATATTCAAATCAATACAATAAAAACCAAGGATTATGCAAAAAGGAAACATTGGGGTTACCACTGAGAACATCTTCCCCGTTATCAAAAAGTTCCTCTACAGCGACCATGAGATTTTCCTCAGAGAAATGGTGTCGAACGCTGTCGATGCCACCCAGAAAATGAAAACCCTCGCTGAGCGAGGCGAGTTTAAGGGTGACTTGGGCGACCTGACAGTGAACATCTCTCTCGACACCGACAAGGGCACGCTCACTATCAGCGACCGCGGAATAGGAATGACAGCCGAGGAAATCGACAAATACATCAATCAGATTGCCTTCTCGGGTGTCAACGACTTCCTCGACAAATACAAGGACAACGCCAATGCCATCATCGGTCATTTCGGTCTCGGCTTCTACAGTGCCTTCATGGTAAGCAAGAAAGTGGAAATCGTGACACGCAGTTACCGCGACGACGCCCAGGCCGTGAAATGGAGTTGCGACGGCAGTCCCGCCTTTGAGATCGACGAGGTGGAAAAGGCCGACCGCGGCAGCGACATCATCCTGTATATTGACGATGACTGCAAGGAGTTTCTCGAGAAGAACCGCATAGAGGCTCTGCTCAACAAGTACTGCAAGTTTATGCCCGTGCCACTGGCCTTCGGCAAGAAGAGCGAGTGGAAAGACGGCAAGATGGTGGAAACCGATGAGCCCAACATCATCAACGACACCGATCCGATGTGGGCCAAGACACCAAGCACGCTGAAGGATGAAGACTACACCTCGTTCTACCGCACCCTCTACCCCATGCAGGACGAGCCTCTCTTCTGGATACATCTTAATGTAGACTACCCCTTCCACCTCACCGGCATCCTCTATTTCCCACGGGTGAAATCCAACATCGACCTGCAGCGCAACAAGATACAACTTTACTGCAACCAAGTGTTCGTCACCGACCAAGTAGAGGGCATCGTACCGGAGTTCCTCACCCTTCTCCATGGTGTCATCGACTCTCCCGACATACCCCTCAACGTGAGCCGCTCGTATCTGCAAAGCGATGCCAACGTCAAGAAAATATCCAACTATATCACGAAGAAAGTCTCCGACCGACTGAACAGCATCTTCAAGGACGACAGGAAAGACTATGAGTCGAAATGGGACGACCTGAAAATCTTCATCCATTATGGTATGCTGTCGCAAGAAGACTTCTACGACCGTGCCAAGGACTTCGCTTTGCTGAAAGACACCGAAGGGAAATTCTTCACTTACGAGGAATACAAGACGCTGATCAAGGACAACCAGACCGACAAGGACGGCACCACAGTATATCTCTATGCCAACAACGTGGAAGACCAATACAGTTTCATCGAAGCCGCTAAAAACAAGGGCTACAGCGTGTTGCTGCTCGATGGCGACCTCGATGTGCCGATGGTATCGATGCTGGAACAGAAGTTGGAGAAATGCCGTTTCACCCGTGTCGACGGCGATACCATCGACCGGCTGATTGTGAAGGAAGACAAAAAGGAAACAGAGTTGACCAAAGAAGAGAGTGACAATTTGTCAGAGGCATTCAAGTCGCAACTGCCCAACATCGACAAGACCAATTTCTTTGTCGAGGTGCAGCCTCTGGGCGAGGCCAGCCAGCCTGTTGTCATCACACAGAGCGAGTATATGCGGAGAATGAAAGACATCAGCCGTTATCAGAGCGGCATGGCTTTCTACGGACAGATGCCCGACTCCTACAGCATGGTGCTCAATAGCGACCACCCACTCATCAAGCGCGTTCTCGACGAGACGACAGCCAGCACCGCAGAGGCCCTGAAACCCGTACTGGCAGAAATCAAGGGACAGGAAGCCCGTCTGGCCGTACTCCGTCAGGAACAGAACAAGAAGAAGCCCGAGGAGGTGACACAGGAGGAGAAAGACGACATGGCTGCCACGGAGAAAGCCGTGAACGAGCAAAAGGAGAAGAAACGTCAGATTATTGCCGATGCTGCCAAAGGCAACGACATCATCCACCAACTCACCGACCTCGCTCTGCTCCAGAATGGTATGCTGAAAGGTGCTGCTCTCGCCGCCTTCCTGAAACGCTCGGTAGACTTGATCAAATAAAAAGACCATATCCATTCATACCCAACCCCTGCCTTGCCCGTCAAGGCAGGGGTTTCTTTTTTCACTACATCTACATAAAACATATACCTTCTATTCACCCCCTACCCCTTTATGAAATAGCGATGGCACCAATTATGGAGATGGGAAAACACCATGAAAAGCCCTATTTGAGCGTTTTTTGACTGTTTTTTTCAGAAATCAAATAAAAAAAGCCGCAAAAGTTTGGTGGATTCTCAAAAAAGCACTACCTTTGCAAACGCATTTCGGGAATGCCCCGAAGACCAAGGATGCGCTTGTAGCTCAGTTGGTAGAGCACCTGACTCTTAATCAGGGTGTCCAGGGTTCGAGCCCCTGCAGGCGTACAGCTGAAAATCAGAGAGTTACAGAGATGTAACTCTCTTTTATTTTTGCCATTACGATACAAATCTGATACAAAATTTGGAGTTAAGATGGATCTTGAAAGGTTGCGAAACCTTTATTCTATTCACAAATGTCATAGTAACCAATGACAGATTCCCGTTTTTTCTTTCCCTTTTGCTGGGAGCGCAGTGGCCACCTTATATATATTATTCGGAAATTCATCGGTTTTCATATAAACCTCACATAAAGTGTTAAAAATTCGCTGAAAGGTCAAAAAAGTTTGGAGGAATAAAAAATCTTTCATATTTTTGCATCGTTACTAATATTGTAAGTAACAAATAACAAATCAATCCGCTTGGTGGGTTTCCCTTTGACGCGACCGCTGTCAGCGGCAATTGTACCACGCAAGCATCGCATTCAACAAGCTCTATGTTGAATGAATTTCTTTAAGAAGGCTCTGGCCTTAAGCCCTTTATTTTTCGTTAGCGGACTAAACTTAAAAAAATCATTCAAATTATGGCTTTTCCTAATTTCAGTTTTTCTGGCAATTCATCACTCAATGAATTGGTTATTGGTTTCCTACGGTCTTCAGGACTCGTGGAGGCAATCAAGGAAATAGTGCGTGAAGCACTGGCTGATGTTCACACGTCAGATACCCCATTGAATAACGATGACGGGAACCCGTATTACACTCGTGCGGAACTTCTCCGGCTCGCTCATCTCTCAGAACCTACGCTGTATCGGCTCGAAAAAGCTGGTGTTGTCAAGAAAATCAAGTTGGGTCGAAAGAACCTCTACTCTCGGCTCGAAATCGATGCTCTACTCGGCTCTGGAGGATTCCACTATTCTTCGAAAAAGCATGAAAAGGAAAAGAAAAAATAGCTTCCGTAGTTTTCTTTATTTCCCTTTTGCTAAGAATTTAAGAAGGGGAAAACCTAAGTTGGTCATTTACAGGGTACTTCAGTTTAAATAACGTGAACTGAAAGTTCAAGGATCCTGAACTCTTTGTTCAATTGAAATTATACAAAAATTCACGGTTTCTATACTTTATAATCTGATTGAAAATATGAAAAAATTAAAATTAATTGAAAATCCCACATACGATGAAAATCCATTTATACCTCCAGAGGGCGCGGACATTAGTTTTTCGAAAAGATACCGACCTGTGTTGACTCCAGGTTGCCCTAGAAGAGCATTAGTGACTGCTGTGGATGGTGAAGGCGAAGTTGTCGGACATACAGCTTTCGTTCGTCATGACATCGTTGATGAAGAAAAATATATAAAAATGTTTACCAATCATTGCCAGCCATTATTCTTCCTCTCTAATGCAGGTATTCGAGTTTTGTTTTACGTTTTCCAAATAATGAAACCTAATAAGGATGTCATTTACTTCGATGTAAACGAATGTCTTTCTTATACAGCTTATAGTTCGAAGACTACAGTTTATAAAGGATTGAAAGAGCTTCTCGAAGCAGGTGTCATAGCCCGAGGAAAACATAATTACCTATTCTTTGTTAATTTTCATATCGTTTTTAATGGAAATCGTTTGAAATTAACATATGAAATCGAGAAGAAACAGCATACTCATGCAAATGGACAATGATGCTGAATAGTAAATGCAATAAGAGGGTGGTCAGCCACCCTCTTATTATTGCCTTTTTTCCCCTTTCCGTTGGTTGCATTCTCGAATAACATCTTACAGTTCTCGATGATAGTACAGTCTCCAATATGACCGCCTTCGTGTACATTAAAATGTTTTTGTATTACAATTTACAATCAACTATCTCACCCTTTTCTTCCCATCCTGAATGACAATGCCTTTATGGCTGTCATCCACCCGTCTACCCGAAAGGTCGTAGGTGTCGCCCTCGTCACACTGGCAGGCGAACTCTTCGAGGCTGATGCTCTCTGTGGTGCCGTCGGCATCGGTGAACGTCATGGTGATGTTGGCCTGAGAGAAGCTCTGGGGCACGGAGAGATATGCCTTGTTGTAGCCTATCCACCCCGTTGAGGAATAGGCGTGGAAGGCACCGTTGCTCAGACCATAGTTCTTCTTGGTCATCCCCATGTCGTTGTCCGTCTCTGTTGGATGCACCCTTTTCGCGTCGTGCGCGCCCTGCATCAGGTTGGCGTTCCACGGCGAGGGATTGGCTGCCGTCGTCGCGTCCTCCAACAGCCACTGCCCGATGCCTTGCGTGTAATCGTTCTCGCCCATCATGTAATAATAGGTGGTTCCGGGTGTGCCCTTCAGCACGATGCCCACATACTCGTCCTCGCCCTGATAGCCTTCCTCATTGGCTCTCACCCGCGAGGGGATGTAGTTGAGTTCCTCCATGAACACGATGCCCAGTCCCTCGTCCGCGTCGGGCGCGATGTAGGCACTCAGTTTCCTGATGCCTTCCTCCAAGTCGATGTTGGTCTCACTGAGGTCGATGTCGAAGTCACGGCAGAGCGTCTTGTATCTCACGCCATTCCCCTTGGCGTTGGTCATGGTGATGGGGATGCGGTAGCTCACGGGATGCCCCAACCACTCGCCATCGGTATATTTCTCTTCAAAGACAGACTTCTTTACATAGATGGTTATCGGTTCGCCTTTGGCGTTGGTCATCGGGAGGGATGACAAACCGCTGGGTATCCGGTCGCCCATGACGCAGACGGAGGTGAGTGCGGCGGGATGGAGGGCGATGTCGCCGACGTTCTCCACGTATGCCGGGATGGTGATTTCCGTTATCTGGTCGCAACCGTCTATCAGGCCGCCCTCGTCGCCAACGCCTATTGTTGCCAGCCACGAGGGAAGCGTGACATGGGTCAGGCCTACGCATCCAAAGAATGCAGCATTGCCGACATGCTCCACCGAGTTGGGGATGGCAATGGCTGTGAGGTCGCTGCCGAAGGCAAAGGCACCGTCGCCGATACTTTCCGTTCCTGTCGGAACAATGATTTCACTCAGCTCGCATCCGGCAAAGGCATAGTCGCCGATGGCGGTGATGCCCTCTTCCATGTCAACGGTCGCGAGAGAGCCGCACCGCTCGAACATGCCGCCCCCTATCTTCGTGAATCCCGGAGGGAGGGTGACAGACTTGAGTGCCGTGCAGCCGAGGAACACGTCATCGCCCATGCATTCGATATCGGCGTTCAATGTCACCTTCGACAGGTTGGAGCATCCCGCGAAAGCCTGTCTGCCTATGCTGGTCACCGACGAGGGGATGTTGATTACGGTCAGACTGGCGCAACCATTGAAAGCGTATGCGCCTATCCACGTGAGGGTTGTGGGCAACGAGACGGTTTTCAGGTTCATGCAACCGCTGAAAGCCTCGTGGCCGATGCCGGTCACGTTGTAGGTCACGTTGCCATTACTGACGGTTGACGGGATGGTGGCAGCGGTGATTTCCGTTGACTGCGGCGACTGTGCCGCCACATCAATCACGTTGTCGTTCTCACTGGTCACCTTGTAGGTGATGTTGCCGGTGGTGAAGGTGTCACCGACATTGGCAGAGACGGTGAGTGCCGATACGAGGGCACACATAATCAGGATAGATTGTTTCATGATGTTTACGTTTTTTGTTGTTAGTTATTGGATATAGTTGATTGGTTATTCGTCCCAAAGTCGGGTGTGGTAAGATGGAAGAAGATTATCTTCAGGCAGTTCTTCCTCAAACCAGCCAGGATTGGCATCGCTGTCCTCGGGAGGGATGGACCCCTCGCCGAAACCGATGCAGAGTTTGTCGGTGACGACTTGATACACGCCGGTCCTCGGTGGCATGTATTTTTCTGGATGTTGGTTATTCATATATGTAAGGCTTAAGTTGATCAATCGTTGTCGATTTCACTCCCTCCGTTCTGCTTGTTACGGTTGAGATAAATGGAAACGGTCAGCCACACGACGGCAACAACAGCCCATAGGGAATAGACTGGGAATATCACGAAGCCGACAACCATGTAGAACAGGTACTTGAGGATGATTCCCAATATTCCAGCTCCTGGGTCATTGCCGTCTCCATAGTAATGGTGGTTGACGTTCACCCGCCCTACGCTGTGGGGATGCAGTTTCTTCCACACCTTGTCGGAAAACCGCTTGCAGAATACCAGCCCGGAAACCAGACTCGGAAAGGCATAGGCCATCCAGTATGGCGAATGTCCTTGGTCGTACTTCTTGCCAACATAGAAGCCCACGAAGTAGAGCATGGCAAGGATGATGATGTTCACGATGTGTTTGTTTCTCTTTTCACGGCTTAAAGCCACATTGAATGTTTTCATAATCGGTATGTTTTTTTGTTGTTGAGTTGTTGTTCTGTCTTCATATCGTAATTCTTTGGAAAAGGTAAACCTTGGAATGGGGTTTTTTAGTAAAAAAAGGATATATTTTTCGCTTTCCCTTACCGACACCCATACCTTTGCATAGGAACTTGAAACAGTCCCTTTGCTCAGAGAGAATGATGATAAAGACATCCGATCAGGATAATGATAGCGTATATCAAAAGGGAAAAAGAAAAAAGAACAAGATGCAGGTCTGCATTATGTACATTTATGGGAATGCCATAAAAGACATCCCCATGCCAAGTCCTTTCTCAATCAGGTCTTTTGGCATGGGGATAAGCAAAAAGGTTTCCGATGCTCACAGGTTGAAGAACACCCTCGCCATCAGTTCCCTCGGTCGCAGTCGCGTTATGGAGTAGACATGTTGCGTGCTGGTGGTGTAGCGACGTTCGTATTTGTCGGTGCCCATGATGTTGTTGAGCCAGAGGCCGATCTCATACTGCTTGGTGCGGTATGATACCGACATGTCGGCGAAATGGCTGAACGACACCGAGTGGTCATTGCTGTGGTAGAACTCGTTGTCTATCTCTATCTGCCATTTCCCTGGCAAGATGAACAGTTTCACCTCGTGCTCGAAATGGTTGAGCGCGTTGTCCGGGGCATCGGCATCGAGCCTGTTCTGCTGCGTGGAGCGTGAGAACCATGACTTCTCCTCTATGGAGATGAGCGGCATCGGCTTCATGCTGAATCCCACGTTGGCCGAAAGTCCCTGCGTCCGGTAAGGTACTCGGGTGTCACCCAGAAGGATATGGTAGCTGTTGGTGTTCCAACTAACTCCCGCCCTGACGATGGCCTTCGCCCAGGAGAACGACTTCGACGCGTCGCCAGAAATTGTCCACCCCTCGGTGTTGTCGTAGATGCCGGATGCATAGCTGCAATGGAAGTTCCCCGATGTCTCGCTGGTGTACATCCTCGTATGCCGCGTGCCGTGGTACGACACGCTGACGTTGGCAAACAGCCCCTTCATGATCTGGCGGTACCTGGCATATACGCTCACGCTGTGTGAGCGCGACTCGTCGAGCAGTCCGTTGCCCCTCGTCATCGTGCGGTAGGACGTGAACACGGGGATGTCGCACACCTCGTCCATGTCACCCGCCATACATGTCAGCAGATACGTCATGCCGTATTCGAGCGACGAACTTTGCTTGTAGCAGAGAAACACCATCGGCTCGAACAGCATGTCGTTGCCCTTCACCTCCTCGTATTCCCTGCGCAGCCAGCTCACCCTCGGGCTGGCGTTCACCCGCAGCCGCTTGTTCTCATACGACAGGCTGGGATAGGCATACAGGCGTTGCACGTTGTAGCTCACGCCATCATGCTTGGCCAGCGGGTTCTCTATGTCCATCCAGTTCATCGTCAGGTCCAGTCCCACGTTCCATGCCACGCTCCATTTCCATAGGCTGTGGCGGAAGTTGGCCTGTGTGTTCCATCGCAGAGCCGACATGTCGAGTCTTTCCGTGGTGCTGTCGCAGAGCAGCATCCTGCCGGGCAGATAGTCGTAGGCGATGGCCGACGAGAGGGTATAACTGTTACCACTTTTCATCTTTCGGATGACTTCCACCGCGTCGGAGACGAAGCGCGACCGGGGCTTTACCTGCTCATGAGTGACGGTGCCGTTGAGTGAGGACCGTCCCGTTGACCGGTCGAAGTTGACGTTCGCCTTCAGACGGTTGTTCAGGTAGATATTATCCTTGTTCACCTTGTATTGCAGCTCCCCCTCCCACTTCGAGGTGTAGCTGTTCACCGAGGCATCCTCGGTCATCGACCATCCACCCGCGATGTCGTTGTACAATGTCTCGCTGTATCTCTCGTTGCGGGTCTTGTCGAAGAAATAGCTTGCCTGAAGCCGCAGGTCGTTGTCGCCCTTGGTCTTGAAGAGCCAGTTGGTGGCAGCCAGCTGGCTGTCGTTGAAAGTGTACCTTTCCTCGTTGATGTCGGCGGAGCTTCCCCCGATGCCCGACAGCCGGCTGCTGAGCGGCGAGAGGGTGTTGCTCTCGAAGATCAGGTCTGCCACCTCGGTCTTGATGTTCCTGCCGGTGTTGTTGGTTTTCCACATCGACACGCTCTGCCGTTTCTTTCCGAACATCATCCCCATGAGCCTGGTGTTGCGCAGCCATCTGGCACCGTCCTGCAATGTCAGGCCGGTGGAGATGTCGGCGATGCCCTGCCACACGTTCTTCTCATCGTCCCTGAGCACGAGGTTGAGCGCGGCCTGTTCGGAGAACTGCACGTCGCGCAGCACCCGCTTGGGCTGGTTGTTCTCTCGCACCTCCACGCTCTTCACCTTGTCGGCTGACAGGTTCTCGCTGATTTGCGCGTACTTCCCGTTGGTCAGGTCCATCCCCTCCACGGTGAACTCGTTGATGGCCTTCCCCTGATAAGTGATTTTCCCGTTTTCCAGCACGTCGAGTCCCGGCATCTTTTTGATGACATCGGCAATGGAGCGGTCTTGCTTCTGTTTGAAGCCGTCGACGGAGAACACCAGCGTGTCGCCGCTCTGCCTGATGCGCTCTGCGCTCACTTTCACCTCCTTGAGGTCAAGCCCTTCCTCTGTCATCACCACGGTCTGACCATTCCTGAATTCCGACAGCGATATCTGCACCTTGGCGAATCCCATCATGCTGAACGAAATGTCCACGGCGTTCTTGCCTTCCGGCATCTTGACGGCGAAGGCACCGTCCTTGCCGGTCCTGGCGAACGCCACGACTTTCCCCGACTCGTTGAGCAGCGTGACGGAGACGGCGGCGACAGGCTTCTGCGTTGTGTCAACCACATTGCCCGAGTATGTCTGCGCCCTTGCCGCCATCAGCGAGAGCGACAGCATGAATGCCAACATCAATTGTCTTGTCATTGCAGTGTATGGTTTATCTCACCATTATTATTTTATCTTCTCGATGAACACCACTTCCGATTTCTCCTGTATAAAGATTTCTCCATTTTGGTCACGTATCTCACCTGGGTCAATACCAAGAGTGTTCTGTATCATTCCCCTGATATCATTCACACTCATTTCTTTTAATTCCTGCATTTTCTTGAGAGTCACCTTGGTCATTCCTTTGGTATTCACTTCTTCGAACGACCTGCCGTTTCCCTTTGCGATACCTATGCAAGTAAAAGAATAATAGCCCTCACTCTCACTTGCCTGGAGAATCAGTCCCGGCAAGCCGCAGAGTTTCCACGGGCCATCGGACACTGGTATATCCAAGGTAAACCATACCGTCCAGGTACGGCCACGGAATTCACCCGACGCTTTTTGGCAGGAATAGCCAGCGACGACGGTATCACCTTCCTCCATCTTCCAGTCGATGTCAGGCAGCGGTTCTTCATAATACATTTCATCCATGAAGTTATCTGTACAAATCAACTTCCCCGACGAAGGCATATTCTTGTACAAGCAATACGTCTGGCCCCCTTTAATGTTCATTCTTTTCCGCTCCTGAATCATTGTCATTGGGTCAAGTCCGGCCTTGACCAGACTGTCCATCACGATATTACTCCTTTCCGTCCACTGGCTGTAGAATCGAGAAACACCATCCTTCCCCACTTGAAGGACCTGCTGATCCTCCGAAGGCTGTTTGGCCTCTTTTTTGAAACTGTACGTGGTGGAATAAGTGATTTCCATCTCGCATGGAACTGTGTTTTGTGCGTTCACGCCGATGAGCAGGGTCATCAAGGCAATGGCAATGATTGTTTTCTTCATCATGTATAGGTTTTTATCTGTTATTGATGTCGTTCTATCATTATATCGTATTTTCTCTGAAAAGGTAAACCACGAGGACGTTTTTTGCTCGTCAACGGTTTTCTGAATGAACAATGGAAGTCAAAACGGATAGTCCCTGAGACCATACGTACCGTGGGAAGAGAACTGGCTGCCGTGTTAAAAAAAAGTAAGCATTCGATGAAGTACAGGTATTAGAACCGATACACTACAATGACAGCAGCTACACCCACATGATGGATGTAGCTGCTGCCGCTATGGTATTGTACCTATTATTGTTCTTCTTTGGTGATGATGGTCTCTGGGTGGTTGAGTTTCCATTTGTGTGGCAGCATCTCCAACAACTCACTTTCCGAAGCCTTGGCTTTGTAAGGCATGTCGGAGATGACGCTGTTGAGATAGAGGCGCGGATTCACGTCGTGTGCCTTGCAAGTTGCCAGCAATGAGCAGATGACGGCCATGTTCTCCGCAGCCTCATGGTTGCCGCAGAATAAATAATTCTTTCTACCCAAAGTGATTGGCCTGATCTCATTCTCGGCGAGGTTGTTGTCCAAAAATATCCTGCCATCCTCAAGATAGTGCATCATGTTGTCCCAGCGAGTGTAAGCATAGGTGATGGCCTTTCCGATCTCGGAACTCTCGCTGTACTTGACGCCCTCGCTCTCCATCCACGCCTTCATGGCCAACATGATGGGCCTGGACAGCTGCTGGCGCTTTTCCTTCCTCTGGTCAAAAGTGAGCTTTGCCTCGTCGCACATGTGCTCTATCCTGTATAGCTTCCGTATCTCGCCCAGGGCATGCTCCGCCATCTCACGGTTCTCGTCGAGGGCGGACTGAAAATGTCTTCTGATATGAACCATGCAGTTGACAAGGGTCACGTCGGGGTTGGTCTTGAAGGCCGTCTCATAGCCCGCAAAACCGTCACATTGGAGATATCCCTTGAAGTTGTACTTGTCTGCCAGCCGCTCAATCACCGAGCCGGCCCTTGACCCTTGGTCGTAATGGAAGAGCACCAGCCTCTCCATCACCGCCCTCACCATCCAGAGGTATTCCTTCGCCGCCTTCTTCCTGCCGTGGTCTATCACCGGAGTGGTGGTCTCGTCGGCCTGGTTGTAGTCTGACTTCATCACCTCGGCCGCGAGCACGTCGTAGAGGGGCCTGAGCAGCTTGACCGTCTGCTTGAACCATCCGTCGACCGTGCTCTCAGCCAAGCCCTTCAGTCCGAGGTGACGGAACTGCTGGATCTGACGGTAATAAGGCATGTGGTACTCGTACTTCTGAAGCAGGACCTCGGAGAGAAGGCTGGCACCGGCCAATCCCTTGTTGATGGGCAGCAGCGGCATCGGGGCGATGAGCACGGACGGCGTGCCTTCGGGTGCCAGTCCGATGTTGTCGCGCAGCCCCCATTTCTCGCGGATGATCTCCTTGACATACAGCTTGCCGGGTACGTGCTCGACAACGCGGGTGACCTCCTCGCCGATCTTGCGGTACAGAGACTCGTCAATGCCATCTGGCCTGAGGCGCACCGTTTCAAGGACGGGAAGATCCTCTGTCATGCGGCGCACCTGGCGCTTCTTCTTCGGGGTCGGCATCTCCTCCTCGGGCATTTGCGCCACGGCCTCGTCGCGTTGCTCCGAAGCCTGCCGGAAGAAATCGGCGAACTCATCGGCGAAGAGGTCGGGCCTGTTGGGGTCGAAGGCGGTGAGCTTTTCTGACTTCCGCCCGAAAAGCTGGCGCTTCAGCCATGCGACCTGGGCAGTCAGGTCCTTGATTGTCGCCTGCAGGGCATCCACCTCCTTCCTGTGGTTTTCGGACAATGAGGCGATAGTGGCCTGCTGGCCCTCCATCGCCTTTCTGAGAACATCGTTTTCGCTCATTGTCCCTACCTGTTTCATATGGTGCAAAGGTAAGAAAAATATCTGAGAAAAACGAATAAAATCAGTATAAATTTCTATAAATCAACAAATTATATGCTCAACAAACCATTCCTCACACAACATATTCCCTGCGCTGTGCCCTGAGTCGCCTGAGCCGCTGCCCAGGGGATTCCTGGATACCCTCGACCATTACCACGAGGTCGCGCCATTCCATCTGGTAGCTGTTGCTCTGCTCGTCATATTCAGGCAGCTTGAAGCGGCCTGCCTCCAGACGCTTCACGTACATCACCATACCCCCGTCCTCGGCATGGAGCAGTTTCATGAGCTTGCGGCTCGAGCCGATGAAGATGAAGACGTCACCATTGCGCACGTCGCTCTTCATCCTCTCGTGCACCACGCCGCAGAGCGAGCTGATGCCCTTGCGCATGTCCGTCCTCCCCGGACATAGGAAGTAGCGCATCGTGTCATTAAGGCAGAACATGGGATGAGAGGCTTTTGTCCAACAGTTCCATGAGCACATCCTCGCTGCCGACACCGAAGTGGGCACGGAGGCCGTTGGGAAACAAGAGTGACACGCCGGATGGCATGTCGCCGGACTGCATCGTGCCGGATGCTGAGCCATGGCGGATGCTTATCGGTGCAAGGTCACGCCCCAAATCACTGGAGGCACTGAACTTCTTGCACCAATAGTTGTAAGTAGAATAACTAGTACCTATCTGACTCAGGTACAACTTCAGCGACAGACCACTCGACTGGTGGGCAGACTGTAAATTCATGAACTCTTCTTGTGTCATAATCGTAACAGTTGTAGTTTGGGTGCACTATTGCGATGCAAAGGTACAAACAAACCACAACTGTCACAATGTGTATTTTATCGGATGCTTACAAAAAAAAGTACAGTTGTAGTGATGCTGCTGACATACCTATGTGGAATTTACGGGTCACTACAACTGTATAAGTGGAGAGAGGAGAAAGGACATTGGGGTACGTGGATAACACCTCTCTCATTCTGAATCCTTGCCCATATCAATGGCTATTAAACCGAATGTGGGGAAAACTATAGAGAACCCTAGGTAGGATACGTAATCCCAAGAGAGCGGATTACTATTATTTCGTCTCGATAGATATGTTCCTGAATATGAAACTATCATCTATATCTTTGGGAACTATTTTGAGATATTCAATTAGTCTCGGTGGTTTTCCTGAGCCATCCCATTTGTTTCCATGAATGTAAAAATATAGTTTCACTATTTGGGGAACATTGGGTTGCAATTTAATAGGATTATCCAATGGATGATCCACACTCCGTTTTATAAAATTCTCGGCCACAATGCAAAAAATATCACCACTTTCTAATTGCAGGTATGCTTTACTATTACTACAGAATTGTACCTCAACACAAAGATAATAATCATCATAATAAGCCCTCTTCAAATTGCAGTTGTAGGTTTCTTCACCAATGCAGATTTGTGCAGTTGATTTATCTTCACCATATCCTAATTTGGATTTCAACGCATTGATTTGATCTTCAATAGCTGAAATACTATCCGCCAATTCTTGCATGCTTTGAGCATTGCAGAATATTGGTGACAATGCAAAAATAAGAATCAGTATTATTCTCATAACCATCCTTCTAATTAATCAATATCTATTATTGGAATGTTCTTGAATGTCATTTTATGCTCAGGCATACTTCCGTTAACTACCTCCAAATATTCTATAAATTTGGGAATAGGAGATACATCGACATTGTATATTATTGCGAGTACTATCTCTCTCCAATAGCCTTTTTCTACATAATCATAATCTTTTCCGTGTGTTTTATCGGTAAAACCATTATCCAATTTCAAAGCCCATCTGTTTACTCCAAATTCTTTTAGAGTGTCAAGTCTCGGAGTGACAGACTTGTCCTTGTTCCTTAGTCTCAAGGTAATTGTTAGTTCATTTTCGTCCAATACGGCACGTGCCACTTGATATTCCGTTCCTTCATAATCTGTTTGAGTTTGTGTGTTCTGTTCATGGCTTTCGGCTCGTCCTTGCAAGTCATCACGCAAGGCTTCAAGTGAATCCAGTTTATTTCTCTGACTCCTTAGTTCCTTGTCATCTGATGGATTCCTAACTGTGGTTTGGGGTGAAGCAGCTTTTGCGACAGCCCTTGTAGAAGCAGCCCTTCTCTGAACAGGCCTTTTGGTCTGTGCTTGTGTCATGTTTACGCTGGCAAGCGCAAACACGGCAATCAAAATGATTAATTTTCTCATAATAATACGTATTGATTAGTAAACCTTTGCCATGTAATCGTAAAAACTACTATAATGGTAAACTCATTTTTGCTTTTTTCTGCTATTTTTTTAGTTCTTCTTTGAATGGAAAGGACAGTTCATATATCCTCTATGTTATTTGAGAGGTATATAGGTCATTTGGCAACTCTTGAACTGCCGGCTATTTTTCACTGACAAAAGAGTTATCTTGTCCGCGTTTTTCTTCACTCCATTAAAGTATATCACCAGGTTGACAGGCTGGCGTCGCCTCAATGTGAATGTTTGTTTCGACTCACCATTTACAGTTACTCTAAAGGCCTTCCTTTGATCACCATCTATATTGACCAATGGCATGTCTGAAAAATCATATTCTATATTCTCTCGGTTGTTGAGCAATGTTAAATATGCTACTAAATTTCCCTTGTTGTCGTAGTTGATTTTCGTAAGGTGGTACTCTGTATTGTCCACAATTTCCGTCCTATCCACATTGGTGTTTTTTATAACCGTTTTCTGTTCATCTTCCTTTGTTTTTTCCTTTGGCTCGTTAATGGTCTCATCTCTGGCCTTCACTGGCTCTACCTTAGCATTTTCCTCTTTCGCAGACTCTTCTTTTGGCTTCTCCTCCTGCACAGGCTCTGCCTCCTGACGCTGTGGTTCTTCAGCCACTACTTGTCCTTCCTCTTGCGTCGAGACATTTACGCTGTCTGTCATGACAGTGCTTGCCAGGCTGTCGGTAGCGGGATGGTTTGCTGATTGTGGAGAGACGGAAGTGTCGGCCTTCTTTTCCGATGTGAACACACTCTCGATGATGGGCTTTAACACCTTATTATATAATGGGGGCACCGAGACGGCGGTCATGGCGACGACGATGAGCACGCCTCCGATGACGGCGGCAACTGTAGCGGCATAACGCTTTCTGTCGCTGCCCATGTCCTCGCGCATGCGCCTGATGCGCTCGACATCCTCCTGCTGCCCGTGCTCGCGGATGGCCTCAATGGTCCACGCCACGATCTTCACGTCCTCAGCCAACTGGGGCTGTTCACGCATCTCCTGCTCGAAGGCGGCACGCTCCTCATCGGTCATCTGCTTCGTGAGGTATCTTTCTATGAGTTCGGTCTTCATGGCGGTCAGATGAGGTTCTGGATTTCAAAGTCACACTTGGCCACGGCCTTCACTTTCTCTAAGCATTTCTTCTTGGTGGCTTTCGCCACGTCGCTCGACTTGTAGCCCATTGCAGCAGCAATCTCACGCATAGGCAGCACGTCATAGAAGAAAAAGGTGAGCACACGCGAACAGGGTTCGCCGACGCTGTGGACGAGCCGGAAGACGATGCTCTTCTTCTCTGCGTCCTCCACGGAATTCGACTCGTAGGAGAGATGGCGGAAGATGTCGAGTTCCTCCACAGGAGTCTCCACCTGGCAGCCTTTGTGGAAATGGCGGAGCTGGTCGATGGCCTTGTTGCGCCCCACGGTAAAGACGTATGAGCGGATGGACTTCTCGTATGGCTCCACGCGCCCGGCCTTCACGTCGACATAGAACTTGTGCATGGCATCCTGGAACGCCTCCTCCAGCATCTCGACGGTGAGTGAAGAGAAGCGTGAGCGCATCACGTTGATGAAGTCGGGGCGCAGCTCATAGTAGATTTGGTAAAACTCCCGGTTGAAAGCCTCGGGGCCGTCTTTGAGTTGTCTCGCGATTCTTCCGAAAAAGGTTCCCATAGCGTTTTTGGTTTTCGTTTCTCAATGTAGGGTATCCGACGAAAACGCTTCATGGCCATGAACTGTCTGGCTCTTTTACAACGAAACGTGGACAATCCTCCTTGTCCACATCCTTGGGTGTTTGGCCTAACCCGCACCTATAGACAATTCAGATGCCCACGTATATGGACACCTGCAATTATTCTAATAGGTGCATCTTTCTGTGGCCAAACTTCAAGGATGCCTTGTCGAATAATAGCAAATGTTTGCTTTTCCCGCAAAAATTCTGGCTGTAATGTTACAGCTTTTCAGGGCTGCCGTAGCATGCCCAATTCTATTGGCAAAGATAAACAATAAATGTGAAGTATGTACATCGCGATAATACAATTAATATTTTTTCAGACTTGTCATCAGCTAGAAAGATATTTTTTTATAATTTTGCGGAAATCTATATACATAATCATAAAAACTTATGGTAAAAACATAGTCAGACACCACCAGCCCAATCAAATGTAATGATTAAATGATTGACATTCCATACCTCTATGCCAACTGACAGCAGACAGACCTACACAAATCATCCCGAAAAAGATTTGTTCCTCAAAATCATTGAGGAACAAGTTGCCTTGCTGCCCCACGAATTAAGGGAATTCTATAAGCTGCGCTTCAAGTCACACGAGGAAATCATGCCTTGGCTCCTCCGCGAAAAGAGGTCCAAGGAACTCCACTGCAACCGCGAAATGAGACGCGAGATGGCCTTCTTCATCTCAAAAACCCGCTTTGAACTTGAAAAGGCGGGATACAGTTTCACTAACAGGCTAGACAAAACGCCCTCAAAAAGACTGACCAAGACACTGTTCCCCAAATTAAAGTCACTTTGGCACACTCTGACCACAATTCGCTCCAATGATGAAGATTTCGACGACATCTTCAAATCCGTGGAACAAATCGAGAGCTCGCTCAAAAAACGCCAAAAAGCCAACGAGGAATTCGACAATTGGCTGAATGAAAGAAGAATCAAAAACGAGGAATGGGAAGAAGAAAGAAGACGGCGCGAAGAAGAGACCGAGAAATTAATGGAGGAATACCGGCTGTTTTTGGAGGAAATCAAACAACAGGTTGAAAATAGGAAAAAACAGCAAGAGGAATGGCAAAGGGAATGGGAAGAATGGGAACGAAAGCACACGGAAGAGGGAGAGCGCAGACAAAAGGAACTGAAAGAGGAACGGGAAAGGGAACTGGAGGAGGTTAGGAAAAGAAAGAGGGAACGGAAAAAGGAATGGCAGAAAAGAGAGGAGGAAGAAGAGGAAAAGAGAAGACGAAAAGAACATGAGAAGTTTCTGGAGGACCTAGAGAAATGGAAGGAAAACAAAAGGCACCAAGTCGAGAAAGACCATAAAGCCAAAGAAGAAGGACAAACTTACCTGTCATACACATGGCCCTGGTGGACGTGGAACCCAGAATTCGAGGAATACCTGCGACGGCAATACCATGACTTGATATGCCTCTTCCCCCACAATGTGAGGAAAACGCTCATCACCGTTATCCCTACTTTGGATGACCTGCGGAGGAAAACAAACATGGCCACCACGTTCTCGGATGCCCTCAGCCATAAATGCCAACTGGACCTTTTCATCGAGATATTCGGGTTCATCAACAACGAATACCCGTACCAGATACCCGAAATAGAATATCTCTACGAACAGATGACTGGGAACTGGCCACACCATGACCTGACGATTGACGAGATTGTCACCCTGCGGCTTCTGGAAAACACTGCGAAAAGCAAGGACCGTGAGCATTTGCTCCGCCACCAACATCCATGTCATCCGACTCCGAGCGGCTATTCCTACAGCAGTTGCTGCGAAATAGGCTTCATCGACCCCAACAATGCCGTATTCTGCGAACAAAGAGAAGAACATCACCCACCCCGAATCGACGAGCTGTTCAATCAAGAAACGGCATACCCTGACTTCATCATCCTCGCCGTGACACTGGTTCAGGCGGCAAGAAAGGTCGCCAATAAACTATACGCCTTGAAAAACCGTCACGGCTACTACGACAAGTTCTCTGTCATCTCGCTCTCAGCGACGAGAATACGCCTGTATGCCGCCTACAATAATTTCTCCTTCACGGACGAACTGTTCCTCATCAGAGACGGAAAAGAGCTGTATATCTCTTACGACAAAGATGGTACAGAAAAGAATCGGCTGAAAATCAACTCCAACTACTTCGACGAACTCCTCGCATTTGAACGTGAGTTTCGCCTTTGGCTCGACAGACTCAAGACTGTTCTCCTCCGTCTATCGGATGATAGACTCATTATCTACAGTGACTTTTACAAAATCAGAATCTTCGACAAGTCCAACCAGCAGTCATGCTCCATCTACTCCCTAACCTCATGGATAGAGAGACATGATATCAACGAGTTGGCAACCTATAAAGTCAGGGAAAATTCCTCGGATTATCATGCCAGGAACTTTCCTGGAAAATACCATTACTGAAGGTCACTTGGTGTAGAGTCGTTTTTTGATAAAAAGCTGATCCATATTGATTGATTGATACAACTGTCTTAATTCATCAATAGCCGGAATAATTACATCGGTAACATATTGCTCAGAAATCATTCCATCTAATGCGAAGATGTTTACTTGATGAGCAATTTGATTAATATTGTTACCTATAGCCGCCAATTGTCTTTGGCGTTCTTCAATAAGCATATTGTGCTCATTAGTCACTTTTATTTTCATTCTGGCACTGGTATCATCCAGATGGAGTAAGGCATAACGACACATATGGCTAAAGTTATAGCCATATTCACGGGCTTTCAACTGAACGTATTTCTCTTCAGCTTCAGTGAGGTAGACCTTCTTGAGAATTCTATTTCCATGTTTCATAATAAAAAGTAATAAAAAAAATTACCAAGTTGCGAGGATAATTTTAACCCCAACTACGTTTGCAAGTACGCTTTTGGGTACCCAAAAGCACAACTTGCGGTCTTAGCTCTGAAATGACCTTTGCAAAGGTATAATTATTTTTTTAATAAAGTAAAAAATTTATAGTATTTTTGTTGTTTAAATCAAAAATTTAATAGTTAATTTCTGTATTATTTAATAATTATATTATATTGATTTATAATTAAATATCATCATAAATATAAAATATAATTAATATATAATACTAAAATTATGATATCAATATTTTTAAACATTATTATTATATAATTATAAAAATAAATAATTATATAATTGAAAAATTGTTTTTCATTTTCTATGATATTTTATTATATATAAAAATAATTTTATAATTATAAAATCAAAAAACTATTTTAATGTTATATAATGAAATATTTTTATATTTTTATAAATTTCTATTATTATAAATTTATATTTTTATAATTCAAAAAATCATAGAGGGAGTGAACTCGCATGCCCCAAGCATTTCACTCAATTCATGTTCTATCCATTCTGCCGCCTCCTTTGGCGTGCCAGCTTGTCTCAGGCAGTCATTGGGTCTGCAAATAAACATGGTCGCACCATACGTGCCGAGGAGGTATTTCCCCTCGTGCCACGCCCATATCTCAGCGACTTTCCTCCTGCCATCGAAATAAGAAATGATGGTGCTGACATTGTTCTCCCGTTGCCGGATTTTTATTTCCTTGGTTTTGGCCTTTTGGCCATTTTCGTGGTGTTTTGCGACCATGCGTATTTACATATTTGAATCAAGCTTTGATACCTTGATGGGCTTACCGCAATGAGGACAAATGAAGTCGTAGTCATGACTCTCGGTTTCATCTTGGAAAAAATCACCTACCTGGCAACCTATGACTTTAGCTATCCGCTGTAAAGTCTTAACTGTAGGGTTTCTCGCAATGGTCTGTGATAGCGTAATTGGGGATATTCCCATCTCTTTCGCCACATCTTCCATAAGGAAACCGCGATCCTTAACTATAGTCTTAATATCCATAATTGTAGTTTTATATATATTGTCAGTCAAAAATAGTGTATTCTTTTTAAATAGACAAGAAACATGCAGATAATCATAATTATGTTAACAGCAATTAATATCAAAGTCATATTTTGATAATTCTGTTAAACAATGTTTATTATCATAATTATTTCAATGTATAATTTGCAAATTTAAGATTAAGATACTAATTTTGCATCATCAAAAACAATAAAGGTGAAACCACATTGTAACAACATAGGCGTGATGACTCCTTTAGGATTAGAGGGGTTTTCCAGGCCCGAGAGTCACCTGGGGAGTCATTCACGCCTTTTTTACGAAGTCAACGAAATTCCGGAGAGTCATTCTTAATGGTGAGGCAAGGATTCCAGGCAACTTGCCCCACCTTATTTAGTATCTCATAGTTAACAAGATCCTACAATATAAAAACACTATTTCTTTTCCATTTGTGCAGGAGTGCTCCATCCAGCAGTTGACTCCAATATATAGCAGCTTGCGGAAAAGTTTTACCCCATGTGTACGTTATCGGTAGTTACCTTTAACGTACAAAGTGATTATTAACGATACCGAACTCTGCACAGCTGGATGGTGTGGCAAAAAGCACTATTTCTTTTCCGCAAATGCACTATTTCCTTTCCGCTTTCATCGAAAAAGCACTATTTCTTTTCCGCTTTGATATAGTAACTTGTTGATATAGAATACTTTGCGTGTACCTAATAATGACATAATAAAAAGACATAATAAAAGACTGTCAATGAAGACGGGTTTTCAATTCAAAATATTCAATAAGGAGGTCGCTGCGCTCCCAGCAATAGGGAAAAGAAAAATCGGGCTGAATCAGAAAGCGGAAAACTTTACCTCAATGTGTACGTTATCGGTACTAACCTTTAGCGTACATTACTCTGATTAGGTGGTTTCAGCGGCGGACTTTGAACCAAAAGCACTATTTCTTTTCCGCCATTATCATTAAGGTTCTCGTCACCCTCGCTTCAGCTTTCGCTTTTTCCGTGAATAGGCGTTCTTTTTATATTGGAGATTTGGACATTATTTCGTAATTTTGCAACATCCGTTAATATAATGGTCGTAAAATCATTTTCTCCAACCATGACATTGGTCAATAGTTACAAACCGCTTGAACAAGCCATTAAAGATGGCGAGACAATAATCAAGATTCCAATCCCGAAACTTCTTGTCGCATGTGCCGTGGCAGAGAAATGTGAAGGGATTCCTAACCGTATCAGCTCGTTCCTTGATCTCTTGTTGAAAAACCTGGGAGGTGGTGCCGGGGATTATTCCGGATTGTATTATCCCATTCTCAACGACAAGGGCAAAACGTATCGTATACGTCTTTCCGTCTCCCTCTGTGCTGACGCGCTGAAAGTAATGGGGATACTCAAACATTATGGAGCATGTCTTCATGTATGCAAAGATTCTGATGGCGTGATGACGGGAGAGGTTCATATCCTACGGCACGACAAATAAGCGTTTAAAAATGTCAGAATTGGCAAAACGGCTGGTGATAGGTCAGCGAACTTGCTCAATATAGTAAACCTTTCAAGGACTCATTCCAGGAGTCAACAACTGAAACGAATCAATTATAGACCTCAGACTTCCACTGTTAAAGAGTTAAGAAAGATTTTTACTGAGTTGCGAAGTCATTAATAACCCCAACTATGTTGGCTAGTACACTTTTTGGTCCCCAAAAGTACAACTTGCGATCTTAGCTCTGAAATGACCATGGCAAAGGTCATGATTATTATTTTGATAAAGTAAAAAATCTTAATATTTTATTCGATTTAATCAAAAATCTAATAGTTTTTTCTACATTATATATTCAAATTATTATATTGATTTGTAATTATATATAAATATTATTATATAGTTATAAAAATGTATAATGTTAAAGTATAATATCAAATTTTTAAAACATTATTATTATAAAATCATATAATTATATAATTGAAAAAATTGATTTTCAATTTCTATGATATTTAATTATATATATAAATAATTATATAATTATAAAATTTAAAATCTATTATAATAATATATAATGAAATTATTTTATATATTTTCAATTATATAATTCCAAAATTAAAAAAGAGACATTCATAAAAAAAAACTCGCTAATGACAATGCATGTAATACGTAATAGTACTTTACGAATGTCTCTTGTGCCAACTATTAACGGGACTTCTACTGTTTATACATTTATTTCAATGCCTTGAACATCTTATTGATACACTTCTTCTTTTGTTCCATATTTGGATGCACATAAAGATTGAGTGTGGTGCTGATGTTGGCGTGACCAAGGATGACACTCACCGTCTTGTAATCACATTGGCTTTCAATACATCGCGTTGCGAACGAGTGGCGAAGGCCGTGAAATTTCAAGTAAGGTATGTTGAGTTTCTTTAGCAACTGCTTGTAGTAGTTACGATAGGTGCGCGGCTCAGTTGGCTTTGCTTCATTGGTGAGGATGAAGAAATTTTTATTCATCACTTTTGTTAATGGACGAATAATTTTAATCAGTTCACGACTCATAGGGATTTCGCGGATGGAATTCTTTGTTTTTGGTGTACCAATCACCAATTCTGTGTGTCGCTTGTTATCTTCAATGACATAGATGCGTTCTATGGTGCGATTTACACTTATGGTTTCCGTTGTCAGATTAATATCACACCATTTCAATGCGCAAACTTCACCAATTCTCATGCCTGTACTTAAACAGATATATATGCCGAGATTACGAAATGTGAAGTTTTCTTGAACATATTGCATGATACGTCGTTGATGGGCAATACTAAGCACATTCAATTCTCCTTTTGTTTGTTCCGTAGGGTATTTGATACTCCAATCCGATAGGGGGATGAATCCATTTTTTGCTCCGAACTTCTGTAACATCTTCAAGACGATGAGTATATCCTTCACCGTCTTTTGGCTGAGACCATCATGTAGCTTTTGCAAGGCAAATTTCTGTACATCCGATTCCACAAGCTGTTGCTTGTCACCAAACGTTGGGAGTATGTGATTCTCTAAAATGAGCGAGTAAGCAGAGAGAGTGGACTGCTTCACATACTGTTGTTTGTCCTTTTTCCAAAGGACAGACACCTCTCTAATTGTACTTTTCTTTTCCATATTAATCTTGTTTTAAAGGGTTATGTAATTATGTAATAATAATAGGGAAAAGATAATTGGAGTTTTTTTGTATGAAAAGCGCCCGATTTGAGATTCCCGGAGTTTAGTGGGGATTACAAATTAACAAGAATCGGTCGATTGACAAGTAAGATAGGAAGTGGTGTCACACCTAAAGGCGGGGAATGCGTCTATACTACAGAAGGTCATCCATTTGTGAGGAGTCAGAATGTTGGCAATGGACAGTTATATTTGGAAGATATAGCCTACATTGATGAGGAAACGCATCAAAAACAGATTGCTACAGAAATTCAAAACGGTGATGTTTTGCTTAATATAACAGGTGCCTCAATTGGTAGATGCAGTGTGGCTTCAAACACTGTCGTCGGTGGAAATGTTAATCAGCATGTTTGTATTGTAAGGCCAAAAAAAAGAGATACTTCCCTATTATCTAAGTTGTTTGTTATTGTCCGATAAAGGACAAAAACAAATAGATAGTTTTCAAGCAGGAGGGAACAGACAGGGACTTAATTTTGAGCAAATAAAATCGTTTAAGTTTTCTATTCCTCAACTTCCTGAACAAAGAAAGGTGTCAGAATTGTTGACATTTATAGACAAACGCATTACTACCCAAATCAGGGTAATTGAGGACTTGAAATCTCTATCTGATGCCATTTGTCAACAATTGTATAATCCATCAGGAAAAGAAGATTGGCTAACATACAAATATGCAGACCTCTTTACTATCTCCAACGAACGAAACAATAAATTGCAATACTCTAACGTGTTATCCGCCAGTCAGGAGTATGGTATGATAGAACGAAATGAGTTGAATATAGACATCAAATTCAACTCTTCTTCTATTATCAATTATAAGATAGTCCGTCCTAATCAATATGTAATACACCTACGTTCATTTCAAGGCGGTTTCGCATATTCAGAAAAATTAGGTGTATGCAGCCCTGCTTATACGATACTGGTGCCTAAAGATAAATTGTCACCTGCATTTTTGAAGTATTACTTCACATCCAAGAAATTTATAAATTCCTTACGTATCGTTACCTATGGAATCCGTGACGGTCGTTCTATCAGTGTTGAAGAGTTTCTTCAGCTAAAGATTGAAATCCCATCTATATCCCATCAGCAACATATTGTGCAAGTTATGCAATTATGGGAAGAAAAGATAAGAATAGAAGAATGCTACCTTTCCAAGTTACAACAGCAAAGACAGTATCTACTAACAGCAATGTTTGTGTAACTTATATGAATAGCCCTTTTAGCAAGAATTTCTTCTGAATCTCATAGGCATGAAGTTCTTGTTCCGAAATTTCTATTTTGTCTTGCAAACAACTTAGTAGACCAACTATTTTTTGTTGTTTTTCAATAGAGGGGATGTAGAGGTGGCAGGATTTTAAGTTGTCGGTATTGATGGAGTAAACCTTTGACCCCTGGGCTATGCGACGTAGTTGGTCGTGGAAATACTTGCTGTTGAATGCGAAACCTTTGAAACCTCCGACCGTCATGTTCTTGACATCACGACCATGTATTGTGTGGAGTCCACAAACAACATCTTGATTCTTTATATTGGTTAGTTCCACTGCTTTTCCGACTTCTGTTGTATCTTCTGAAGCATCAGCAAAAGCTACGTCACCATCTTTACAAATAACGTATTGCTTGGGTAAGGAACCTTCTTTTATATAGGGAAGAGAGATTTGTTGGCAGTCAACCATTGTTGGCAGTCCTCTATGTATCAGACCGTAGTGAAGATTATGTACCTGTCCTTTGTCAAAACACAACTGTTCCCATGAAAGTGAATTAGTAGTAAAGAACTCCATAAAATCACCTACATATACTTTGGCCCATTTAGGATTATCCATCAATTCATTGTTCAGTCCTTGCATTAAGGATTTAAGTTTGTCAATTACCCTGATTTGGGTTGAGATACGTTCATCCAACAAAGCGAACAATGATGAAATTTTATCTTGCTCTGTTTTTGAGGGAGGAACACGGAACTTATAACTGGAATATTCTTGTGAGTTTATACCAGGTTGTCCCGAGCGAATCGACATTATATCAACCCATTTCTTGTATTTCTGAGTTTGTGTTTGAAGAAAGACGAACTTAGAGTTGTAGTCTTTCTTAACATTCCCACGGATAAGGAAACCTGCATAGTACATAAGTCCATCTTGTTCATCATACAGGTATGCTTTACCTGTACTCGCTCCTGTTCTGGCAAAAAGAATATCATTTTTCTTAACTTTGTATTTGTCCTCCAACACTGCGTTTGGCGAAACTATATCATCGCTCTTATAAGTACATGTGTCTTCGTCAATGTCCGTTATTCGTATATACTTATTCTTTCCATCGTATTCTTTGGCGGGAGCGTTCATGCCATATTCAAGAGGCGTACAACATTCGCCAAATGTCGTTCGCTGCCACTCCCCTGTAAACTCCGGGAATCTCAAATCGGGCGCATTAAGGAAATGCTTTCCTTGATTTTTCTCATGCTCGGCAGAGTCTGAACAAGCTTCGTTCTGCTCTCGCTCACTCGAAAAATTGGGGATTCTATTTTTGCTATCTGTAGCCATAGTCATTGTTCCTCTGATGATTGTGAATACTTTAGGTGCATAGCTTTCTCTGTCAGGCGGTATCGCTGATATGGATGGAAAGGCTGATCAGAATATTTCCTCTCTATAATTCCAAGTTTCAAAGCGGGTTTGATGTATTTTTCATTAAAATATATACGATTCTTTCGACCTGTCTTTTCCATGATTTCTGGTACACTCATATACTCATAGTTCATCACTTCAATCATTTTCAAGATAAACTTGGAACCCTTTTGTTTTTCGGAACTTGTACCCTGTGTTGAACTTGTATCCTTTTCGGAACTTATACCCCTTTGTTTTTCAAAACCCCTTTGTTTTTCAAAACCCCTTTGTTTTTCAGAACCCCTTTGTTTTTCAGAATCCCTTTGTTTTTGGGTGGTAGTTGTACCCTCCTTAGTATAGCTTGACTTATCTGCAGGACGTTTGAACGTAACCCACACGAAATTAGAATTAATGTGCCAAGTTGGTTCCTCAACACCTGCATCAGCACAAGAATCTATTATACGACGGACACCTGAACCCCAACTTTCAAGGAAGGTACTCTTGTAGAGGAAGGTGGCAATCAACGGATTGTATGGATGGGAATTGTGAGGCTGTTTGATAGTCTCTGGAGTCAGTTCTGGAGGAAGTACACCTGGATTCTCAATCTCTACACGGTCGTCATAGATGGCAATGCCAACAGATGTGCCAGGTTGGTCGTATCGGCGATGTGCCAGGGCATTCACAAGCGTTTCGCGCAATGCTTCTACAGGTATTTCAAGTTGCTCCATGCGACGAAGCCCCACAATTTTTCCGCTCAAATTGAGGTGTTTGAAGAGGAATGACATACCTGCATCAAGAAGATCAAAAAAGTTGCCTTCTGCCTGTTGATTGTCACCAAATTCATTCTTTCCCGTGCCACGGAAACGAGCCATGCGCAAGCGCAACTGTGGATAGCCATATAGCTTCTTGGTGAAGAGCATTACGGCAGCATTGTTCAGTTTACCATCGTTAAGCAGTCCCGACTTTTGAAGCGAAGTATTTATTGTCTCTGTCATAGCGGTTCCATTCAAACGTCCACTTTCCACGCCCAAACGAACAGCTCCCCGTATTCTGGCTTCGTCAAGGTCGGTGATGGTAACCCCATCAGCCTCTTGACGCTCCCATGCAAAGAATTGTGGTTTGCTCTGGCGTAAACGTTCATCGTACATTTCACGTGGCATAACCTTCGTTGTGCTCTCCACTTTGAAATAAGGACGCCCTTTACAAGTATATGGGACATGCCCCCATACCCATGGATCAAAGTGCATGGCTATGACTTGATTGCCAGGATGTTCAGGCACATCTATATACTCGACCTTAACATCAATGGCAGGTTCCAGTCCAGCAAGTGCGTTCGCTATCTCCTGACGTGTACTGTCTGTTACCTGTTGCCCAACTATTTTCAGTGACTTGGGTAGAACACCGATAATGAGCCAGCCACCATCAGTATTCAGAAAAGCACATGCCGAATGCATTCCATCCTTCAGTTCTCCCGTCGTCTTTTTCAGTTCCAGAGTTCGGGTCTCGTCTGTTGCAATGATAGACTTTATATCATCAATTGTCATACGCTGATTGCTTTTTATTCCACAATACCCAACTCCTTCAGATACACCTCAATCTCTTTGTCTAGGTCGGCTCGTTTCGCTTCCAGTTCCTTGATTTCCTTCATCACAGCGTGGATGTCGATGGGTTCCTCCTCCTCAAAGGTGTCAACATAGCGGGGGATGTTGAGGTTATAGTCGTTGTCGATGATTTCCTGCATCGTAGCCAGGTGGCTGTATTTCTCAATCTCCTTGCGCTCCCGATATGTCTCTATAATCTTCTGTATATGTTCGGGACGGAGCTTGTTCTGTGTCTTGATTTTCTCAAACTCCTTGCTGGCATCAATGAAGAGGATGTTGTCACCTTCCTTGCGGCATTTCTTTACCACGATGATACATGTGGGGATGCTGGTGCCATAGAAGATGTTGGCTGGCAAGCCGATGATGGCATCGATGTAGTTGCGCTTCTCTATGAGGAACTGACGGATTTTCCCCTCTGCTGCCCCTCGGAACAACACGCCATGAGGAGCCACACATGCCATGGTGCCACCATCGTTGAGGTGGTAGATCATGTGCAGGATGAAAGCATAGTCGGCTTTTGACCTTGGAGCAAGAACACCTGCCTTGCTGAAACGGTCGTCGTTGTTGAACTTCGCAGCGGCACTCCAATCAGCAGAGAAGGGAGGATTGGCAACCACCGCATCAAACTCTTGGTCGCCGAAAGCATCTGCCTCCAAGGTGTCCCCGTTTTGGATGTCGAAGTCATTGTACTTCACCCCATGTAACAGCATGTTCATACGGGCCAGGTTGAACGTCGTGGGATTCTTCTCCTGTCCGAAAATGCTGTCAGCCTTGCCACTACGTGCTGTTCGGAGTAATAGAGAACCAGAGCCACAGGTGGGGTCATAGACGTTCTTCAGACGGGTCTTGCCTGTGGTGACGATTTCAGCAAGAATTTGACTGACTTCTTGCGGTGTATAGAACTCACCTGCTTTTTTGCCTGCGCCAGCGGCAAACTGACCAATCATATATTCGTAGGCATCGCCAAGGATGTCGATGTCGCTTGCATCCTCCAGTCCGAAATCTATACCGTTCAAAGCTACAAGAACGTCACTAATCAGACGGTTCTTGTCATCGGCGGTCTTTCCGAGTTTGGGGGAGGCAAGGTCGATGTCGGAGAACAGGCCGCCAAAATCGTCTTCGCTCTCCTGTCCAATGGTACTGTCTTCGATTTTCTTCAATGAACGCTCCAAATGGGGAAGGATGTTCTCTTTACGACCGATTGCATCGATGATGGTGGAGAAGAGAAAGTCTGGCTCTACAAAATACCCAAGATTCTCCACACACATTTCCTTTATCTCGGATTTCATGTCATCGTCATCACTTTCCCATACTTCCTGAAAGGTGGTTTCATCGGCTTCCAGTTCTTCATTGACATACAACTCGATTTTTTCAGACAGATACTTGTAGAAGATAAAACCAAGGGAAAAATACATGAAGTCGCTTGCCGACATGTTTCCTCTCAGCGTGTTGGCAACAGTCCATAGTTGGCTGCGCAGTTTTTGTTGAAGGTCTTCAGACATATTATGAGTAGAAGATTGTTAGTGCTTGTAATTAGTCCCAGTTATAGGTGTTGATGATTTCACGTAGTTGGTCAATGATACGCCGTTGCATGGCCGTGCGTTCCAGCAGTTTCAATCCTTTCTTGGCCTTGATGGCTTTCTTGATGATTTCTGGTTTTCCACGTTGCAAGAAGTCAAATTCCGAGATGAACTTGACAAGTGCTGCCTCGTCAATATCCTCAGAGACGGCAAGGTCGTGAATGGCATTGCTACGCGCAGTCTCAATGTAGTTATTCAACCTGCTTTCCAAATCCATTGACCCGTCGGCCTTTGCCTGTTGGAACCCGACCTTGTCCTCATCCACGTTTTCACGGATGAATCCATCGATAAGTTTTGACTTGTTGCGCATCACGGCATCCTTAATCATGGTGTCGAGGATGTGCTGGCGTTTCTGCTGGTAGTCCTCCTCATCGGGGTCGAGGTCGGCTATCAGTTCGAGGATATATGCCACGTTGATGACATCACTATGAAGAAGCTCCAAGCAGAAGTCGATGTCTTCCATGCCTTGCTCGCCTTGGCTTGAAAGATCATCTGCCGCCATTGGAGAACCATCGAGAATTGGGTTGATGACACCAACAGTTAGGTCAAGGTATTTGCTTTTGAAGTCGTTGAACTCCTGTTCAGTCAACACAAGGTCTGTGTCAGAAGGTTCAAAGTCTTCATATATCTGTATCTCAGCGTGTTTCTTGATCAGTTCTCTAAAAGCCAAAACAAAATCCCGCTTGTCGTACTCGCTCTTCAGTTGGTCAACCGACTGCACATCAGGATATTTCTCCAAGAATTTTGTTGCCAGTTCATTCAACTCCTGTTTTACGTCATTGTACGGTGGCCGGATGATGAACTCGTTCGGCTGGTTGTTGCTGAACAACTTGATGGCTGCATCGACATTTTCTTTGAGGTTGCGGAAACAGACCACCTTGCCGAAACGTTTCTTTTCGTTCAGCACACGGTTCGTTCGGCTGAAAGCCTGTAACAACCCATGGTATTCCAGGTTTTTGTCGACATAGAGCGTGTTCAACTTCTTGGCATCAAATCCGGTCAGGAACATTCCCACGACCAAAAGGAGGTCAAGCGGTTCCATGTCGGCCTTTTTCTTCTTCATACGCAAGTTGATGTCATCGTAGTACGCGCTGAAGTTCTCTGTCGTGAAGCCCGTGCCGAACATGGCGTTGTAATCGTCCATGATGGCTTGCAGCTCGTCCGATGTTACGGCTTCATCCTCAAAGCCCTGGTTCATACCTGTCTGGTCGTCATCCTGACTCTCATTTGCCGTATAGGTGAACACTGCGCCGATTTTGATTTTGGGATGGAGCGACTTGAATATCTTGTAGTATTTCAAGAGCATGGGAACGGACTGGATAGCGAAAAGTGCGTTGAACTCACCATCGAAAGTCGATTTGTTGAAGTTGTTGAGGATAAACTGCGCTATCTCCGTCATACGTTTCTCATCAAAGAGATCAGTATCCTGCTGACCTTTGTAGTATTCCACGAGGAAGCCAAGCACGTTTTCATCGGCGATGGCATCCTTGATGAGGTAGCGGTGCAGACAGTCTCCGAACACCTCAGCGGTCGTGTGGTCTTGTTTGGCGTTCTCGACAAAGATGGGTGTTCCTGTGAAACCGAAGATTTGAAGGTTGCTGAAAAACCTGACGATGTTCTTGTGGCACTCGCCGAAATGGCTGCGGTGGCACTCGTCGAATATCATCACCACTTTCTTGTTGCGCACCTCTTGCAGGTGTTTGTTGTAATAGTCACGGGTGACGGCACAATTCAACTTCTGTATGGTGGTGATAATAATCTTGCTGTCGCCACTCAGACGCTTTATCAGTTGATAGGTGTTGTCAGTGTTGTCAACGGCACCTGGCTCAAACGCTTCATACTCCGACTGTGTCTGTGTGTCGAGATCGTGGCGGTCAACCACGAACATCACCTTGTCTATGCCATCTATCTCGCTGACCAACTGCGCTGCCTTGAAGGAGGTGAGTGTCTTTCCTGCTCCCGTGGTATGCCAGACGTAACCGTTCCTGTTGGTGTTCTGCACACGGTCGAGAATCTGCTCCACGGCGTAGAACTGGTAGGGACGCAACACCATCATGCACTTGTCGCCCTCGTGCAAGACGATGTACTTGCTGATCATCTTGCCGAGGTTGCACTTGTCGAAGAAGAGCTGGGCAAACATCCCGAGGTCGTTGAATGGAACGTTCTCGGCATCCGTCCAGTTAAACGTGAACTTGTAGCCACTGTTTGGATTGTTGGCAAAGTATCGGGTGTTCACGCCATTACTGATGACAAATATCTGGATGTAGTCGAAAAGGCCATGGAAGGAAGTCTTGTGGTAACGCTGTATCTGATTGTAGGCCTCTTTCAATTCCACCCCACGGCGTTTCAGTTCAATCTGCACCAAGGGTAGGCCGTTGATGAGGATGGTAACGTCGTAACGGCATTTCTTCCGTCCTTCGACAGTGATTTGGTTACTGACCTGAAACTCATTCTGACACCAATGCTGCTTGTCGATGAACTCAATCCAAACACGTTCGCCGTTTTCCAACTGGAAGTCTTTGAGGTCACGGAGTTTCTTGGCTTTCTCAAAACGTGTACCACCTTCAAGATAAATGCATATCTTCTCAAATTCCTTGTCGGTGAAATGTTCACGGCCATGCAATGCCAATTCCTTGCGATTGTGTTTTTCCAACTGCACCTTGAAATTGGCATATAGGTTTTCTTCCTCCTTGATGGCAACGAACTCATAGTCCATTTCCTTCAAAGTGTTGATAAGGCCTTGCTCCAGTATTTCTTCGCTTTGGGTCATGTCGATAGTAGGTTGTCCATTGGGGATAGGTTTTCCTCAATGATATTGATTTAGGATGCAAATTTATACATTTTTATTCAAATTGTTTCATCACGGATTGAAAAACCTCTATTTCATAAGAATACAAATAGAAAAAAAATAGTATTTTTGCAATAAAAAAGGACTCATCCATCGGTTGTGGTCTAAGAATCCGTATTCGACATTTGCAAATGTCGAAAAAAACAGCATCAATATCTCTGGTGATGTCCCCGATAGATGTCCCCGATGATGTCGGTAGTAATGTCGGTAGTAATGTCGGTAGTTAAAAGGACAATAGAACGCGACCTCGCTGCCTTGCAAAAGAAAGGCGTTTTGATACGTGAGGGCAACACAAGTGCTGGCAGATGGGTGCTGTTGAAAGGCTCGAATCCATAAGTACGAAACAATGCATTCTGTCGGTTATCAGCAACATTAAAGCAAATGCTATGAAGTACAAGTTAGATAAATATGGCGCAAAAGCATTGGAACTTGTAATGAATGGTAAATCACTATTCATTACAGGTAAGGCAGGTACAGGAAAGACAACAGTTTTGCGTGAAATTACATCCGAATGTAGGAGAAACAAAAAAAATGTAGTTGTTCTGGCTCCCACTGGTGTTGCAGCCAAAAATGCCGGCGGTGTTACCATACACTCTTTCTTGCATCTTCCACTTGGACCATATATTCCTGGGATGAGGATTCATAAGCTGTATGCTCTTAAAGAAGACGAGATAACGCTTGTCAATAGAATTGACCTTATGATAATTGATGAGGTCAGTATGGTTCGCTGTGACCTTTTGGACGAGATAGATGATGTTTTAAGGCATTATAGAAAGAATAATCACCCGTTCGGTGGTGTTCAAATTGTCATGTTCGGAGACCTGTACCAATTGATGCCTGTGGCAACGGATGAAGATTGGGAAAAATTAAAAGAGAAGTACAATTCTCCATATTTTTTCAACAGTAAGATTCTGGAGAAAATGGATTGCCCCATGTTTGAACTGAAGATTATTCACCGACAAGATGAGCGCAATTTCGTCACGCTGTTGAATAATGTCAGATTAGGGCATATATCTTCTATAGAATTAAAGGAACTTGAAGGAAGATACAAAAAAGGCTTTGTCCCGAAAGATGATGAGGGCTACATTAGGCTTACCACCCATAACTGGAGGTCAAAATCATATAATAACAGGCGATTGGAAGAGCTGCCGGGAAATGTTTTCGAATATAAGGCATACATAGAAGACTTTTTCCCACAAGAGGAATGGCCAACCAATTATGTTCTAAAACTAAAACGTGATGCCAGGGTCATGTTTATCAGAAATGACAATGAGTATGGCCAATTTGTTAATGGAACACTTGGAACAGTCACATCACTGGGTGAATATGGCCTTGTTGTTAGAACAGACGATGGAAATGAAATAAATGTTGAAAAACAGACATGGGATTTTTATCGCTATCATATCAACAAAAGAACAAAGGAGATAGAAGCTGTCCTATGTGGGTCTTTTACACAATATCCCTTGAAGCTCGCGTGGGCAGTTACAATTCATAAAAGTCAAGGACTAACCTTCGATAAGGTTGTCATAGATGCAGGTAAGGCGTTCACGTATGGTCAAGTGTATGTTGCTTTGAGCCGTTGCCGAAGTTTTCATGGTATAGTTCTCGTCTCTCCCATCACGAGTAAAATCATCAAGACAGACCCTATTGTATCTGAATACATGAAGTCTGTAAAAAGAATTGAGTTAGATGGGGAAGAAAGCGAGAAACCCGCCAAGCATCTATCTTTCATCTATGGTGCTCAAAGAACCCTGTGGATGATAAGGGATGGCTTGACACCTCAGCAAATAGCAGAACAAAGTAATGAACGTATTGAGATAATCTATAGTCATATCGCTCAGCTGATAGAAAAAGGAGAGGTTGACGTAGCAGATTATGTTGCAGATGACATATATAAATCTGTCTTGGCTGCTGTTAAAAAGGTTGGACTTGATGTGCATTTCAGGGAAATCAAAGAACTCTGCAAGAACAACACAAGATACGCGGACATAAGAATGGTTGTTGCAGATTTGAAACGGAAAGGTTTTGAGGAAGAATCTGATGAGTCAGAAATAGAAGAAGAGGATATTGAAGAAGAGAGTGTCGAAGATGACTCTGAATGGTATTTTGTTAAAAGTGTGCCATTTACTAGGGCAAGCAAACGATTCTTGTCCTACAACTGCCGTGTTGTCCTATCCACTTTGGGCTATTACCTTGAAGTTACTGGAGATTACATAAAACTGGGAAATTATCCAAGAGGCTACTCCTGTAACAAAGGTAATATATGGATAAAGAAGCCAATAAATGGTATGGGATTCAGAATCGTCCACGATAATGAAAAGAAGCCACACCTTATTGGATATATAAGGGAAAAAGAGGACATGATTGTCTTTGCTAATCCCGATAATGAAGAATACACTATCACTTTTAATGAAAAGTAAAATGATAACTATGATAACAGAAGAAAACCGCAAACTACACCAACTGTATAATGAATTTTCCAATGCTTTCCCTTTGGAATCCTTGAAAGATATGACCTTGGAACAGTATACTAACCTTGAAAGGGCTGACTCTTTCTGTTATTGGATTGAGAGCAAGACGACAAATCTTGGTTCCGTTTGGGGAGGTTCGTCATACAAATTTGGCATTTACCGATATGTTAATAGTCCTAAAGGGGAAAATGGTGGATTCGATGACTCTTACGCATGGAATTCTTCGCTTGGGAAAACTGCCGATGAAGCCTTTGAAAAAGTAAAGAGCGCTATCATACGTCTTGCTGAGTATGGAAGAGAGGGGAATTTGGCAGCCATCGAAGCCGTAAAAGAACTATGGCCAGTCATTAAATGGAAAATAGCTTTTTTGTATTCAAACGAATCAATCATTCCTTATTATAGTCTTGAAAGGCTCAGGGTTATTGCAGAAGTGTTAGGAATGAAGGGAACGAAGAACGCATCAATAGCAGACATTCAGTTTTATCTAATCGACAAACGAGAAGGAAAGGATATTTTTGAGTATGCTAAATTGCTGGATGGCATATGGAAAGAAAACGAAGATAATTCAAAATGCAATCAAACCAAAGTATGGATGTGGGCTGGAGATGCCGACACGTTCAATAAGGATAGGTTGGTTTGTGGGAGCACAGTTTCCCACCAGATACGTGATTATAGTCAATACAAAGACTATGAAACGATGAGGTCTGATTTTCAAAAAGCCCATGGGAACACAGATGTTGCTGTTCCTGACGCATATTGGAAATTTATGAAAAATGTTCATGTCGGGGATATTGTTGTTGTTTTCAAGAATATTCGTGTAGGAAATGCCAACCACCATACTATGCTTGGATGGGGATTGTTTACTTCTGAATTGATTAATGATAAGGAAAGTGAAAATCCTCTTCAGAGATTTGTGGAATGGAAAGGAATATTGGAGGAACCAATAACAACTGGAATCGTCAAAAACACTCTTTTCTTTCATAGGACCACCGATGCACAAGCGAAGGAAATAAAAGAACTCCTTGGCATTATAAAAGATACAAACGATAACTCCCATAATAATTTTTGGCTTGTAGGTTATGCATTTGGAGCCACCAACTCGCAGTATGACAGGTTTATTAAAGAAGGAATATGGGAAAGCAGACACAATGATAATAGTGTAAATGACCAGCAATTACTCGCATTGGCCAAGACCATTTCTAAACAAGACATCATTATACTGAAATCTACGTCCACAAAAGGACCGAAACATGATCAGCCTTTTATGAGAATTAAGGCTGTTGGAGTGGTGACAAGCAATATCGAGACGTCAAAAATCGAAGGTGCCACATTATGCCGATGTAATGTGGATTATGTGAATCTTGACGAGAAAGATTTTGATGGGCAAGTATATGGCTCATATAGAAAAGCTATCCACAAAGCAGACAGCAAGATACAGGACATTATTGATTATGTAAACAGTTTATTATTCAAAGAAACCAAGCCGCAAATGAAATATAAGGAATACATTGATCTTCTTCATGAAAACTACAATCTTGTTCTAACAGGTGCTCCTGGAACCGGAAAAACTTATATGGCTCAGGCCATAGCCGATGAGATGGGGGCCATAACAAAATTCGTCCAGTTCCATCCATCATACGACTATACTGATTTCGTGGAGGGTCTTCGCCCTGTTGAAAAGGGTGAAGACCAAATGGGATTCAGGCGGGAAGATGGTATTTTCAAGGAGTTCTGTCGCGAAGCCATCAAGAATATTGAGGATTCCCTAAAAACAGTAGAGAGCTTGACAAAGGAATTGTCATGGCAGGAGAAACTGGAACATTTTGTGGAAAATGCCAGTGAGAACGGAACAAAGTTCAAAACCGTGAACGGAAGTGAGTTCTCGATTTCTGAGATGCACAGCCATACCATTCTAGTACATAATGAGACAAATGAGAAGACCACTCAGATTGCGGTCAACGCAGATGAGATCCTTGACTTGCTGACAAAGGAGATTCCCCTGAATAATGTTCGGGACATTCGCAACCATTATGATAGGAAGTACGGAACACAGCCTGATTCATACGCTTTTGTCATCATTCGTGAGATTAGGAAGATGAAGACGAAAACTACTGTTGTAGAAGCGAGCAAGGTGGAGAAGAAACCATTTGTCTTCATCATTGATGAAATCAACCGTGGTGAAGCATCCAAGATTTTCGGCGAGCTGTTTTATGCCATCGACCCTGGTTACAGGGGAAAGAAAGATGTTCTTGTCCAGACTCAATATCAGAATCTCGTGCCAGAGACCGATACGTTCGCCAAAGGCTTCTACGTGCCAGACAACGTGTACATCCTTGCCACGATGAATGACATCGACCGCAGCGTGGAGAGTATGGACTTTGCCATGCGCCGCCGGTTTACATGGAAAGAAGTGACACCGGAGGACACACAGGAAATGCTTGACTCTTTTGGTGAATCGCTGGCTGCTGAAGCCAAGGAGACCATGAAGAGGCTGAACAAGGTCATCTCCGAAACTGACGGTCTTGGCGCAGCTTATAGCATAGGTCCGGCATATTTTCTGAAACTGGGAAAGAACGGTGGAAATTTCATCAAATTATGGAACATGAACATCGAGCCGCTATTGAGGGAATACCTGCGTGGATTCCGGAAGACGAACGAGATTCTTGGCAAATTCCGTGAGGCGTATTTCGGCGAAGAGACACAGGAGGAAATACTATCTGATACAATGGATTTGTTGGATGAGGATTAAATTGTTTGACAACAACATCGGACAGCCCGATGCCGGATCGTACCAGAGAAGCGACGTGGCCGCACTGTTTCCCATTGCGGACAAGACAGTGGAGCAGCTTTGCAGGGAGAATGAGAACTTGCTCATTTTCCCATACAGCATCGAGTCTTCCGATGACAGGATTGGCGAGTCGTCTGTGATGAGCATCCTCAACACCGACAATCCCGACATCGTGCGAATCACAACTGGAAACGTCATGGGCTTCATTGGCGTGGACGATTTGCGAATCAAAATCAAGTCAAGATTTGACAAAGGCCGGGATGACTACCTTCTTCATTACATGCTGCAAAAGGTATTGTCATTCAACCTTTTCGACCTCAGTCACAACAACGAGCAAGAGGATGTCTTCGACTTCATCATGTTCATGTTCCCGTATTTCCTGAAAGCAGCCATACGTCAAGGTGTGTATAGGGAGTATCGGAACTACAAACACAATGATGCCAACGTAAAAGGCCCGATTGACGTTGGCCGTCATATTGCCAGAAACATCCCCTTTGTCGGGAACATCGCCTATTCTACAAGAGAGTACACCCACGACAACAATATGACACAACTCATACGCCACACTATCGAATTCATGAAGACGAAGAAATATGGCATGTCGGTGTTGAATATCGACCGTGAGACAAAGGACAACGTAGAAACAATCATTGAGCACACCAAGACCTACGACAAGAATGAACGCAATAGTATCATCAACAAGAACCTGAGGCTGAAAGCTCATCCATACTATACGGAATACCGGCCATTGCAGTGCCTGTGTCTTCAGATACTCCGTATGGAAGAGGTCAAGTATGGCGAGAGTAATGATGAGATATGCGGCATCCTCTTTGATGGGGCTTGGCTTTGGGAAGAATATGTCAACGTCATACTGAGTGAACATGGCATGGGGTTCAACCACCCTGAAAACAAATTGCTTAGGGGCGGCATCTATCTTTTCGATGACCATAGTGGTGTGCGTTATCCCGACTTCTACAAGGATGATTTCGTTCTGGATGCCAAATACAAGCGGCTTAGTGGGTATGAAAAAGTCTCGCAAGTTGACAGGAATGACGTTCATCAGGTAATTACCTATATGAACAATCTGAATGCGACAAAAGGAGGTTTCGTCGCTCCATTGGAGAACAGACAGGGCATTATTCCTCATTCTCGACTCAAAGGCCAAGAGGCGACCTTGTGCATCTATGGCGTGGAAGTCAGCAAGACAACATCCTCATACGATGATTTCTGCAAGGAAATGAAGAGAAATGAGAAAACCTTTGTTGACTCACTGATGGAATAAATAGTCAACTCAGTCCTTCAACAAACCACACATTGGTTACACTTCCATGAGTATGAAGGAAGTGAAGATTCTTCAGAAACCTCAGCTTTATCAGGTTTCTTATCCTCCTTTCAGCTACCGTAGACAGATAACAAACCCGCAAACCATTCGATTGTATTGGCTCCGATGAAATCTTTGCCAGGCGATGTAATATCATCGCCTGGACGCAGAAGGCTGCAAGCAGCCAAAGCAAAAGGGGAAAAAACAATATGTCTTTATTACGTTCTGTATCCTATCACAAATTCATCAATTTGTTCATGATTTCCTGCCTCTCCCTATCCATCTCCATCAGACGATTGAGCAGAGCCTCCTTGCTTTGGTCTTGCTTGCCTCGATTGAGCAGCTTGCTATTGTTGGCCACCATCGTCGCCATATTGTAGCGTGAGAGGTAGTTGAGCGTAGTAGCACTGCCGGAGGTCATCGTGTGGCCCATCATAGTGGAAATGTATTCGGTGGAAACGCCAGCATCACGTAGGTTGGTGGCGTAGGAATGGCGGCACCAGGTGGGAGTAGGTTGTTCTTCCAATCCCGCCAGTCCGGCAATAACCTCCATTCTCTGGGCAATATTGGTGTTTTCATTAGACATGATGATTCTTATGCGTTCCTCACCCATATGCTCGTCGATGATGTTGAAAACGAGCGCACCTTTTCTCGGTTTATTGGCAACACGGTCGAGAATCACCTGCATCTGGGGAAGGATAGGAAAAATGACCTCCATCCCATTGGTCTCGCGCATGGTCTTTTGGCGGATAAACCGCATGGCTTGTTGCCCATGCAAGTAATAGAAATCGTCATACCGTAGCCGTGCGAGATCAGCCAAATTCGCGCCATTGGCCAAATATGAGAAAAGAAACATTCCTAACGAACCGAAAAGACGTGACTTGTATTCGGAGTCGAACAGTTCGTTTCCGTCTTTATCCTTCGCCTCTCCAGCCAAGAAAAAATCATATAGGCGTGACATCTTCTGCACGTCAAGAAAACGCTCTTTGCGCTCTCCCTTTCTATTCACATCTTTGACTCCTTTGAAAATATCCATCTTGTCAGCAAGCAGTACACCTTCTGCTGCAGCCCTGCGCACAACGACACGAAAAGCACGTAGATACATGCCTATGGTGGTTTGGCCGATGGCACGACCCCTTGACGAATCCTGCATCCTCGCCACCCACTTGTCGATTAGTGCCTGGCCTATGGCAGAGTTGTTGACCTTCTCACCCATGTCGGCCTTAAACCTATTCAGGGCATCACGATAGGAATTGCGCGTGCCTATCCTATTGGCATCCGACAACTCTTTCAACAACTGTTCCCATACATCATATATGTTTTTACCCTTCGTTTCTTTCTTTTTCTTGAACCCGTCGAAGCTTGTTCTCAGCTTTTCCATAAATTCAGCAGGTGACATGTCACCATCCTCAACCAGTCGTTTACTCGCTGATTTCATCTTCTCGAAAAAGTCATCGAGCATCTTGCGCTTCGGTCCTTGTTTGCGGTTGTCTTCATTGAGAAGACTTTCAAACTCTTCCAGAGTATACCGCTCATCCGACATCAAGAAATAGCGACGTAGCGTGCCTATGGCAGCACGAACACACACAGGCATGGCTTTGTCGGTACCATTGCGATGGTCGAGCGTCATGACAAGCAGCACCTTGCCTTCTTTCGCTCTCCGATAAATGGGTATAGCACTCTTTTTCATCTCACCGATTGTTTATGCTTGATTTAACTTTACGATACAAATCTGATACAAAAATTCCATATTACATGGGATTTCACCGCAAAGTTATGAAATTATACCCAAATCACAAAATATTGATACACAAATATTTGCAAAACTTTCTGCAATTTTGAGAAAACTTCTGAAATCGCCATTTTACCGACTCTTAATCAGGGTGTCCAGGGTTCGAGCCCCTGCAGGCGTACAACTGAAAATCAGAGAGTTACAGAGATGTAACTCTCTTTTATTTTTGCCAAGGTGGGATCTTCGTCACTTTTGTTGCAAAATCAGCCTTCCAAATCTACTATTTTGTTTAATTTTATCCAAATTAAATTATCACATTATTTAACTGATAATCAGTAATGTATATACATTTTTAACAGGCGTTTCTGACAAATATTTTGTACCTTTATATCGCCAAACAAAAGAACAAAAACAATGTCAGAAAACGCCATCGGGAACAAAAGTACTGAATTTATCCGTAAAAACATAGGGATTGGAAATTTATTGGGACTGAAAAATTTGACTATCTGCTCGTTCTCTCTAGACAAGGACACCGGCGCGGTCACCATAGAGGCATGCAGCCGCATGCATTCGGCGACGTGTCCGACATGTGGGGCCATCAGCTGGAGCGTCCACTCCTGTTATGTACGCAATGTGGCCGACCTGCCCATCAGCGGACGTAGGGTCACCATACTCCTGCACACGCGCAGGTTCCGTTGCCCGCATCCACACGAGGACGGAAGGAAGCACGTCTTCAGCGAGCGGCACGAGGCGGTCGGCAGGTACAGGCACAGGACGAGGCGCACGGAGGACCTCATCCTCCGCACCGCTCTGGAGACGTCGGCGAGGAAGGCGGAGCACATGATGTCCCGCGCTCAAGCCGCTTGTGGTAGAGGATGAAGCCGTCGCCGTCCCAGCGCAGGACCTTCACGGAACGGCGGTGGCGGGGGAAAAACAGAAAAACGTCACCCGTTAGCGGGTGCATGCCCATGTCGGAGCGTACCACGGAGCACAGGCTGTCGATGCCCTTGCGCATGTCAACATAGTGCTGGCAGAGGAAGAAGCGGTGGCTTTCGGTCAGCGAGAACATGGGGCAGCCTCCTTCCTGTAGCGGGTGACCAGCTCCA
>OMZE01000013.1 GCA_900315455.1 uncultured Prevotellaceae bacterium | reverse complement strand
TACCGACAAGGAGGAATGGCACGATGTGATACAGCCCAAGATGAACAAGGAGTATGCTGCCCTGTTCAAAGAGGACAATTCGCCCATGAAGATTGCCATCGTGGTGGATATGTGGCTGACAGGCTTCGACGTGCCGTCGCTCGCCACGATGTATGTCTATAAACCCATGAAAGGACATAACCTGATGCAGGCCATCGCCCGTGTGAACCGTGTGTTCCCTGAAAAGGAAGGTGGTCTGATTGTTGACTATGTGGGTATCGCCGGCGCACTGAAACAAGCCATGCAGGATTATACGCAGCGTGACCGTAAGCAGTTTGGCGACCCAGACATCAACAAGACGGCACGGCTAAAATTCCAAGAGAAACTTGAAATTTGCCGAGACTTGCTCTATGGCTTCGACTACAGCGACTTCTATAATGGCACAGACCCTAAGAGAGCGCAACTTATCAAGGGTGGTGTCAATTTCTTGCTGGCTCCCCAGCGTTCGGAACAGATGAAGAACTTTATGAAGGAAAGTCAACTGCTTCATAATGCACTGACTCTATGCCGCTCATTGGTAGAACCACAGGAGAAACAAGAGGTGGCTTTCATGGATGCCGTACGTGTATTATTGTCCCGACTAGCCCAGAAAGGGAAAATTACCAAACAGGACATCAACGAGCGCATTAGCCATCTGTTGGAGCAAAGCATACAGAGCCATGGAGTCATCAACCTCTTCAAGTCAGAAGGTGCAAACTTCTCACTCTTTGAGGAAGCATTCCAAAAAGAAATACAGAAGATGAAAGAGAAAAATCTTGCTGTGAAATTGTTGGAACGTTTGTTGAAGGAACGCATCCACACTTTCGAGCGAACCAATGTGGTGCAGAGCAAGAAATTCTCCGACTTACTGAACATGGCACTCTCCAACTATCTGAAGGGAATGCTTACCAATGAGGAGGTCATCGAAGAACTTCTGAAGATGGCTGAGGAAATCAAACAGAATGAGGAGGAAAGCAACAAACTCGGACTGACCGTGGAGGAAAAGGCTTTCTATGATGCGCTCAGTTCCCCAGAAGGAATACGCGAGGCTTACACTGATGAGCAGTTTGTGGCCCTCACCCGTGAACTGACAGAGCAACTCCGCCGCAACCGCACCATTGACTGGAATCGCAAGGAGTCGGCACGTGCCAAGATGCGCGTACTGGTGAAACGGTTACTGAAGAAATATAAGTACCCGCCAGAAGGTCAGGAAAAGGCTTTGGAAACAGTCATGGCTCAGTGTAACAAGTGGGCAGACGACGATGAGAACGTCATTGAGCGCAAACTGGCTAATGTCGAGGATGACCGTGACGTGCGTAATCTTGTTTACAATCGACTTGTTATGAATGCTGACACTTCAGATTACGAACTACAGCGTGAAGTGATGGAAGTATATGGCGAACGCTATCCCGACATGCATATCATAGACTGGCAACGAATCATTACGGATTATACACCTATGGTACGTGAAGCCGCCAAAAAGTCATCTGCAACTATCATAGATATGCAACAGCGGCAGTATGGAATGGCGGCAGAGCCTGATAATAATCACAATTCAGAGCAGGAATAAAGTTTGCACTATTATTCTTCGTGCAATCCCTTGGATGAGAATGTCAAATATATCAATGCCTTGGGCACAAGCACTTTAGAAAAATATACGGTTGGTCTGGAAACAGACATATCATGGTATGTTCCTATCAGCAACAAGGCTTTGAAAAGTTTACGATTTGAAACAGACCAGCGGAATGGTTATATTAAGATTGATAAAGAGACAATGGCCATGAGCGTTGTTTCTGATGAAGAATTTAAGGCCATCAAAGATAATTAAAAGTAAAATGAATGCGAAAGAACTTATACCCAATCCCGAAGACCGCATCATGTGTGTAAAGGTTGGGAAAGTAAAAAGGGAAAATCTTTATGAGATGACCCGTAAATACTGGAAGGTTGACATCGTCCGTGCAAGAAAGGCAACCCATGTACTTGCTATCGTCAACGGGATTGTTGAAGAAGTTTATATTCCTGTTGACTGGAAATATACGGAAGACTCCAAACACGTTGGAAGATGTGAGTTCGTTGGTATCGAGGATGAAAGCACCACTTATATAGGGATGTCAGTCACATCCTTCTATGGCAGGAGCCAGAATCCAGTGAAGTATATCAATATGTAAAGTATGAAAAGAACATGATATTTGCGGAAAATTGAAAGGTGATGAAAAAGATACGATTTTCGCTGACCACACAAATTGTCATAGCATTGGTGCTCGCCATCATTGCCGGTGTGCTGCTGAATGACCAGGCCGATTTTGTGAACAACTATATCAAACCCTTCGGCACCATCTTCCTCAACCTGCTGAAGTTCATCGTGGTGCCATTGGTGCTGCTCTCTATCATCGCGGGCATCCTCTCAATGAACGACATGAAGAAACTGGGGAGATTGGGGCTGCGGGCAGTGCTCTATTTCATGTTCACTACGGTCATCGCCGTCACCCTCGGACTGGGCCTGTCGACACTCGTCAGGGGATGGCTCCCCACCATCGACCTGACCTCAGCAGCCGCCTCGGCAAGCGAGACGGAAGTGGCCAGCATCTCTTTCATGGACCAAATCGTGAATATGTTCCCCGACAACTTCCTGAATCCGCTGAGCAACATGACGATGATTCAGGTCATCGTCATCGCCATCTTCTTCGGCGTGGCCATGGTGCATGTGGGCGAGAAAGGAGCACCGGCAAGGGAACTGGCACTCAGCATGAACGAGGTGGTGGGGAAAGTGCTCCACTATATCATGGCGATAGCACCCTTAGGCGTATTCTGCATGCTCACACCCGTAGTGGTGGAAAACGGACCAAGCGTGCTGGGGTCGTATGCCGCCCTCGTGGTGCTTGCCTATGCCTGCTTCATCACCCATACCCTCTGCGTGTATTCGCCTTTGGTCTACATCTTCGGCCGACAGTCGCCGCTGAAGTTCCTCAAAGAGATGCAGCCAGCCATGCTCTTCGCCTTCTCGAGCGACTCCTCTGTCGCCACCCTACCCTATTCCATGAAATGTACAGAAAAACTGGGCGTGAAGAAAGACATCGGGAGTTTTGTCCTCTCTCTCGGTGCCACCATCAACATGGACGGCGTGGCCATTTATCTCGGCGTGGCATCGGTGTTCATGGCCACCTGCTGCGGCATCGACCTCTCCCTCCAACAGTATCTCGCCATCGCCTTTGCCTCCACAGTAGCCTCTGTAGGCACACCGGGCATCCCCGGCGGGTCGCTGGCATTGATGGCCATGGTGTTCGCATCGGCACAGATTCCCGTGGAGTGTGTGGCAGTGGCTGCCGGCATCGACCGCATCATCGACATGGGAAGAACCGTGATGTCGGTTACCGGCGACGCCTCCTGTGCCGTGGTCATGCAAAACCTTACCGACAGCAAAGAATAGGTCGGGCGTAATCTTTTTACACCCCCAATTACTCCCTCATTATTTCGCCATTTTTACAGCATGGCGGGCAACAACCCCCAATGGCTATGCCCACGCCTAAGGATGGCGGTCATTTATGCGGACGCGATGCGTCGCCGGATGAAAAAACTGCCGATGGCCAGGGCAATGACAAGGAAGGTGACGATGAATGCCCAGATGTTGGTGACACGTGAGGTAGCCATGATGCTGTACTTGTAATCATCGGGAATGGTGCGTTCACCTGAGACGCGGTAATGGATGACATGGCCATCATATTCACCCAAACCTGCATCCGTAACTCTTCCAGGCATGACGAGGTCGTAGTTGGTGTTGAATGCCAGAAATGTACCATAGCGCCCACTGTCATCCTCCAAAGAGTCGGACTTGAGTATCGAGGAGGTGTAGGCATCTGAATGAAAATGATTGTCGAGCACCTTTTTGAAGTCGTCTACCTTCTCATCCGTGTCATTGAGTACATCGGGATGCATGGCCAACTCATCACATTGACTGACGAATGCCTCCTTGCTGACGGGCGGATTCTTCACCATGTCGTAGTTGTCGGCAACAATCTTGCATATCTCAGCAAACCAGTTGGCATTGAGCCATTGGTTGACCTTCACCTCCATCTTGTCCAATACCTCTTTCTTTTCCTGCCCACTACAGTTTCGAGTCAGGTCTGGATGACCGGTAAACCAGTATGAGGCAGAATCGGCACTGAGGAAGCGACTGATGGGGATGGGGAAGACGGACGGGCCGTCGTAGACGAACGTCTCAGTGAAGGTATAGTCGGTATAGAACCACTTGAAGACCTTCTCCAACTTGCTATTGGCCTTGAAGCCCTCTGCCATAAGCAGGTGGTCGCTCATGTCCTGCACCGTCGAGAACTGTTTCTTGACATGTACCATCACACTATCGGAAAGATGGCTGTCGGGATTCTTCCCTTGGAGGCTATCAACCTGAGTCTGAGTCATGGGTACGGGATGTCGCAGGGAGTCGCTACCGATGACCGACCATGTAAGTTCCCAGTGCTTGTCGATAAGGCTGTCGAATTCCTCTTCCAGCGGAATCATCAGATTCTTTTCTGATGTGTGGAAAGCGTATTCGCGGATGCAGGTGCCGTCCTCGTTGATGACGGTCAGCATGCGGGAGTCTTTGTTGTTGCACGATGCCATGAAGAGCACCAGCATCATCACGGCTATGGTTTTACTGTTGGTTTTCATAAATCATCCGTTTTAGTGAACGATAGGTTTTCGATTGTTCCCTTTTCCGCTCCAAGTAGCACACATATAGTTCCCGGGGTGTACTCCCCTCGCAGAAGTCGGGTGTATGTTCTGTTTGGTTGGTTGCCATTGTCTGTTGTGGCACTTCTGAACTGCCGTCGCGTACAGCGAAGAACAGGCCGACCAGAAAGACAGCAGCCATTGTCGTGACTGTCCGCAGGAGGACAACCCATACCGGCGTATGAGTTTTGGCTGTGTCTTTTTCCATGCCACTCACAGCGGAGAAACTTTGGAACGCCTCACGATAAGGCTTCAGGTCATCGGCGATGTCCTTTTTTTGGAAATAGTTGTAAAGCGTCTGTTCTTCCTCCAATGTGGTTTCCGCATTAAGGAAGCGCTCCATCAACTGTCGTATGTAGGTCTCGTTCATTTTGATTCAGATTTAAATTGTTCGATGATGCTTCTCCGTGCCCTGCTAAGCGACTGCCTGACAGCAGCCTCGCTGGTTCCGATGAGGCTTGCGATGTCGGCCATTGTCATTTCCTGCATGTGCCGCATGCGGAGCACGGTCTGTTGCATGGTAGGGAGGGCGTCGACAAGTTCCATCATCCGGTCAATCTGCTCGTTTCTTGCCGATTCTGACTCGTTATCATTAGCGATGTCAGCACGGGCAATATCCACCATCACTCGTCTCTGCCTGACTTTGCTTAGAGATAGATTGCGAACGACCACCCTGGCGAACCCACGGACATTACATATTGGCTCGTCGCGTAGTTGCCACAGACGGAGCATGGCATCCTGCACCACGTCCTCTGCCTCCTCGTCGCTGCCCAGGATTCCCCTGGCAACACTCAGCAGTGTCGGGCGCACGGCCTTCACTTCGTCCATAAAACTCTCTGTCATCATATCTTTTGGTCGTTCTTTTGCCTATATGACGCAATCATGCTTATTTTGTGACATGAAAACATGAAGAAAATAATCCGGCCTATAGAAACCGCTGTCGGCACACTGGAGAGACCCGGTGTGCCGACAGGAGTAAAGATGTTCAGCCGAAATACGTCAACAGTATTTGTGACAGCATTTCGATGAGCATGGAGATTCCCAACAGGATGTAGGAAAAGTTAATGATAAGTTGTTTCATGATGATGGTGATTGATTATTCGTCTCTATATTCCAGGATATCGCCGGGCTGACAGCCCAGTTCACGGCAGATAGCCTCAAGGGTGGTGAAACGCACAGCCTTGGCCTTGCCCGTTTTCAGGATACTCAGGTTGGCCTGCGTCAGACCCACACGCTCTGCCAACTCGCCAAGAGAAATCTTGCGTTTGGCCATCACCACGTCTAAATTGACCACGATGTGTCCCATAAGCATTCAGATGGTTAGATCCTGTTCTTCCTTCAACTTCAGCCCGATGGCGAAAACCTCGGCCATAATCAGACAGAATACGCCAAAGATAAGACTGTCGGAGTCCTCTATGTAGATTTGCCTTATCGGCACATGATTCAGCAGTTCGCTCACGATAATTATAATATATGGTATCAACAATCCCCATCCTGCCCAGCGCAGCAAGGAGACATTCTGCCATACAAACACTTTGTCGCGATTGACATTCAGGATGAACCTCACCAATGACACCAGCGAGCGTATGATAAGATAGAAACAAGCCACACCCAAAATAACTATCAGCAAACCGCCAAAAAACTCATAAGCGGAGACATAATCGCCTTTACGGCCTTCTTGCCAACCCTCATTGAAGGCCTGCACGTGTTCATTGAAATTCAATACCACGCTCATTATTACTTGCAATGCCATCAATACCAGCATCAAGACACAGAATACATTCAATTTCTTCTTCATGACTTTTATCGTTTCTTTTTAAAGATTTATCGTTTTTCGATATGCAAAAGTAGAATGATATTTTGAACCCAACAAATAAAATCAATAAAAATTTATCGAAATACGATATATTTAACATTTCATAACAAATCGATGGTATACTGTAACTGCTCAGCGAAAAGGCGTTCGGGCGAATTTGCAATTCGCCCGGACTGAGTATAAGCATTTTCAATGCGCTTTTTCGGATTTAAAATCCTGATATTCACTGCGTCGGAATTGCAAATTCCGACGAACATTAGACTTCCATATAACACTAAGGTAAAGCAAACGCGGGCGAAGCCCGCACAAACAATCGCGACAAGAACCATAATTGGATGGTTTTTTCGCATTGAGGTGAGCGGAGCGAACACCAACAATCGCAACTTTGTTGCGTAAGGAATCTCCCCGCGACTCTTTGATGGGTCGCGGACACCTTAGTGACCGAGCGAGCGGATGCGAGCGGTTGCATCCCTTCCCCTGGAGAGGGGAAGGGCCTTGGGTTGGGGTTGAAGCCCCTTCTTAGGACCACAAGAAGGGGTTGGGGTTGTTGTGACCTCCAAGCCATAGGCTTGGACCTCAAAGAAGAAGGTAGAGGTTGAGTGGTTTCACCCTCCAAACCAAAGGTTTGGCAAAGTTGATATTTGGGGGAAGACGAAGTTTTTGCTTGAATTGCTGAGCCGTCGCCTATCTTCGACGAAACCATCACTTCGACAACTGCTAATTTGTCATTTCAAAAAGCCAAAATGGCATAAATATACGACAAAACGGCATAAATATACAATTTAGAGCCTCATTTTACTTGATTTATTAAAAAATAGGCATAAAACTTGCATTATTCATTTTAAAATACCGACATTTGCACGCTGAAACGCAAAACAGGTTTTTCTTGGTAACAACGTTTTTATCATCAAAGAGAAAAGAAATGCAAAAACTAACCATGATGAGTTGGGTGTTCCTGCTCATGCCCATAGGGGCGCAGGCAGGCAACATGAGCCTAGAAAAGGAAGAGGCTTTAAAGACCATCGAGACTTTAGAGGCCGATACCCTGGAGGCTTTAGTGAACATTCCGCAGACCATCAACCCTGCCGACACACAGTATGTGTGGAACAAGGAGTTGAATGAAGTGGTGGTGACCGGTCAGGGTGGTGGCGTGTCGAAACGCCGTCTCTCCTCCAATGTCACCAAACTCTCGGCTGCCGACCTGGCAAAACTTCCCACGGGGCGCATAGACCAGATGCTGCAGAACGCCGTTCCCAACATGCAAATCACGCTGACCAACGGTCAGCCCGGCACTACCTCGATGATTAAGTCGCGCGGTCTGTCGTCGGCCTTCACCAACTCCACCCCGGTCATCTACGTCGACGGTGTGCGGGTAGACAACCTCAACACCGGTTCCGCCCTCTTCAACGTGATGAACAACGCCTATGGCAACATCAACGGCCAGACCGCCGCATCGAGTGCAATCGGCGACATCCCCATGGAGAACATCGACCATATAGAATATGTACCCGGTGGCGCTGCCACGACACTCTATGGGTCGGATGCCGCCAATGGCGTGATACAGATTTTTACGAAGAACCACGGCAATGGCCGTTTCAATGCCTCCGTCACCGCGCAGGTAGGCTTCGACGTGGCCAATTCACAGTTCTACCACTTCGACCGCACGAAAGACCTGCTCCACCAGACCGGTTTCCAGCAGCGCTACGGTCTGTCGTTCTCTGGCGGCAGTGAGCGCATGGGCTATTCGCTGGGAGCAAGCATGAGTCAGAACACCGGTACGCTCATCCACAACGGCAACGAGCAGAAGAAATACGACCTGCGTTTCGGCTCCTCCATCCGCATGAACTCCATGCTGAAATACACCAACTCCTTCGGCGTGGTGGCAGAGGAATACCGGCGCAACCGCAACGGCAACCAGGGCTACTATACCGGACTGTGGTTTGCCGAGGGCAGTGCCGCCGCCAACTTCACCTATACCGCAGAAGACGGCAGCCAGCGCAATTTCCCTGCCGACATCGACGCCGCCTCACCCTACACCTTCGAGCAGATGAAAGCCTTCGTCTCCGAGGCAGAGGCGCTGCAAGACCACAAGGAAGAGGTGAAGCGCTTCCAGACCTCGCAGCAACTGGAGTTCACCCCGATGCGCAACCTCACCTTCCACGCCACCCTCGGACTCGACTACCGTTACAACACCGACAAACTGGTGGAGACCAACCGCTACCTCATCCACACACAGATGAAGCCTGCGGGCACCAGCGATGCCGGCAGCGTGGGCAACTACGACCGCAATTATTATAGCATCACCGGTGAACTCAACGGACAGTGGAAATACTACTACGACGACCTGCTGAGCAACATCGTCACCGGTGGGTTCCAGTATTTCAGCACCCACGACCACCAGAGCCTCTACAAGGGACAGAACGTGCGCGACGGTGCCCGCATCATGACCGGCGCAGGCACCATCTATGCCGACGAGTGGCTGAGTTACCTGCACAGTTACGGCCTCTACCTGCAAGACAACTTCGGATGGAGAAACCGCTACTTCCTCGACCTCGGACTGCGTGTAGACTACAACACCGCATTCGGCGACGAGGTGGCATGGCAGGCCTACCCCAAGGTGGGATTCTCCTACATCGTCTCCGACGAGCCATGGATGCGCCCTCTCGTTGACGAGGAATGGGTGAACACCCTGAAACTGATGGCCAACTACGGCGTGGCAGGCAGTTATCCCCCCGCCTTCGAATACCAGCGCACCATCGACGTGAGTTCGTATCTCGACAAGCAAGCCAACACCTTCGGCAAGAACGGCAACCCCAACCTCGGGCCAGAGCGTAAGCACTCGATAGAATGGGGACTGCAAGGCACGTTCTTCCGCAACGTCGTCAACCTGGGCGTCACCTACTACTATGCGGTGACGAAAGACGCCCTCTTCAACGTGCCCACGCTGCCCTCGTCGGGCCAGAGCAGTTCCTACCTCGCCAATATCGGCAAGATACGCAACCGCGGCATCGAGGCATCACTCGGCCTGAACATCCTCGACACCGAGGAATGGGGACTGGGCGTGCGCGCCTCGCTCAACACCAACTCCAACAAGGTGCTCTCCACCGGCGGACTGGTACCTTTCAGCATCGGCGGTTTCTCCTCGCGCACCATCACCACGGTGGTAGAGGAAGGCAAGCCTGTGGGATTCCTCCGCGGCACCGCCACCACGCTGAAGGCCGACGGCACCGTAGACGAGGTGCTCTACAACCAAGACCTGGGACGCACCACCCCCACCCTCTTCGGCAACTTCTCACTCTCCGCCCGCTGGAGGAAACTGGGACTCACCATCATGGGCGACTACCAGAGCGGTGCCTACGTGCACTCCTTCGACCGCCAGTTCCGCTTCGCCAAGGGCATCACCGACGATGCCATTCCCGCCGCAGCCCTCGAGGGCACCACACAGGCGAAGTCGTGGCTCAACTTCACCAACTTCTTCGTGGAGAAAGCCGACTTCGTGAAGGTGCGCAACATCGGCATCGACTATGCTTTCCAGTTCAAGAACAGCATGGTGCGTGACCTCAGCCTCGCGCTCAACATCTACAACCCGTTCTCATGGACGAGCAGCAGCGTAGACCCCGAGGCAGTGCTCAGCGGCGCACGCACACAAGGTGCCGTGGCTACAGGCGGACTGAGTTACAGCAGTTACAGCCTGCCCCGCCAGTATGTGATGACGGCAAAAGTGAGTTTTTAGCAGATTGTTCACCATTATCCAAGACAACAAGATGAAAATGAGATATTTCCCCATGATGATGGCAGCACTGTTGCTCGCAGGCTGCGACCTGGTAAGCCCCGACGAAATCGTCAACCCCAACGTCGACGAGTCGACCTTCCTCCATTCCGACAACCCCATGGAAACCTGGGTGAACGGCACGGAGAAGGAGTTTGCCCTCCATATGTCGGACTTCGTGGAACTGATGGAGATTCTCTCCGACAACTATTTCAACAACTACACCCGCTCAAGCAAGGTGTTCGACGTGCCGCAACTGCTCTATACCGACGCCGACGTCACCAACCTGCAGCGCCACGTGGGGGCACTGCGCGAGATGGCCGACTACGGTCTGACGACAGTGGCGAAGGCCGATGCCGCCACCACCGATGCCCAGCGCTTCCACCTGCTCTGCATCAAGGCCTATTCCTTCGTGCTCGCCGGCGACTTCTTCCGCGCCCTGCCCATGGAGAATGGCGGTGATGCCGTGGAATGGAACGGACAGATGCGAAAGGCCATGGAGGTGCTCGACGAGGCTCTGCCACTGGCACAGACTGCCGACGACCGAGCCTTCGTGCATACCCTCTATGCACGTGCCGCCCACCGCATCGGCGACCGCGAGCAGGCGGTGGCACATGCCCGCCAGGCACTTTCCGCCTCTGGCGACCTCTGCCGCCAGGTGCACTTCGACAGCAAGAACGGTGTGCTCAGCGGTGCCCAGGAGGCCATCTGGAGCGACTGGTTCCAGCCGCTGCCACGTCTCGACTTCCTCGACCCGAAATACTTCCAGATGAGCAGCACCGACCAGTGCCCCATCACCATCGCCAAGGCCGAGGAGAACTACCTTATCCTTGCCGAGGCAGCACTGGCAGCCAACGACCTGGGCGAGGCGAAGCGGCAACTCACCGCACTGCTGGCATTGGTGAAGTCGCGCCCGGTGCAGACAGATATCAACGACCAACTCGAAGGACGCTACAACGGCGGACTGAAGGCGTTTCCCAACGACCCCTCCTACCGTGTGCAGGCTTCTCCCAACGACTCGCTGCGCAGCCACCTGATTATCGACCGCCGTCCGCCCTGTCTCATCTCCATACCTTATATCTCTGGCACCTCGGTGACACAGGCAATGATCGACGGGCTCGACAACCACGACAGTGCACTCGAACTCGTATACCTCATGCGCCAGGAAATCTTCTTCGCCGAGGGGCGCCGTCCTGCCGACCTGGGCATCCGCCTGCCACTCTGCGAGGTAGAGGCCGCCAACACCACCAACGGGGCATCGTATACCGAGGCATGGATACCGCAGTTCGTGCCACGCAACTACGGTCTCGACGAGTTCACTGTCGACGACGAGGCGAAAACGGTTACCATCGCCCACAACATGAACCGCATCATCGTAGAAAACGCCCGCACATCCGACGCGGCACCGTTTGAATGACCCAAAGACATGAGAAAGAAAACTATTAGACACCAACTGGCCATCTTGTTGCTGACATGGTTCGCCCTGTCGGCACATGCCCAGCAGCCACGCTACATCATCCTCATCACCATCGACGGCCTGCGGGCAGAGATGATTGACGACCCGCTGATGCCGTCGCCGTTTCTGAAGATGATGAGCCGCGACGGACTGCGAATAGGCAGCGTGATAGGCGTGCCGCCGGCAGCCACCTACCCCTCGCACACCACCATCGTCACGGGCGAGGTGCCTGCCCGCCATCGGGTGTTCTACAACAGGCCCTTTCTCTGGAACAAAGACACCGCACGCATCAGTTACTGGTATGCCGACAGCATCGCCGTGCCTACGATTTGGCAACGGGCACATGAGGCGGGGATGACCACGGCGTCGCTCTTCTGGCCGGTGTCTACAGGGAGCCCATACATCGACTACAACGTGCCGGAATTCTGGTCGCTCGACTACAGTTGCGACCAGATGGAGTATATCAAACCGACGTGCACGCCCCGGGGCATACTCGACGAACTGGAACAGCATGCCTGCGGCAAACTCGATACCATCACCTATCAGGCAGGGTCGCTGCAGCGCGACGGGCGCACAGCAGCCATGGCCAACTACCTGATGAACCACTACCAGCCGCGGCTGATGACCATCCACCTCATCACCACCGACTACAGCCAGCACGACCTGGGCACACACCCCAACCAACGGCTGCTGCAAGACGTGGCGAGTGCCGACCATGCCGTGGGCACCATCCTCGAGAACCTGAGGCTGACACACCGTATGGACAGTACGGTGGTGCTTGTCATGGGCGACCACGGCTTCTGCGACTACAGCCTGACGCTGAGTCCTAACGTATGGCTCACCCGTGCCCGACTGCTCAGCGAGCGGCCCGGCGGTGAGTGGAAAGCATGTTTCTATGGTGGGGGCAACACGAGTTTCCTCTATCTGCGCAAGGGCAACGACAAGCGCACGCTGCGGCGCATACGGCGCTTGCTTGAAGAATTGCCCGAGGCAGAGCGCCGCCTCTTCCGTGTGGTGGAGAAGGAGGAACTCACGGCAAAGGGTGCCGACCCCGCCGCAGTGCTGGCACTGGAACCGGTAGTGGGTGTAGCGGTGACCAACGACCGTACGGGCGAGGTGGTGAAACAGCGCACGGGTGGCACACATGGCTTCATCAGCGGTCAGGATGCCACCACGCTCATCGCCTACGGTTGCGGCATCGCTCCCAGTCACCAAGATACCATCCGCCAAACAGCAATAGCACCGTGGGTGCTGAGAATGCTGAACATCCAGGCTAAATGACGCCCGGCCTGAAAAGAGACTACTGTTTCTCCGTCAAATACTTCCAATAGCGGCGGGGCATGTCGTTGAGTTGCTTGCGGGGGTTCAGACGTTCACGGATGCAGATAGCCTTGAAGTAAGTGCGCCAAAGGTCTTGCAGCAGATGGTCGTCACTGCTGAGGATATCGTCGGAGAGTTTCCCGTCAGCAAGGGAGAAGGGAACCGACGTTTCATTTTCAAAAGTGATGTGGATGGGCGGTGACTCACCGTCGTAGTGATAGCCATAATGACGCCGGGCATCATAGATGAGCCAGGGTTGGTCGTTGAAACGGTCGTGAAAATGGTCAACGATAAGGGGCAGCACATTATGGTCGGGTGAGATAACAGCGAGGTAGGTACCGTCTTTTGCCTTCTGGAACCGCACAAACTGCATCATGCGGTGGGCTTCGTGCGCCACACGGCGGGCTATCTGTGTCACTGTCAGCACGTCGGGGTCGGCGAAATTGCTCACCACCTCCTTTCCCTGACGGAACACCTTGCACACAAGCATAAAGAGCGGCTGCCAAAGTTCTTGCAGTTCCGACAACTGACTGGTGGAAATGATCCGCAGAGCCGCCCGCGGCAACTGTTTCTCCAGCCCGGTCCACACACGGCGTGCCTTTTCTGCGTCGGTGGTCACCTTGTAGATTCGTTCGCAGAACAGGGGCAGCACATCACCGCCCGTGAGCAATTGCTCCGGCTCTTCTTTCAGAAGGAAGGCGTCAAAGACAGCCGAAAGCAGGCCATCCATCGTCCCATCGAAAACATATACTGTCATTCCCCAAAATCCAGTTTCAGTTGCATTTCTTCAGCCGCCCTTTTCCGCTGCGCCTTCGACACGAGCATTGGGCGCAGGCGTTCGGGATGCAGTTCGTTGATGCCCACGATGGGCTGCGAGTAGGCTGAAGTCAGTTCGCCACAGGTGATGAAATACTTGGCTTTCTTCATCACCACGCCCATCTTCTTCAGGTGGTAGGAAGTGAGCCGTCCTGACCGGCGTGCGTTCACAATGAGCCATGCCGACTTCGTACCGAGACCAGGCACACGCAGCAACTGTTCATAGTCGGCTTTGTTGATGTCTACGGGAAAGTATTCGGGATGGCGCAGCGCCCAGGCCAGTTTGGGGTCTATCTCCAGGTCGAGGTGAGCATGGTGGTCGTCCACAATCTCGTCAACAGTGAAATGATAGAACCGCAGCAGCCAGTCGGCCTGATACAGGCGGTTCTCGCGGACGAGCGGCGGCTGTTTCAAGATGGGCAGGCGAGAGTCGTAGGTGTTTACGCTGACATACCCTGAATAATAGACGCGCCGCATCTGTGCCTGACCATAGAGCGACGACGACATCTGGAGAATGTCGCGGTCGGTCTCACTGGTGGCGCCCACAATCATCTGCGTCGACTGTCCGGCGGGCACAAAGCGGGGGGCATGGCGGAACTTTCGACGCTCCTCCTTGTTCTCCAGGATGCCCTGCCGGATGATTCGCATGGGCTGGAAAACACTCTGGTGGTCTTTCTCCGGTGCAAGCAGTTTGAGTGACTCCTCACGGGGAATCTCGATGTTCACGCTCATACGGTCGGCCCAGCGTCCTGCCTCGGCAAGCAGTTCCTGAGACGCACCGGGGATGCTCTTCAGGTGGATATAGCCATTGAAACGGTGAACCGTGCGAAGATCGCGGACTATAGCCACCAGCCGCTCCATCGTGTAGTCGGGGGTGCGCACCACACCACTCGACAGAAACAGGCCCTCGATATAGTTGCGCCGGTAGAACTCCATAGTGATTTCCTCGAGTTCCGACACCGAGAGAGTGGCCCGACGTATGTCGTTGGAGCGGCGGTTGATGCAGTAGGCGCAGTCGTATATACAGTGGTTCGTAAGCATCACTTTCAGGAGTGAGATGCAGCGTCCGTCATCGGCAAACGAGTGGCAGATACCTACGCCGCCCACAGTGTTGCCCACCATGCCCTTGCGGCCGCTGCGCACAGTACCGCTCGACGAGCACGACACGTCGTACTTCGCCGACTCTGCGAGTATCCGCAACCGTTCCATGGTTTTCTCCGTCAACATGATTCTTCTGTAATTTGTGTAACTTTCTGCAAAAGTAATTCAAAGTTGTCTTATTTTATGGGACAAGCGAGAGAAAAATGACGAGAAACTTATTTTTCCCATGCTTTTCCCATGAAACGAATTGGGCAAAAAACCAAGTTTTTTCGCTCTTCATACATCATCTCCTCTAAAGAAAACTTAAATTCTTTACAAGACAGAGATAGTTATCCTTTTTTTTATCTACTTTTGCAGCACCGAAAACCATAGACAATGAAAAAAGCCATCCTTATCATCATCGCCATCCTGGCCATCGCCGCCTTCGGCACGTACTACTACTTCATGCTCACCCCCTTCTCGAAAGAAGGAGAGAAGAAATACCTCTACGTGGACCGCGACGACAACATCGACTCCGTATACACCAAACTCTCGGCATGGGGCAAACCCCATGCCATGAAAGCCTTACAAACACTGGCCTCATGGCGCGGCTACGGCGACAACATCATCCGAGGACGGTATGAGATAGGCACCGACATGAGCACACGAAACCTCTTCAGCATGCTCAAACGGGGCGAACAGACCCCACTCAACGTGCCCATCCCCTCGGCACGCACCCTCGACAAACTGGCAGTGGCTGTGTCGAACAAGTTGGAACTCGACAGCACCGAACTCCTCAACGCGCTCACCGACTCACTCGTATGCCAGCGATATGGATTCAACCGCCAAACCATCGCGAGCATGTTCATCCCCGACTCCTACAACATGTACTGGACGGTGTCGGTGGATGAGTTCCTCGACCGCATGAAGAAAGAATACGACAAATTCTGGAACAGCGACCGCCAGGCTAAGGCAAAGGCGATGGGACTGACCCAGACCGAGGTGAGCACCCTGGCAAGTATCGTAACAGAGGAGACCCGTGCCACTGCCGAGAAACCTACCGTGGCCGGACTCTATTACAACCGTCTGAAGAAAGGCATGCTGCTGCAGTCGGACCCCACGGTGAAGTTCGCCTTGCAGGACTTCAGCATCCGCCGCATTCTCAACCGCATGCTCACCACCGACAGTCCGTACAACACTTATAAATACGAAGGTCTGCCCCCAGGCCCCATCCGCATCCCCATGGCAGAAGACCTGGATGCCGTGCTCAACTACGAGCACCACGACTACATCTATATGTGCGCCAAGGAAGACTTCAGCGGCACGCACAACTTCGCCCGCACATCGGCAGAGCACCAGGCCAACGCCAACCGCTACCACCAGGCGCTCAACGCCCGAGGGATAAAGAAATGATTACACACCACTTAACGCCATTCATATGAATTACCTATTCAAAAGACTTTTCTTTTTCTTGATTGTCCTTTCAGGCTGTATACTCGTTTCATGCCACGACGATGACAAAGACGATACGGGTAAAGCGTCCATCGTAGGCGCATGGGTTAGCGAGACACTTCCATTTTATGAAGAAGAAAACGTTCCTTTGACAACCACTGACTGCGTTTGCTATTTTTGGTTTAAAGAAAACGGAACATTCGTGGAATTGGATGTCATCACCAATCATCAACGCAACCATACATATACAGAACTTTCAGAAAATGGCAAATGGTCTGTCAATGGGGACTACATAACATGGTCAACAAACTTTGATATTCATGAGGATCCTGAATCTTCATACACGGAAACCTTTAGATTCAGAATCAGTGGCAATTTGCTAACTATTTTTTATCCTAAAAATGGCGAGGAGAAAAACGCTAAATTTCAAAGGACGACTATAGAAAAAATACAAGAAGTCGTTTCCGCAGCCAAGAATAAGTAAAGCAAAGAATAGCCAACTGGAAAGAATATTCATAATATTACATCCCATACCACCAAACGAAGCGCCCCCTCTTCACAGAGGCGGCGCTTCAATCTCAATAGGTATTAGCTTTTTTAAGGTAAAAAGATTGTATTCAGGATAACAGTGGCAAAAATAATGGATTTTCTTAATTGAAACAAATATTTTTTTATGCTCTACGACATATTTTTAACAAAAAGTGTACATTCTTTTAAAAAAAATGAAATTTTATGAAAGAAAATGTACACTTTCCCTTTCTGCAGATAGAAAAATGAACGAATAGCAACAATACTTGAGCGAACACAAACAATCGCAACATGGGAAACCTCAAACATCGTTACATGGAAGACAGAGTATCTGACCTTCGGTAGAAGGTACTCATACTATCATGAGCGAGCGGATGCGAGCGGTTGCATCCCTTCCCCTGGAGAGGGGAAGGGCCTTGGGTTGGGGTTGAAGCCCCTTCTTATGAAGAAGGGGTTGGGGTTGTTGGAACATCCAAGCCGAAGGCTTGGACCTCAAAGAAGAAGAGTGGTTGGAACCCCCAAGCCGAAGGTTTGGCAAAAATGTTATTTAGGACTTCACTTTAAATGTTGCTCAATTCGTTACTCGAGAAAGAAAACAAAAATATCAATTTTTGTTTTGCTTTCCGCTCGCTTAATCGTACTTTGCCGCTTCGCGGCGAAGATAGGATGCGCCTCGGCAACAAAAATAAATTAGAGATTTATTTTGTGTTCCTCTCGGCTTTCACTATCTTTGGCTTCGCCGAAGGTACTTCGTTCGGAAAAGTCCAAATATATTTGGCTTTTCGCTCACTTAATCGTATCTTTGCACCTTATTAGAATAGCATTTTAACAAAACAACGATATTATGGCAACAACAGCAGAGAACACAAATAGCGAGAAACGCAGTCTGAGTTTCGTAGAACAAATGGTAGAGAAAGACCTCGCCGAGGGAAAGAACGGCGGAAGGATACAGACCCGTTTCCCACCCGAACCCAACGGCTACCTGCATATCGGACACGCCAAAGCCATTTGCATGGACTTCGGCGTGGCAGAAAACTACAACGGCGTGTGCAACCTGCGCTTCGACGACACCAACCCCAGTAAGGAGAACAACGAGTATGTGGAAAACATCCTCAACGACATCAAATGGCTCGGGTTCCACTGGGGAAACGTCTACTACGCCTCCGACTACTTCGAGCAACTGTGGGACTTCGCCATCTGGCTCATCAACAAAGGACTCGCCTATATCGACGAGCAGACCTCGGAGGAGATTGCCAAGCAGAAAGGCACACCCACCGAGCCGGGAACGGCATCGCCCTACCGCGACCGTCCCATCGAGGAGAGCCTCGCCCTCTTCCACAAGATGAACACCGCAGAGGCTGAAGAGGGGTCGATGGTGCTCCGCGCCAAACTCGACATGGCCAACCCCAACATGCACTTCCGCGACCCCATCATCTACCGCATCATCCACACCCCACACCACCGCACCGGCACGAAATGGCACGCCTACCCGATGTATGACTTCGCCCACGGACAGAGCGACTACTTCGAGGGAGTGACCCACTCCATCTGCACCCTGGAGTTTGTGCCCCACCGTCCGCTCTACGACAAGTTCATCGACTACCTCGTGGAGAAAAACCAGGCAGAGGGCAACACCACCGACTACCGCCCACGGCAGATTGAGTTCAACAGGCTCAACCTCACCTATACCGTGATGAGCAAGCGCAAACTCCTCGCGCTGGTCAACGAGAAATACGTCATCGGATGGGACGACCCACGTATGCCCACCGTCTGCGGTATGCGCCGCCGTGGCTACTCCCCCGAGAGCATACGCAAGTTCATCGACTCCATAGGCTACACGAAGTTTGATGCCCTCAACGATGTCGCCCTCCTCGAGGCTGCCGTACGCGAGGACCTCAACGCCCGTGCTACCCGCGTGAGTGCCGTGGTGAACCCCGTGAAACTGGTCATCACCAACTACCCCGAGGGACAGACCGAGGAACTCGTCGCCATCAACAACCCCGAGAATGAGGCCGACGGCACCCATACCATCACCTTCTCAAAGAACCTGTGGATAGAGCGCGAAGACTTCATGGAAGACGCGCCGAAGAAATTCTTCCGCATGACTCCCGGTAAGGAGGTGCGCCTGAAAAACGCCTACATCGTAATGTGCACCGGATGCAAGAAAGACGCCGACGGCAACATCGAGGAAATCTACGCCGAATACGACCCGCAGAGCAAGAGCGGCATGGAAGGTGCCAACCGCAAGGTGAAAGGCACGCTCCATTGGGTGTCGGCCGACCACTGCCGCAAGGCTGAGGTGCGAATCTACGACCGCCTGTTCCGTGTGGAGAACCCCGGTGCCAGCGACATCGACTTCCGCGAACTCCTCAACCCCGACTCCCTCACCGTGCTCGACAACTGCTACGTAGAGGAGTATGCCGCCACGATGCGTCCCGGCGACTACCTGCAGTTCCAGCGCATCGGCTACTTCATGGCCGACACCGACAGCACCCCGGAACACCCAGTGTTCAACAAGACCGTGGGACTGAAAGACACGTGGGCAAAGATGAACAAATAAGGCACCATGCAAGACGGCTATTTCGACAGCAGCGAATTCAAAGACATTCTGCAACGATATGAGGACGCGCTCGAAGAGGGCGAGGACATCATCCTCGACTCCGAAGAACTGACCTCTATCGCCGAATACTACCAGGCCCAGGGCGACACCGCCAAGGGTCTGGCGGCTGCCGAATATGCCCTCTCCCTCTATGCCAACGCCACTGCGCCACTGCTCTTCAAGGCAAGGGTGGCACTGCTGCAAGACAACGATGCCGAAAAGGCCCTCGACCTCGTGGAGCAGATAGAAGACAAGAGCGACCTCGACTACTTCTACCTGAAAGCAGAAATCATGATTGTGGAGAACGACACCGACGCCGCCGACCTCTACCTCGACGACTGCTACGACCAGGTGGCCGACAGCGACCGTGCCGACTTCGTGCTCGATGCCGCCACGCTATTCGCCGACTACGAGCAGACCGACCTGACGGAGAAATGGCTCCTGAAGTCGGAAGAGACCACGCACCCCGACTACCGTGAGTTGCAGGCCCGCATCCACTTCATGCGGGGACAGTATGAGAAGAGTGAGGAGATTCTCAACACCCTCATCGACGAGTCGCCCTACTCTGCCATCTACTGGGACCTGCTCGCCACCGTGCAACTGGCACAGCAACGCCACAACGACTCGATGACAAGCAGCGAGTATGCCATCGCCATCAACCCCAACGACGATGAGGCGCTGCTCAACAAAGCCTACATCCTCTTGCAGATGAGCAACTTCGAGGAAGCCCTGCACTACTATGAGCGCTACTCCGAAGTGTGCCCGAAGAAAGAGGCTGGCGAACTCTATCAGGGGGAATGCCTGCTCAACCTCGACAGGCTGCGCGAGGCCAGTTTCCACTTGCTCATGGCAGAGAAGATGGCGCCGAAGCATTCGCCCTACCTCACCGAAATCTACCAATATCTCGCCCTCGCGCTCAGCAAGGGGGGCAACACCGAAGAGGCACTCGCCTATGTCGACAAGACCCTCGACCTGCCCTGCGACCACAACGAAATGCTCGTGGTGCGTGGCCATATCCTCCTCTCTGCAGGACGCACCGACGAGGCGACACAATGTTTCAGCAAGGCAATGAAAAGGTCGGGAGGAGCGAACAGCGTGATGATGCGCATCGCCATGTCGCTCTACGACAACAACTTCATCAACATGGCCTACGACATCCTCTGCGAGATGATGGAGAAGAACGACCACCAACTGCCCTACGGCTATGCCTACCTCGCCATCTGCGCCTACGACCTGGGGAAAAACGACGAATACCTGCGCTACCTGAAGACCGCAGTGGAGCGCGACCCGCATGAGGCAAAGGCGGTGCTCGGCGCCCTCTTCCCCAACGACATGCCGCCAGAGGATTATTACCATTACGCCACACAACATTCCTGACATCATCATGAACTGGATCACCACACTCCTGGGAAACCTCAACTACACCACCATCTTCTTCCTTATGCTCCTTGAGAGCACCGTCGTACCCGTACCTTCCGAACTGGTTGTGTCGCCTGCCGCCTACCATGCTGCATCGGGCAACCTCAACGTGGTGCTCGTAGTGCTCTTCGCCACCATAGGGGCCGACGTAGGGGCATCCATCAACTACGTGGCGGGCTATTTCCTCGGCAGACCCATCATCTACAAGTTTGCCAACAGCCGCTGGGGACACCTCTGCCTGCTCAACCAGGAGAAGGTGGAGAAGAGCGAGAAATATTTCTACGACCATGGCGTGGTGGCAACACTCACCGGGCGCCTCATCCCCGGCATCCGCCATCTCATCTCCATACCAGCCGGACTGTCGAAGATGCCGTATTGGAAGTTCCTATTCTACACCACCATCGGTGCAGGTGCATGGCACACCATCCTTGCCGCCCTGGGCTGGTGGCTCCACTCCTTCGTGCCCGAAGACCAACTCAACGACAAAATCCTGGAATATGGCGACTACATCAAGTGGGCCATCATCCTTTTAGTCGTCCTCGCCATCGCCTACTTTGTAGGGAAGCATTTTCTGAAGAAAAAGAGGAGTTAAAGATTTTCCCCGCCCCGGGGGCGGGGAAAAATTAAGATTTGAGATTTACGATTTCCCCTCCAAACCTTAAACCTTAAACCTTAAACCTCAAACCATAAACCTTATCCACCATGAAACGAACCATCCTTTTTTTTGCAATTCTCATCATCGCCCTCACCGCCATGGCGCAGGCCACACAGCCTTGTGTGGTGAAGCAGTATAATGGGAAAAAGGCAAAGACACCATTGAGCGGCGTCAGAGTGCACGTCGATGGTGCACAAACCGCCACGTCGGCTGCCGACGGACGGTTTGCCCTCATCTTCAACACACTGAAGCCAGGTGACCAAGTTCTCAACGTCAGTGCCATGAAGCCGGGTTTTGAAATCTTCAACAAATCGTCGGTGGAACAATGGAACATCTCGCGCGGCAATGTCACCTTCACCCTGGTACTGGTAAAAAGCGACGAATTTGCGCAACTAGTAGGTAAACTCACCCAAACCTCTAAGAATACTTATCAGGCAAAATATGAGGAGAATGTGCGTGAATTGGAGCAGTTGAAGAAGGATGGGGAACTAAGAGAGGAGGAGTTCAACAAGAAATACGATGAACTTGATGAGAAATACAGGGAGCAACTGAAAAATCTCGACAACTACATCGACCAGTTCGCCCGTATCGACCTCAGTGAGGTGTCTGCCGAAGAACAGCGAATTCTCGACATGGTGCAGGAAGGGAAAATCCAAGAGGCCGTTCTGGTTTACGACTCACTGGAACTGGGCAAAAAACTGACGAGCGAAACCAGCGACTATCTGGAACTGAGCAGGGTAATAAAGACTACAGAAGAACTCCGCAGCCAAAAGAGAGCGAATATTGATGCTTTGTACGAATCCATCTACAGACAAGTATCGACCATGGTCTTGGCCGACAAATACGAGGAAGCCACGAATGTTCTCTTGTCGGCCATGAACGACTTTTCCAAGTTGTTCGACGAAGACCCCGAAACCAACAGACCCCAATTCGCAGACTTGCAATTCCGGGTAGGAGAGATGTTGGCAGACCATCAAATTGGAGGTGAGAAAAAGGCCGTCGGATATTTCACTTCCGCACTGTCCAACTACTTGATTCTATGTGATTCCATGCCTGAACGCTATTCGGCTTACGTTGCCAATACAAGAATAAGGATTGGAAAATGCAAGGCATACGAACTGGACTATTCCGGGGCAGAGTCGATGTATCTTGAAGCCCTCGCCATTTGGAAGCAACAGACAGAACAGGATGGAATGAAATGCCTCAAGGAAGTTGCTTCCACACAAAACTTGCTGGGACAACTCTATTCACAATGGACTTCCCGACAGGACCAAGCCGAGGAATTCTATCAGTCGGCACTCGACAACTATGCCCTGTTGGTTCTGGGCGACAGCATGGCATATTTACCTGATATGGCTTCCATCAAATCAGGAATGGCAGGTTTTTTCTATGAAAAAAAGGACTATGAGAAAGCCGAACACTTCTTCATAGAGGCGCTGAAAGACTATGCTTTCCTTGCCGAAAACAACACCGAATACCTTGAAGCACTCGAAATCAGACAAAGAGTGCTCGGCGATTTTTACGGCAGTTTATGGAGAAGTTTCAAATACATTGCAGAAAAAGACCCCGAAAGACTTGAAGCGCTGGAAAGTAGGCAAAATGAACCTGATCATTATTTTGCAAAGTTGTGGCACGATTTCAAAACAGGAGAATTGTTTGCTAAAGCCGAAAAGTATTACAAGGAGGCTTGTCAAACGGCATTACAAAAAGACGGGAAGCCAGGGATTAACTCTCGATTGAATTGGTTAAGTCTTTCAAATCTATATTTGGAAAATGATGAGGACCAAAAGGCTGAGGCATGCATAAAAGAGTACAACGAAATCGAAGCAAGATTTGAGGGCACTCCTCTCGATGAAGATTCCAGTGCAAAATCGTTGTACGAAATGGCCAATTCTTATTTTTCGAAAGGAAATCCGGAGAAGGCTCTCCAATATTACCAAGACGCCATGAGAAAGGGACTTTACAAAGAGGCCCCCCTCAACACGGCAACGCTCTATCTGGATATTGCTTTTTGCTATCTGGTAATGGGCGACTCAACAAAGATGGCGGAAAGCACGGCTACCGCATTCAACCTCCTTGATTCGTGGGCCAAAAATAATCAAGAGGAATCAAATTTTACAGTGTTGACTTTAGCAATGTCAACCTTTAAGTTTAAACTACTCGTTTCTACATATTCGAATTTGCACGAACGGTTTCAAAACATAGACACAAATTCTTTTAAGCAACTATTGCAAGAGAACTATACCCAATTGCTGTTGCGCCATTACGCCATTCATGAAAAAGAAATTGCTGAGGCCCAAAGAGATCTTGGAGATATTTATGTAGAAACGGAACAATACAATAGGGCTGAGCAAAGTTACCAAGCAGCATTGGAGTGTCTCAAGAAACTGAGGCAAGAACAAAAGAATGAGTTTGGCCAGTATGCTGACATGGCAAAGTTGCAAAGCGACTTAGGTGAACTGTATTTATCTCACATAGAAGATACCCTGAGAGCGGAAGAGTGCTATATACAAGCCATCAACTTATATACTCTTGCTGAAAATAACAGAACGAACACCAACGAATCCTTCGAAGACATTGTTTCTTTTGACAAAAACAAATACAAGGCAGATATTTCTTACAACCAACAGATTTTAGGCATTCTGTATTACTTCAAGGATGAAAATGAAAAAGCAGACTCGCTCCTGAAACAGGCATACGACAATTACAGACTGTATATTGATACCCATCCGAACAAAGAGGTTGAACGGGAAGATTTTGCCATAATAGCACAAATATCCTATTTTGAAGCCATGACTCTTAGATACCTGTCAAAAATGGAGGAATACGACAGGTGGCTCTCCTTTGCGACAGACTGTTATGAACGATTGCACGAGGCATATCCACAAAGCAACATATACAAAATCAGACTTCTCTATCTGACGTATTATCAAGCCTTAAGAGATGCCGATCTCAACAAGCCTGATGAATCCGTCGACCTATTGCTGCGTTGCCAAGAGTCGGGAGAAATCTCCGATATAAGACTCGTATCCGGATATAACGCTGCAGCCTATGCCTATGCGAGAGCAAAGAAATACGAAAAAGCCCTCGAGACCATCGACCGGGCCATCGCCATCATGCCGGAGGAGGCCAACCTCTATGACTCCAAAGGCGAAATCCTGCTGATGAAGGGCGACGAACAGGAGGCGGTGAAGATGTGGCATAAAATACAGGAACTCGACCCGGATTTCTTGCAGAAGTATGAAGGAGAATCAGAGTTTATCCGTCAACTCAAGAAGAAAGGACTTTTGGACAATTAACCATCTACGATTGAACTACTACTTTGTTTATCAGACAATCAAACATCAGCACCATGAAACGAGCATTCCTGTCAATCATCATCCTCATCACCGCCCTCGCCGCCATGGCGCAGGCCACACAGCCTTGTGTGGTGAAGCAGTATAACCAGAAGCAGCAGAAGACACCACTGGCTGGTGTGCAGGTGGAGGTGCGCGACGCGGGTTCTGCGGCATCGGGCAGTGATGGTCGTCTCATGCTGTCGTTTCGCACGCTGAAACCTGGCGATAGGGTGCCTTTCCGTGCTGCCACGAAGGCCGGGTATGAACTGATGAACAAAACCGCCGTGGAACAGTGGAACATCTCCCGCAACCAACAACCGTTCGAAATCGTGCTGGTGCAGAGCAGTTATTTCACCCAACTGAAAAGCAACCTGAAACAATCGTCGGTGGACAGTTACCATCAAAAATACGAGCAGACACGCGCCGAACTGGAGAAACTCAAGAAAGAGGGGAAACTCAAGGAGCAGGAATACTACGACAAACTCAACGAGTTGGAAGACCGCTATGACAGTCAGTTGAAAAACCTCGACACCTACGTCGACCAGTTTGCCCGTATCGACCTCAGCGAGCTCTCCGAACAGGAACAGCAGTTCATTGAACTCGCCCATGCCGGCCGCCTCGATGAGGCAGCCGAGGCCTACCTCACCCTCAATGCTGCAGGCAAATACATCACCGCTGTGGAGAACGTCCGACGTCTCAACGAAGACATCGCCAAACTCGAAGACGAAAAAGCCCAACAACAAGAAGCCGCAAAAACCTTCTTCGCCATGCTACAACGCCAGGTCAACACCCTGAAACTCGCTGGTGGCGAGGAGAACTACAAGAAGGCAGGAGAGTTGTTGAAACGCGCCGCACTGGCAGATACTACTGGTATCGATGCAGTATGGGAGTATGCGAATTTCGCTTATGGTCAGCGTGATTTCAAGGAAGCAGAGCGATTCTATCTCATCTGTTTAGGAGGGTGTGGAGAAGATCTTCTTACACTGTCAGACCTTCAGAATCATTTAGGTAATTTATACCGTGAAACTCTTGAATATAAGAAAGCAGAGGATTATTACCAGAAAGCATTTACGTGCCGCCTCGAACTTTACGCACAATATCCTGATACCTATCGTAATAAAGTAGCAGCATCGCAGAACAATTTGGGAAATCTATATTGGGACATCCACAATTATACCAATTCTGAGGATTATTACCTCAAGGCGTTGGAGAATTATACCATATTGTTTAAACAAGATTCCAATGCTTATCGTTGGAATTTGGCTAGTGTCCAAAACAATATTGGTAACCTATATAAAACTATCCAAAGAATAGACTATTCTGAGAAATACTATCTTGAAGCCTTGGAAAACAGAAGCATATTGTTCACACAGGACCCTGATGCTTTTCGTCCGGATTTGGCAATGACCCAAGGTAATATTGGGGTGCTGTACATTGCCAACCACGACTACGCCAAGGCAGAGGAATATCTCCTCAAAGCGTTAGAGAATTATTTCCGACTGGTCAAATATAACCCAGATGCGTTCCGTTTCTATTTAGCCAGGACACAAGAAAATTTAGGTTTGTTATATTCAAACCTCCACGACAACGTCAAGGCGGAAAAATACTACCTACAGGCGTTGGAGAACCTCACCTTGTTATTTGCCCAGAACCCCGATGCCTACCGCGCAGAATTGGCTGTTACCCAATCATCTTTGGGGAATTTGTACTTCGAACTCCACGACTACACCAAGGCAGAGGAATACTACCTCCAGGCGTTGGAGAACCGAACATTATTATTTGCCCAGGACCCCGATGCCAACCGCGCAGACCTTGCCATGGCATTTAATAATCTGGGCAATTCGTACGTAGTCCTCTTAAATTACGGCAAAGCAGAGGAATGCTACCTTATGGCGTTAGAGCATGGAACACAACTGTTCTCCATGAAACCCGATGCCTACCGCGCCAACTTGGCTATGTTTCAGGATAATATCGGATATTTGTACTACATACTTAAAGACTATTCTAAGGCTGAAGATTTCCTTTTAAAGGCTTTAGGCAATCGGTATCAACTGTTAAATCAAGATTCTATAGTTTATCGTGCTGATTGTTCGGTAACTCTCTATAAGTTAGGGGATTTGTACCTATCCATGTCTGATTACGATAAAGCAGAGAACTATTACCTCAAGGCATTGAAAGAATATACTCAACTCTTCCTCAATAATCCTGATGTCTATAGAGTAAACATGGCAACAATCCAGAAAAACTTGGGCGATTTATTCAACAACAAAAATGATTATGTAAAGGCACTTGAATTCTATTTGATATCTTTAGAAAACTATGGGCATTTTTCTGCACTGGGTTCAGATGATTATCTTTCAAACGAGGCAGACCTTCAAAAAAAGATTGGGATAATTTACTATTTAACCGAGGACACAATCATGGCAGAACAATATTGCCTTAAGTCCTTAGAGAACTATATCCTTCTTTTCGATAAGGAACCAAATGTTTATCGGGGCCGCTTGGCTGAGATACAATGGTTCTTCACCATATTCTATGAAGGAAGTGACATGGAGAAACATGACATGTATTTAAACCAAGCACTGGAAAACTATGAAATATTGTATCAATCTGATTCTACTTACAAGGATGATGTTGTGAATGCATATAAGATAAAAGGTGTAGATTTGTTATCTAAAGGAATGTTGGCAGACGGAGTAGGATATCTTGAGGCTGCAAGTCGAATGGATGCAGAGTCAACTGCTCCATATTTAGCGTTGGCTTACAATGGCCAAGCGTACGAATATGCCAAGGGCGATAACTTCTCTAAAGCCCTCGAGACCATCAACCGCGCCATCGCACTCATGCCAGAGGAGGCCTACTACTACGACTCCAAAGGTGAAATCCTGCTGATGATGGGTGACAAACAGGAAGCAGTGAAGATGTGGCAGAAAGTGCTGGAACTGGACCCAGATTTTCTGAAGAAGTATGAAGGAGGAACCGAACTCTATAAGCAACTCAAGGAGAAAGGCCTGATAGAATAATGGGCAGCACCCGAGTAAAAACAATCGAACTGAATATTAACTAACAACAAAAAGATACCATCATGACAGTAAAACAATTCATTCTAGGTGCTATGATGCTCATGAGCACCACAGCATTCGCTCAGCAGCAACCTGCCGCTGAGACTTCAGACAACACCGTTCCGCAACAGGCACGGCTCTTCATCATGGCTTCGGAACTGGTAAGATATGGGTACGCACAGAAAAGCGCCCTCCCCCTCATCCAGGCCGTGCAAATCTATAAAGACCTGGGCGTTACCGACGCCACCACTGGTGAGCAGAAGGCACAGAGCGGAACAGCCGTGACATCTACACTCGTCAAGGGCGATGCCATTCAGTTCGACGAAACCAAACTCCTCGCCGACGCCACCACCTTCGCCGACGGCGACAAAACCCTCCTCGCACTCATCAAAGACACACAGAAAACGTCGCGTGGAATTGTTGGACCTATACGTCGCAGAACAGACCGCGTGCTCGCCGGTTATACCGATACCTGGACCTTCACCTTCACGGGTGGTAAAGAGGCATACGTGATTGTTTCGGGTGACGGCGATACCGACCTCGACCTCTACATCTATGACGAGAACGGCAACTTGATTGATTCCGACACAGATGAAACAGATGACTGCATATGCACCTTCACCCCCAGATGGACTGGCAAGTTTTATATTAAAATCAAAAACAGGGGAAGAGTCTACAACAACTATGTGCTCGTGACCAGTGAGTAATGGAGGTTTGGCCTTCGCCCGATTATCGGCTGCGCTTGGCTTGCACGATGTTTGAGGTTTGACATTCCTTCCCTTCAAGAAAAAAAGGAGACCCGAAATAGGTCTCCTTTTTTTCTTTATTGCCTGGCAAATTATTTTGCATAGAGAGCCACGATGGTCTCGTATTTCTCCTGCTTGCCGGAAGTCTGCTTCGGCTCTTCCACCTTCTTGCCGTACTCGTATACTTGCTCAAGGGTGAGTTTGCCATCCTCGAAGTCCTTGCCGATGCCACTGTCGAAACTGGCATAGCGCTCCTTCTTCATGGCAGGCAGTTCGCTCTCCTCAAGGATAGCGGCAGCATTCTCGAGGGCACGTGCCATGGCATCCATACCGCTGATGTGAGCGATGAAGAGGTCCTCGAGGTCGGTGCTGTTACGACGAATCTTGGCATCGAAGTTGGTACCACCATTGCCCAGACCACCGTTGCGGATAATCTCGAGCATAGCCTGCGTGAGTTCGTAGTTGTCGATGGGGAACTGGTCAGTATCCCAGCCGTTCTGAGCGTCGCCGCGGTTGGCGTCGATGGAGCCCAGCATGCCGGCATCAACAGCGCAAGCCAACTCGTGCTCGAAGGTGTGACCGGCGAGAGTAGCGTGGTTCACCTCAATGTTCACCTTGAAGTCCTTGTCAAGGTTGTGTGCCTTGAGGAAGCCGATGACAGTCTCGGTATCTACATCATACTGGTGCTTCGAAGGCTCCATGGGTTTCGGCTCGATGAGGAAGGTGCCCTTGAAGCCCTTGGCGCGGGCATAGTCGCGTGCCATGGTGAGCATGGTAGCCATGTGCTCCTTCTCACGCTTCTGGTCGGTGTTGAGGAGGCTCATGTAGCCCTCGCGTCCGCCCCAGAACACGTAGTTGGTGCCGCCAAGTTTGATGGTAGCGTCGATGGCATTCTTAATCTGCACGATGGCACGTGCCACTACGTCGAAATCAGGGTTGGTGGAAGCACCGTTGGCATAGCGCTTGTTGCCGAACACGTTGGCGGTACCCCAGAGCAACTTGATGTTGGGGAACTGCTTCATCTTCTCCTCGGCATAGTCGGTGATAGCCTTCATGCGAGCCTCATACTCTGCGATGGTAGCACCCTCTTCTACGAGGTCTACATCGTGGAAGCAGAAATACTCGATGCCCAGTTTGTCCATGATTTCGAAGCCGGCGTCCATCTTGTCCTTGGCACGCTGCACGGCATCCTCGGCCTTGTCCCACTCATAACTGCGGGTCTGTCCACCAAACTGGTCAGCGGAAGCACCACCCAGGGTGTGCCACCATGCCATGGCGAACTTCAGCCAGTCTTTCATCTTCTTTCCCATCACCACCTTCTCGGGGTCATAGTAATGGAAAGCCATCACGTTCTTGCTCTCTTTTCCTTCGAAAGGAATTTTACCAGTAAACGGAAAATACTCTTTTGCCATAATTGAATTATAAATTAGTTGGAAAAATAAAAAATCTTTTGTTTTGCTCTCGCTCAACTATGAGAAGTTAAAAGGAAGTTACTCCCCATTGACCATGGCCAGTGTTTCCTTCCACTTGGCGTAGGCGTTGAGGTATTCGGTGCGGTGGCTCTCGTCGGGCTCGATGACGGCGAGGCGGCGGAGCGACGCGAAGGCCTCGTTGTTGTCCTTATAGAGTCCGCAACCCATACCGGCTCCCTTGGCAGCACCCACGCTACCGTCGGTCTCCAACAGTTCGATGGTAGCGCCACTCACTCCGGCGAGGGTGTCGCGGAAGAGCGGACTGAGGAACATGTTGGCCTTTCCGGCATGTATCTTCTTGATGTCCATGCCCATCTGCTGCATGATTTCCATGCCATAGCAGAAACTGAAGACGATGCCTTCCTGGGCAGCCCTCATCAGGTGAGCCTTGCCGTGCTTGTTGAAGTTGACGCCATTGATGGAGCATCCCACCTCCTTGTTCTCGAGCACGCGCTCTGCACCGTTGCCGAAGGGGATGATAGTGACACCGTCGCTGCCAATGGGCACCGAAGCCATATAGTCGTTCATCTCGGCATAGGAAATGCCCTCTGGGGCGATGGTGCGGCGCACCCATGCGTTGAGGATGCCCGTGCCGTTGATGCACAGCAGCACGCCGAGGCGGTCGAGGTCTTTCGTGTAGTTCACGTGGGCGAAGGTGTTGACGCGGCTCTTCATGTCGTAGTTGATTTCGCCGAGCACGCCATATACCACGCCCGAAGTGCCTGCTGTGGAAGCAATCTCACCGGGGTTGAAGACATTGAGCGAGAGGGCGTTGTTGGGCTGGTCGCCAGCACGGTAAGAGATGGGAGTACCTTCCTTCAGACCCAGTTCGGCAGCCGCAGCGGCACTCACCTCGCTCTGCACGCTGAAGGTGGGCACGATGTCGGGCACCAGCGACTGGTTGAAGCCGAAGTAGCGCATGAGGAAGTCGGCCACTTTCTTCTCGCGGAAGTCCCAGAACATTCCCTCGCTGAGTCCGCTGATGGTGGTGTTCACCGTTCCGCTCAGACGCATGGCGAGATAGTCGCCGGGGAGCATGAACTTATACACTTTCTCGAAGAGTTCCGGTTCATTGGCCTTCACCCATGCCAGTTTGGCGGCAGTGAAGTTTCCGGGAGAATTGAGCAGGTGTCCGAGGCACTGCTCCGCACCCAGTTCGTTGAAAGCCTTCTCGCCATAGGGCACTGCCCTGGAGTCACACCAAATGATGGAGGGGCGCAGCACGTTGAGGTCCTTGTCTACGCATACGAGACCGTGCATCTGATAGGAGATACCTATGGCGATGATGTCTTCGCCCTTGGCACCGCTATCGGCCATGATTTTCTTCAGACTCATCTTGGCGTATGTCCACCACGACTCTGGGTCTTGTTCTGCCCATCCTGCCTTTTCGGCCTTGATGGGTGCTTCACTCTCAGGATAAAACGCCGATGCAGCGCACTCGCCGGAGTCTGCATCTACTAACGATGCCTTGACAGAACTACTGCCCACATCGAAACCTAATAGATATCTTCTTGACATAGTAAAGTGATTTAACAAAAATGGAAATACGAGGTCTCCAATGCTAAAAAAACCCTTCCGCATAATCCAACCGCAAAGATAATACAAAAAACCGATAATGTGAGTCAAAAAGATTTTTAAAAGTCTATAATGATATAAAAAATAGATTAAATGCAACAAATGGATTTGCCGGGCAGATACAGCACTTGATTTCGTGACGTCGTTTGGAGTGTGTGAAGATGGTATGGGGTAAAAAAATGCCGGTATCTTGCGACACCGGCATTTTTTATAATCGATAAAAGATTAAGCGAGAGTGATGAGGTTGTTCTCCTCCTTGATTTTGCCCTCTTTGAAGAGCCAGCCAATACCGAGCAGAGTCTCTGCCTCAGAAATTTTGGCCTGCTTTGCAATTTCTTTCACGCTCAGAGCCTTCTCGGCTGCGAAAAGTGCCTGATACACGTCACCGGCTTTGAAGCCTACGGTTTCTACATTGATAACGACCTCTGTCTTCTTTGCAGCGGCCTTCTTGGGGGCTGCCTTCTTCTCAGCGGCTGCCTTAGTGGTCTTAGCAGCGGCCTTTGTTGTTGCTTTTTTTTCTGCCATAATATTTATAAACGAAAATAGTTGTGTTGAACTAACTATGTATCAACCTTTTAATTCGCTGCAAAGGTAACTATTTTTGCATAGAAAAGCAACCTTTTTGCCTCCTTGGAACCACAAACCGCTGATTTTCTTGATTTAAATCAACCTCCGATCCCCTTTCTTACGCTAAAGTGGTGTAAAAGAGGAGTAAAAGGGTGCTCAAATGACATTGCCCTTATCCATGAATCATTCCACACAAAAAAGAGGTACAGGGAGCATAAAAGCACCTGTACCTCTGTATCTCTGTGTTGGAAAAATCAGTCTTTATCCTCGGGTTTCAAATCGACTTTGATTTGCAATTCGTCGAGTTGTTTCTGGTCGATTTCCGACGGTGCGTCGAGCATCACATCGCGCCCGGAGTTGTTCTTCGGGAAGGCGATGCAGTCGCGGATGCTGTCGAGACCGGCGAAGATGGAGACAAAGCGGTCGAGACCGAAGGCAAGTCCGGCATGGGGCGGTGCGCCATACTTGAACGCGTTGATGAGGAAGCCAAACTGTGCCATTGCCCTCTCGGGGGTGAAGCCGAGGATGTCGAACATCTTGGCCTGGAGTTTGCTGTCGTGGATACGGAGACTTCCGCCGCCCACCTCGATGCCGTTGCACACGAAGTCGTAGGCCTTTGCCCTCACGCGCTCGGGCTGGTCGTCGAGATAAGGGATGTCGTCGGGGTTGGGCATGGTGAAGGGATGGTGCGTAGACATGAGGCGCTGCTCTTCGTCGCTCCACTCGAAGAGCGGGAAGTCGATAATCCAGAGGCACTCAAACTTCTTCTTGTCGCGCAGACCGAGCCGCTCGCCCATCTCCAGTCGCAGCGTGCAGAGTTGGGTACGGGTCTTGTTGGCATTGTCGCCGCTGAGGATGAGCACGAGGTCGCCGTCGTTGGCCCCCATCTTCTCCTTCAGGGCGAGGAGCGTCTCCTGTGAATAGAACTTGTCGACGCTGCTCTTCACCGTGCCGTCGGCGTTGTACTTCACATAAACGAGTCCCTTGGCACCCACTTGCGGGCGTTTCACGAAGTCGGTGAGTTGGTCGAGTTGCTTGCGGGTGTAGTCGGCACATCCCGGCACGCAGATACCGCCGATATAGGCAGCCTGGTCGAAGACGGCGAAGGTGCCGGTCTTCAACACGTCCATCAGTTCCACAAACTCCATGCCGAAGCGCAGGTCGGGCTTGTCGCTGCCGAAACGCCGCATGGCCTCGTGCCATGTCATCTGCTGCAACTTCTCCGGCAGGTCGACGTTGAGGATTTGCTTGAAGAGATAGCGGCACATATCCTCGAAGATGCCAATGACATCCTCTTGGTCAACGAAACTCATCTCGCAGTCGATTTGCGTGAACTCGGGCTGGCGGTCGGCGCGGAGGTCTTCGTCGCGGAAGCACTTCGCAATCTGGAAGTAACGGTCGAAGCCGCTCACCATGAGCAACTGCTTCAGCGTCTGCGGACTCTGTGGCAGGGCGTAGAACTGTCCGGGGTTCATGCGCGAAGGCACCACGAAGTCGCGTGCGCCTTCGGGAGTCGACCCGATGAGGATGGGGGTCTCCACCTCGATGAAGTCTTTGGAGTCAAGGAAATTGCGGATATGTATGGTCATCTTGTGCCGCAGCTCGAGGTTACGGCGCACAGCATTGCGTCGCAGGTCGAGGTAGCGGTATTTCATGCGGATATCATCGCCGCCGTCGGTATTGTCTTCGATGGTGAACGGAGGAGTGGCACTCTCGCTGAGGATGCGCAACACCGACGCGATGATTTCGATATCACCGGTAGGCATGTTGGGGTTCTTGCTCTGCCGCTCGCATACCGTTCCCTCTACCTGAATACAATATTCACGTCCGAGTTTGTTGGCTTTCTCGCAGAGGTCCTTGTCTTTTTCCTCGTTGAACACCAGTTGGGTGATTCCATAGCGGTCGCGCAAGTCGACGAAAGTCATGCCGCCCATTTTGCGGCTGCGCTGTACCCATCCGGCAAGCGTCACCTGCTTCCCGGCATCGGAGAGACGTAACTCCCCACAAGTATTAGTTCTGTACATATTTTTAGTAAATAACTTATTGTATTCAAAAAAATTACGCCACACTTTCCAGATGTTGGGCTATCCATCTTCAACAAACCAGTGGCTAAATCGTCAACTGTAAAGTGTTTGGCTGCAAAATTACTGATTTACCCTAACATTACAAAACAATCGAATAAAAAATGTGTAAAGATGCGGTTCGGAAAAACTCAAAACATTTGGTTTTTCACTTGCCTTGCACTATCATTGGCTTCGCCGAAGATAGGAGGCGGCTCGGCAATTCAAGCAAAAACTTCGGCTTTTGCTTGGTATTACGCTCGCCTTGCACTATCTTTGTATGCAAAGAGAGTCATAAAGTATTATCAATAAGGCAAAAAAAATGTTTGGAAAACGATTTGTATTATTGGCATTGAGCATGACGGCGGTTCTTGCTTGGGGACAGACACCCGTCGTCAAGGTAGAGGGAGGAAACATCCAAGGAATACCCTCTGCAGCAGAAGGAGTCACCGTCTTCAAAGGTATACCCTACGCAGCACCACCCGTGGGAGAACTGCGGTGGAAACGGCCGCAGCCCGTGGTGAAATGGAAGGGAACAAGAAAGGCCGACACTTTCAGCAAAATATGCTGGCAGCCTGGCAACGCCGTGGGCACATTCTATGGCAATGAGTTCTATTGGAAGGAACAGCCTGAGCAGAGCGAAGACTGCCTATATCTGAACGTATGGTCGCCATCGAAGACTATCGGCAGACCGGAGAGCAAACTGCCTGTGGCTTTCTGGGTGCATGGCGGAGCCTATTTCAACGGCTATGGCCATGAGGTGACCATGGACGGTGACGCATGGGCTACGCGGGGCGTGATTCTCGTCACCATCAACTACCGCCTGGGCATCTTCGGTTTTCTTGCCCACCCAGAGTTGTCGGCAGAGTCTTCCGACGGCACGTCGGGCAACTACGGCACCTACGACCAGGTGGCTGCCCTGAAATGGGTGCGCGAGAACATCGCGCAGTTTGGCGGTGACCCCGACAACATCACCGTTCTCGGACAGAGTGCAGGAGCCGCCAGCGTGAAGAACCTGGTGTCGTCGCCCCTTTCGAAGGGCATGGTGAGGAATGTGGTCATACAGAGCGGTGGCGGCATCAGCACGTCGGCGGGTGGTGGTACCAACCAGCAACAGGCCGAGAAGACCGGGAAAGAGTATATGGACAAACATGGCTACCACACCTTGAAGGAGATGCGCTCGGCACCAGCCGAAGAGTTGCTCAGGATTTTCAAGGAAGATGGGATGGGACAGTTTCGTCCCCATATCGACGGTGTGCTGCTGAGAGAGAGTTTCGACGAAGCGGCCAGGAATGGCAATCTGGCTGATGCCTCGTATATGATAGGCTGCACGCTGGATGACATCAGTCCGATGGGAAAGCAGATTGATGAGTTCTGCTTCCTGCGCGACTCGCTCGACCATCGTCCTGCCTTCCAGTATCTCTTCGCCCGCAAACTACCTGGCACCCACGACGGAGCCTTCCATTCTGCCGAACTGTGGTATATGTTTCATACCCTCGACCGCAGTTGGCGACCTATGACACAAGCCGACTACGCACTGGCCGACGAGGTGATGGACTGCTGGACGAATTTCGCCAAATCGGGCAATCCCAACGGTAACGGCAAGACGGACTGGCAACCCTTCACCCTTGGCAATCCTTTCGTCTGGGTGTTTAATGTGCATTTCTAAATCTCTTCAAGTCTCGCATTCGCTCAACAAAATTCGTCCCACCTTTGGAAAACCGAAGGTGGAACGAATGGATTGTAATCATCTGATGAAGTTCATCATCTGCCCTGGCTCTCGCTCAGGATAGGCGGGAGAACCGTCGGCGTGGATTTTCTTCAGCATCCATGCCATGTTGTCGGCCATGGTACGCATGGTCTGCATGCCTTCGGTGTCGAGGGCGGCCTGCCCTTCCGACATGCCGTAGACGATGTTCCAGTATTGGGATGAGACGACGGGCATGTTCATCATCTGAAATGGCATATTGAGTGTCTGGAAGGCTGCTGTGGCACCTCCACGACGGCATACGCAGACGGCGGCAGCCGGTTTGTTGCGCACCTTGTCGCCAGCAGCATAAAACAAGCGCTGGATGAGGGAGAGTACCGAACCGTTGGGTTGGCCGTAATACACCGGTGAGCCAACGATAAGCGCGTCGGCACCACCCATCTTCTCCACGACGGTGTTGCAGATGTCGTCGTCGAACGCGCAACGTCCAAGACCTTTCGCATGACACTGACCACATGCCACACACCCGCGTACGGGCTTGGCGCCTATCTGTACGATTTCTGCCTCAATGCCATTTTTCTCCAGTTGTTTTGCTGCCTCGCTGAGGGCAGTGAACGTGTTGCCCTTGCGGCGGGCACTGCCGTTGATGAGTAATACTTTCATAGGATGTTTGTCTAAGGGTAAAGAAGAATCCAGCTCCTCGCCGTTTTCACGGGCGAGGAGTCGGGAGAAAGGAGTGGAGAGCAGTAGTCCTCCCACTGCCGCCACGGTAGATTTCTTGATAAAGGTCCTTCGGTCCATTATTTGAAGGGAATGGAAGGGGAGTTAAAGGGATATATCTGGTATGACCGGTTATCTCTCATCCCTTTCCATACGATTAGATGAGATGTGGCAGATTTGCCATGCTCTTGGCCAGGTCTTCGTCGGTGAGCGTGTAGTTGCGCAGGTCGCCGTTAATGTACTGGTCGTAAGAAGGCATGTCGATGAGACCATGACCACTGAGGTTGAAGAGTATCACCTTGCTCTCGCCCGTCTCCTTGCACTTGAGGGCCTCGCGGATGGTGGCAGCGATGGCGTGGCAACTCTCCGGGGCGGGAATGATGCCCTCGGTGCGGCTGAAGAGAATACCCGACTCAAAGGTCTCGAGTTGTGGGATATCTACACCACGCATGAAACCGTCTTTCAGCAACTGACTCACAATCATACCGGCACCATGGTAGCGCAGGCCTCCTGCATGGATGTTGGCAGGCTTGAAGTCGTGTCCGAGGGTGAACATCGGGAGGAGTGGTGTGTAGCCAGCCTCATCTCCGAAGTCATAGTCGAAGACACCACGGGTGAGTTTCGGACAACTTGCAGGTTCGGCGGCAATGAACTCCGTATTTTTCTTGCCGGAGAACACGTGGCGCATGAAGGGGAAGGCGAGACCGCCGAAGTTGGAACCTCCACCGAAGCAGGCGATGACGGTGTCGGGATATTCGCCAGCCATTTCCATCTGCTTCTCTGCCTCCAGACCGATGATGCTCTGATGGAGCGACACATGGTTGAGTACCGAACCCAGCGTGTATTTACAGTTGGGTGTGGTGGTGGCCAGTTCCACAGCCTCGGAGATGGCGGTGCCGAGCGAACCCGAATGCATGGGGTCGCGGGTGATGATGTCTTTTCCGGCACGCGTCGACATCGACGGAGAGCCCTCTACCGTAGCGCCAAAGGTGCGCATGATGAGCGAGCGATAAGGTTTCTGCTGCATGGTGAGTTTCACCTGATAGACAGCGGTTTCCAGACCGAAGACCCTGGCGGCATAACTCAGAGCGGCGCCCCACTGGCCGGCACCCGTCTCTGTGGTGACGTTGGTAGTGCCCTCCTGCTTGCAGTAATAGCACTGCGGCAGCGCGGAGTTGATTTTGTGGGAGCCGAGGGGATTGACACTCTCGTTCTTGAAATAGATATGTGCGGGCGTGCCGAGAGCCTCTTCGAGGGCATAGGCACGTACGAGTGGTGTGGAACGGTAATATTTATACATATCGAGCACAGGCTCGGGGATGTCTATCCACGCGTGCTCGCTATCGAGTTCTTGTTTCGAACATTCATAACTGAAGATGTGGGCGAGGTCTTCGGCCGTCAACGGCTCCTTAGTGGCAGGATTGAGGGGCGGAAGTGGCTTATTGGGCATCTCGGCCTGGATGTTGTACCACTGGGTCGGAATCTCGTTCTCTTGAAGGATAAATCTTTTCTGTTTGCTCATGATTCTTGGATAAAAAAATTCGGTTGCAAAATTACTCAATTCCGCCCTAATTCGTGACAAAATGACGGGAAAATATTGCCGAAAAATGACATATTTTTCCATTTCGTCATCATTTGATGATTATTTTTCATCGAAGAAGGAGTCAGCACGTTAGGAGCAAGCCCAAATTATCTGGTTTTTCGCTCGCTTAATCGAACTTTGCCGCTTCGCGGCGAAGGTACTCACGCTCGGAAAAACCAAAAACATTTTGGTTTTTCGCTCGCTTAATCGAACTTTGACCTACGGTCGAAGGTACTCACGCTCGGGAAAGCAAAAAATTCTTCGATTTTTTTTGCTTTCCACTCGCTTAATCGTACCTTTGCAGCCATATTCTCAGTTTCATCATCTACAGCAATTCTGTTATGGACAACGAGAGCCAACAACATCTATACAACAACCCTTCATCACGGGAAGAACTGTATGCGGCACTGATACCGCAAATTGCCAGTCTGATAGCCGACGAGCACAACACCATGGGCGTGTTAGCCAACCTAACTGCCGCACTGCGTACGGCATTCGGCGAGCGTTTCTTCTGGGTGGGGTTCTATCTGGTAGAGGGCAAGGAATTGACACTCGGTCCATTCCAAGGCACGGTAGCCTGCTTCAGAATAGGCTACGGGCGCGGTGTGTGCGGCACAACATGGGCACAAGGAAAGACCATCATCGTAGACGATGTGGAGGAGTTTCCCGGACATATCGCCTGTTCGTCGCTCTCACGGTCGGAGATCGTAGTTCCCCTGCACGACAACAACGGCACCATCGTGGGTGTGCTCGACATCGACTCCACCGACCTTGCCGCCTTTGATGACAACGACCGACAAGGACTTGAAGCCATCTGCCAATTGCTCGCTCCCCTATTCAATTCTGACAACAACAAATAAACATGATACTCAACATCCTTTTTATTATCGCGGGCGTATTCCTCGTGCTATGGGGCGCCGACCGCATGACCGACGGTGCCGTGAGCATCGCCCAACGCCTGAATATCCCACAAATAGTCATCGGACTCACCATCGTGGCCATGGGCACCTCGATGCCCGAGTTCTGCGTCAGTCTGGTATCAGCGCTTAAAGGCACCCCCGACCTGGCTGTGGGCAACGTGGTGGGCAGCAACATCTTCAACGTGCTGCTCATCGTGGGTGTGGCAGCCCTTGTGGCCCCGATGATTATCTCGCGCTCCACGGTGAAGAAAGACATTCCCTGGGCAGTGTTTTCCGCCATCATATTGTCGGCCATGTGCCTCGACCACGACATCTCGCGTTTCGACGCGCTGATTCTCACCATTGGCATCATCGCCTTCATGATTTATACACTGAGGGCTGCCAAGAAAGGCGAGGTAGAGCAAGAAGAGGGAGAGAAAAAAGACTACAAGCCTATCGTAGCGGTGGGTTTGGTACTTTTAGGAATGGCATGCCTGATTTTCGGCAGTAACCTCTTTGTGGATGCCGCTACGAAGGTGGCTCAGGAACTCCATGTGTCGGAAGGTGTCATCGGTCTCACCATTGTGGCGGGAGGCACCTCTCTGCCTGAGTTGGCGACGAGTGTCGTGGCAGCTCGTAAGGGACAGAGTGCCATCGCCATCGGCAACGTCATCGGCAGCAATGTGTTCAACACCCTGATGATTGTGGGCGTCACCGGACTGATTTGTCCGATGCAGATAGAGGGCATTACTCCCATCGACCTGGCAGTGATGACCATCGGTATTGCCTTGCTCTGGTTCTTCTCTTACACGAAATTCACCGTGGAACGCTGGGAGGGCGCTCTGCTTACCTTGATCTTTACGGGCTATATGGCATGGCTCATCAGCAATGTGATTTGATAAGGAAGATAAAAGGGCATATCAATATCAACACAGAGATACAGAGACACAGAGAAAAATAAAAACTCTGTGTTTCTGTATTGATATTATACATGAAGATGCTGCCGACATTCGGCTGAAATCTCAAATCTCAAATCTCAAATCTTAAATCTCAAATCTCAAATCTCAAATCTTAAATCTCAAATCTCAAATCTATCAGAATCCGTAGATTTCCTGGAGTTTTTGTTCTAAAGCGGCTCCGCGCAGGTCGCTGGCCACGATGCGCCCCTCCGGGTCGAGGAGCACGTTCGACGGGATAGCATCCACGCCATAAGCCTCTGCAGCGGCACTCTGCCACCCCTTCAAGTCGGAAATCTGTATCCAGTCCATCCCCAATTGCTTGATGGCGGCAGACCAAGCATTCTTCTTGTCGTCGAACGACACGCCAATGACTTCAAAGCCTTTAGGATGGTATTTCACGTAACCGGCCACCACATTGGGCATCTCGCGGCGACATGGCCCGCACCAACTCGCCCAAAAGTCTACCAGCACATAATTCCCTTTGCCGCACCACTCGCTCAGACTGTGTGAACGGCCGTCGAGGTCTTCCATGGTGAGGTCGACGAACATCCTTCCCACACTCTTCTTCTCGAGGTTGGCGGCATAGCGTTTCATGGGCTGCATGTTGGGATGATTATAATAAGGTGTTTCGGGGTTGAGCCAATGGGCAATCTGCTCTACACTCATATCCCTGCACATCTTAGGCAAATAGACCACCGGCACCAACGTGGCACGGTATTGCTCGAGCACTGCCAACTTACCTGTACGTCTCTTATCCAACAGTTTATCTGCCTTTTCCTCTATCGTGTCCTGGTCGCCACCCTCCATGGCCAGCGACATGAGTTGGCCGCGCACATCGTCATCGATACTGTCGAGCAGGGCTTCACACTGGCAGAGCATCTCGTTGATAGACGACCCCGTGAGCAGGTGTTTCGTCAGATCCACGCTGATGTCGGTGCCGTCGCAGAAAAACGGCATCATGTTGGAGGATACGCCCACGGCGAAGACCTGCTGAGAGGCTCCCTCAAGTTGAAAGGTGAACTTTCCGTTGCTGGTCTTCACCTTGTCGACAACCTTCTGTGTGGCATAGTTGAAGATCCGTATCGTATCGATACTTGCCCTACAGACGCCACTGACCTGCATCTTCACCTGTGCCTGGGTTACTGCAGCAATGAGCACCATGAGCATGGTTATGATTATCTTTCTCATTGTATTATCGCTTTTTATTTCAAAACGGCAAAGAACGTGCCATAACATGGAATGCCTTTGCTTTCAAGAGCAAAAATAGACAAATTATCCGAAATGTCATGAATAGAGCAATAGTTTTTCTCGATTTTCAGTGACAATACAACAATTTGACACTAAAATAAGGCCGGATAAAAGAAAAAATCATTATCTTTGTCGCTGAATAACGATGCAACTGACATTAGAAAATTCAGACAATTCATCGTTACGACGTAATGAAGAAATGTATCAAATCACCATTTATTAACCAAAACAGGAAAAATGAAAAAGTTTCAATTGCGAGTAGTGGTTGCCCTCTTGGCTGGCAGCTGCCTTTTCAGTTCGTGTATCGGTTCCTTCAGCCTGTTCAACAAATATGCTGAATGGCAGAGAGAGATGACCGACAACAAGTTTATCAACGCCATTGTGGGCTTCTTCCTCATGCCCATCGTGGGTAGCATCACCCTGTTCATCGACTCTGTGGTTCTCAATACCATCGAATTCTGGACTGGCGACAACCCCGTAGCCTCCAACATCGGGAAGACCCAGAACATCACCGGCCAGGATGGTCTGCTCTATGCCGTGACGACACTGAAGAACGGCTACCAGATTACCTCTCCCACAGGTGAAGTAACCTTGCTCACCTATCACAAGAAGAGCAACAGTTGGTATATCAGCCAGAATGGCGTGACCCAGGAACTGTTCCAGTTTAACGAGGATGGCAAGAGCATCAAGATGAAGGTGAACGGTGCCAGCCGCGACTTCTCTCTCAATGAGCAAGGCGTATACGAGGCACGCATGGCCGCTACTCAAGGTTGGTCGCTCGCTAAGAGATAACCTATCTTTTATCACATCTATAATCCACACAGGGACACAGAGTTATCTTCTGTGTCCCTGTGTTTGTTGTGAGGATATAGATGCGGTCACTTCACCCTCCATACGTTGAGCACGATGCCCTGGAACCCTGGCGAGAACCCTGGGGCACAGAGGAAGAGTGAGTTGTTGAGCCAGCCGTATTTGCTGTCGGCAGGTGCCTCGAACTGCGGTGCGCACCTGAAATAGAATGAGGGTTTGCCATCGGCATCCTTCCCTCCTGTAATAATGCCCCGGTTGCGCACATGAATATACACACCATCATCGGTCTTGATGCAGTAGATGGCCTCTATCTCTGAACGCCCATTGGCATTGGCCAGTTGATAGTCGGCACCACCATTGACAATGGTGCCCTTGATTCCCGGTCCCTCGAAGGTGCCACCCGTGATGGGAATGACGGTGCGCCGGCCATGTTGTGTGTTCTCGATGGCAAAGGCCTCGCCAAGAGTCACCTTCAGTTGCAAGGCAAACTCCAGTTGCGGCGCTTCAGGTGTGTCGGACTGTGCAGCGGCATTCATGGTGAAAGCCAAGAGCAAGAGAGCAAATAATAATTTCTTCATCATTGTAGGTTTTTGATTATAAGTTAGTCTTTTCAAAGATATTCGTCAAAGGTAGACGTTTTTACACAAAATGCCAAATGATAGGTCTTTTTTTTGTGTCATCCTCCCGTCACAAGAAAAAAAATCCTTCGATTTTTCCAAAATTCAAATATTAGCGCTACCTTTGCACTCCCCAAAACGAAAGCAGACTGGAAATGCCAGCCTTTCGCCGTGAACAGAGTGCTTGCAACCTCTTAAAAAACAAGACAATGAGAAGAAATGAGAAAAGCGTGAGCGTGCTGTTTTTGCTTTTCAGCATGCTCTTCACGGTATGCCTGATTACGGCAAACCTGTTAGGAACAAAGCAAATCGCGCTGGGTCCCATCAATGTGACCGGCGGCCTGCTGATTTTCCCAATATCATACATCATCAACGACTGCGTGTGCGAGGTATGGGGATACCGTAAGGCGCGTCTTCTGATATGGACCGGTTTCATGATGAACTTCTTCTTCGTGCTGGCATGTGGCATTTGCGACCTCATTCCCGGTGCACCTTATTGGAACAACCAAGAAGGGTTTCATGCCATCTTCGGTCTTGCCCCCCGCATTGCCTTCGCATCGTTCCTCGCCTTCCTGGTAGGCAGTTTCATCAATGCCTACGTGATGAGCCGCATGAAGATTTCGTCAAAGGGCAAGCATTTCTCCCTTCGTGCCGTCCTCAGCACACTGTTTGGCGAGAGTGCCGACTCGCTGATATTTTTCCCTATCGCCTTCTATGGCGTCATCCCCACTGCCGAACTACCCATGCTGATGTTCTGGCAGGTAGTGCTCAAGACCGCCTATGAGATAGTGGTGTTGCCCGTCACCATCCGTGTGGTGAACAAGGTGAAGAGTCACGAGGGAGAAGATGTTTACGACGAGGGCATCAACTATGATGTGCTCAAGGTGCTCAACATATAAGATGATTAAGGTCTCGAATACGATACAGCAATATGGAAGAAAGAAAAAGAGAAGATTTGAAGTCGCTGGGAAATGCCACGAAATATGCCACCGACTATAGCCCCGAAGTGTTGGAAACCTTCGACAACAAACACCCCAACAACGACTATTGGGTAAGGTTCAACTGTCCGGAGTTCACCTCGCTGTGCCCCATCACGGGCCAGCCCGACTTCGCCGAAATCGTCATCAGTTATATACCCGACCAGCGCATGGTGGAGAGCAAGAGCCTGAAACTCTACCTCTTCAGTTTCCGCAATCATGGCGACTTTCATGAAGACTGCGTGAATATCATCATGAAAGACCTGGTGAAACTGATGGACCCGAAATACATTGAAGTGACCGGACTGTTCACTCCCCGTGGCGGCATCAGCATCCACCCCTATGCCAACTATGGCCGCCCGGGCACGAAATATGAGCAGTTGGCTGTGGAGCGGCTGTCGAAATACCCTTACTGAAAAATCAGAATTCCTTCAGTGTATCAGGCTTCAACTTGAAGCCCTGCACCCTGTCGGCAAACTGCAGTGCCATCGTGTCGCGACGCAGGAGAACCAGTGATACCGTATCATGTCGCAGTTCGGTATTTCCGGCGTTCATGTTGTTGACTTTCAATCCGCCATACGAGAAGATAATCCTGCCATTGAAGACATGCCACTCCTTGTAGCGCTGTATACTGGGATAGATGACAGGAGTCTGCTCATCGAGCGAAGTCTTCCGCGGAGGACCTCCCACCACCGACACCGTATAGTCGCGCTTCATCGTATAGCCATATTCCAAAGGAATCATAAAGGAGTCGATTTTCGCCATAATCCGCGAGCGTTCTTCAGGAGTAAGGAGTCTGAGGAGCGAATCCCTTCGGTGTCCCTCACCACCCTTGTGCATTTCAGGCATTTGCATATACACCCATGTGCCAATCAGTTGCTCGAGATTGATGGCAGTAAGCAATTCGCCGGGACTCTCCGGGTTGACCATGACCGCTATTTTATCGCCTACCGAGGGACGTCCGAAAATCTTATGGTTGCGACGGGCATTGAGGATGCCGAAAGAGATGGGGTCGCCGCCCGAGTCGGGCAGCAACACGATGACCGAGTCGTTGCATCCCTCGCAAGCCAACCCATACAACATGGAATCACCCTGTGCCACATAATCTCTTGTCTGCACCTTTACCTCCTGGAAATTGGTCTCCGCCTTCCTGCCACACGACAGGAATGCCACCAACAAGGGTATCAGCATCCATAAACTTCGTCTGCTCATCATATTCATTTCGTCATTTGAAGAACAGTGCTTCCTCATTGGCGCTGGCCAAGAAAAGCCCTGTTGACTAACCACGACGCAAAATTAGGGAAAAAAATCGAGACAAGCCTACTGCTAAAACAAAAACCATCATCGCAACACCCAAAAACGCAGGCAAACCACTTTTTTTTGCAAAAAACATGAGTGTTTATTTGATTTGATGTTTTTTTTGTCTATCTTTGCTATCTGAAACAGAAAAACATTCAGACAAGCCTTATTAGATTAAAATCTTAAACTGATAACAATGAAAAAGAAAATCCAATTCAGTCTCGTCTACAGGGACATGTGGCAATCGTCGGGCAAGTTTCAACCCCGCAAAGACCAGTTAGAGCGCATCGCTCCCGTTATCATCGACATGGGATGCTTCTCGCGTGTGGAAACCAATGGTGGTGCCTTCGAGCAGGTGAATTTGCTTGCCGGCGAGAATCCCAATGACGCCGTACGCGCTTTCTGCAAGCCTTTCAACGAGGTTGGCATCAAGACCCACATGCTTGACCGTGGTCTGAACGCCCTCCGCATGTACCCCGTTCCCGATGACGTACGCAGGCTCCAATACAAGGTGAAACACGCCCAAGGCGTGGATATCCCACGTATCTTCTGCGGTCTCAACGACACCCGCAACATCATCCCCAGCATAAAATGGGCACTCGAGGCAGGTATGACGCCACAGGCCACCCTGTGTATCACCACCTCGCCCGTACACACCGTGGAATACTACAGCAATATTGCCGATGAGTTGATAGCCGCCGGTGCACCCGAAATCTGCCTGAAGGACATGGCAGGCATCGGACAGCCCGCCATGCTCGGCAAACTGACCAAAGCCATCAAGGACAAGCACCCCGATGTCATCATCCAGTATCACGGCCACTCTGGCCCGGGTCTGTCGATGGCCTCTATCCTCGAAGTGTGCAACAATGGTGCCGACATCATCGACACCGCCATCGAACCATTGTCGTGGGGCAAGGTGCACCCCGACATCATCTCGGTGCAGAGCATGCTGAAGAACGAAGGGTTCGACGTGCCCGACATCAACATGAAGGCCTACATGAAGGCCCGTACGCTCACCCAGGAGTTCATCGACGACTGGCTGGGCTACTTCATCAATCCCGGCAACAAGCACATGAGTTCGCTCCTTCTGGGTTGTGGTCTGCCAGGTGGCATGATGGGCTCGATGATGGCCGACCTCGGTGGCATACACCAAATCATCAACAAGACACGCGCAAAGAAAGGCGAGCCCGAACTCACCATCGACGACCTGCTCGTGAAACTCTTCGATGAGGTGGCCTACGTATGGCCGAAGGTGGGTTATCCCCCACTGGTGACCCCCTTCTCACAATATGTGAAGAACATCGCCCTCACCAACCTGCTCACCCTCGAGCAAGGCAAGGGCCGCTATGTGATGATGGACGACGCCATGTGGGGCATGGTGCTCGGCAAGAGCGGCCGCATCCCCGGCGAGATAGCCCCAGAGATCAAGGAACTTGCCGCCAAGCAGGGCCGTGAGTTCACCGACGCCGACCCCCATACCCTTATCCCCAATGCCCTCGATGACTTCCGCAAGGAGATGGACGAAAACGGCTGGGAATACGGACCCGACGACGAAGAACTCTACGAACTGGGCATGCACCCAGAGCAGTACCGCATCTTCAAGACCGGCCAAGCCAAGAAGAACTTCCTTGCCGACCTGCAGAAAGCCAAGGATGCCAAACTCGGTTCGAAACTCACTCCAGAGCAGTTGGCAGAGTTCAAGCATGCCAAGGCCGATGCTGTTGTGGCACCGGTGAAAGGTGAAATCTACTGGGAGTTTGGTGGCGACGGCGAAGCCGCTCCCACTGTGGAGCCATACATCGGCAAGGAATATGCCGAGGGCGACAGGCTCTGCTACATCCAGGCACCATGGGGCGAGATTGTGGAAGTGCCGGCTGCCATCGGCGGCAAATTGGTGGAAATCAACGCCAAGCGTGGAAGCAAGGTGATGAAAGGCGATGTCATTGCCTACATCGAGCGCCCCAGCGCAGAATAACGACATGGACTACCGACTCCTTATTGACAAGTATTATCCTGAGGACAACGCGCTGAAGCGCCTGCTCCTCCAACATAGTCTATCTGTAGCGCGGAAAGCGCTACAGATAGTCGCTTTTCACCCACGCCTTCACCTCGACAGCCAATTTGTGGAAGAGGCGGCGATGCTCCACGACATCGGCATCTGCCAGACCGATGCCCCAGGCATTTACTGCCATGGCACCCACCCTTATATCTGCCATGGCATTCTCGGAGCCGCGATGTTGCGCGCTGAAGGATTCGAACGTCATGCCCGTGTGTGTGAGCGCCACACCGGTGCCGGTCTGTCGCTCCACGACATCGTCGGCCAAAATCTGCCCCTACCCCACCAGGACTTCTTGCCTGTCACCTTGGAAGAACAGTTGATTTGCTATGCCGACAAGTTCTTCTCCAAATCGCATCCCGAGCAAGAGAAAACCATTGAGCAAGCAGAGCGCAGCCTGTCGAAATTCGGGACGGAAGGGCTGGAGCGTTTCCGAAACTGGGTAAGACTGTTTGAAAAACAGTAAAGGAAGGAAAGCACGTTCGTTTGGCTTCACCGAAGATAGGCGGCGGCTCGGAAAAACTCAAATAAATTTGGTTTTTCGCTCACCTTGCACTACCTTTGGCTTCGCTAAAGGTTGGCTTAGGTTGAGAAAAGTTAAATAATCCTTGATTCTTTTGGCTTTTCGCTCACCTTGCACTACCTTTGCCTTCACCGAAGATAGGCGGCGGCTCGGAAAAACTCAAATAAATTTGGTTTTTAGCTCACCTTGCACTACCTTTGGCTTCGCCGAAGATAGGCGGCGGCTCGGAAAAACTCAAATAAATTTGGTTTTTCGCTCACCTTGCACTACCTTTGCACTTAAAATGAAGGTAAAGCCAGTTGCCATACTGCTCTCAGCGGCCATGATACTGATGATGGCCAGCAGTGCCATGTCTGCCAGGCAGACATGGAAGAGTCGTATGACCTTTACCGATACCATACCCTACGACACCTTTCACCTTGGCAGCAGCCATGCCACCGATGCCATTGTCGGCGACAGCGTGGGTATCGACACCATCACCATGACTGGTCCAGACACCATTACCATGACTGGTCCCGACACCCTCCACATGGACTCGCTCACCCTCGCCATCTTCCGCCACAACCAGGCGGTGGACGACTCTCTTAGGCTCGACTCCCTCAACCGCGCCAAGTCAAACGGCATCAACTCACCCGTCAACTTCAGCGCTGAAGACTCGATGGTGTATGATGCCAAGACAAGAGATGCTTATCTCTATGGCAGTTCGAAAGTAGACTATGAAGACATGAACCTGACCAGCGAGAGAGTGCACGTGAACCTGGAGCAAAGCATGGTAGATGCCTATGGTGTGACAGACAGCACATCGGCCACTGGACTCAGCGGCACCCCAGTATTCAAGATGGGCAGCGACGAATATGTCAGCGACTCCATTCTCTACAACTTCAAGAGCAAGAAAGGATTCATCGACAATGTGTATACCGAGCAGCAAGACGGATACATCAGGAGCCTGCACTCCAAACGCGATGCTGACGGCAATCTCTATCTGGAGAAAGGAAAATACACTACCTGCGACGAAGAGCACCCCGATTTCTACATCGCCCTGTCGCGCGCCAAGGTGAGGCCGGGCAAGGATGTGGTGTTCGGACCCGCATACCTCGTGGTGGCCGACGTACCCCTTCCACTTGCCATCCCCTATGGCTTCTTTCCCTTCACCAAGAGTTACTCCAGCGGATTCATCATGCCCACTTATGGCGACGAGAGTTCGAGAGGCTTCTACCTGCGCGATGGTGGATATTACTTCGCCATCAACGACCGCTGGGACCTGAAGTTGCTTGGCGAAATCTACACCAAAGGCTCATGGGGCTTCACCGTGACGTCGAACTACAGGAAACGCTATCGCCACAGCGGCTCATTCCTCTTCAACTACCAAGACACGAAGAACGGCGACAAGGGCATGCCCGACTTCACGAGAAGGGAGAGTTTCAAACTGCAATGGCAGCACAGCCAGGACGCAAAGGCCAACCCCTTCAGACGTCTCTCCGCCAGCGTCAACTTCGCCACATCGAGTTTTGAGCGCAACAACCTCTCGAGCATGTACAACCCGCAGACGATGACCCAGAGTACCCGTACATCATCGGTGAACTTCGACACTCAGTTCTCGAGTCTGGGCATGAGCATCCACCTCGGCTCAAACATCGCCCAGAACATGATTGACACCACGATCAACCTGACATTGCCCGACCTCACCATCTCGGTGAGCCGTTTCTTCCCATTCAAGCGCAAGAAGGCAGCTGGCAAGGAACGATGGTATGAGAAAATCAACATGAGTTACTCCGGCCACTTCAGCAATTCCATCAACGCCAAGGAAGACCAAATACTCCACGCCAACATCTTCAAGGACTGGAAGAATGGTTTCGAGCACCGTATTCCCATCAACGGTTCGTTCACCGTCTTCAACTACCTGAACATCAACCCGACCATCAACTTCAACGACCGCATGACCACCAGCAGGGTGAAACGGTCGTGGGATGAGGCCAGACAAGTAGAGTTGGCCGATACTACGTATGGTTTCTACAACATCTATGATTGGAACCTAAGTTTGGGCTTGTCTACTACGGTATATGGATTCTGGACCCCCAACCGCAAGATTTTCGGCGACAAAATCAATGCCATCCGACATGTTTTCACCCCTACGGTGAGTTTCAGTTATCACCCCGACTTCGGTGCCAGCCATTACGGCTATTGGGACAGTTATCTGAGGACTGATGCCGATGGCAGCGTCAGCCTGGTGAGTTACACTCCCTTCGCCAACAGCCTCTATGCCCCTCCCGGCAAGGGACGTTCGGGAAGCGTCACCTTCGACATGAAGAACAACATCGAGATGAAGGTGCGCTCCGAAAAAGACTCTACGGGATTCAAGAAGATAAGCATCATCGACAATTTAGGGGCATCTATGTCGTATAACATGGCCGACAGACAACGACCATGGGGCGACCTCTCCTTGGACATCCGCCTGAAATGGTGGAAGAGTTACACGTTCAACATGAATGCCTCGTTTGCCACCTACGCCTACGAACTTGACGACAATGGCCGTCCCTACATCGGTACCCACACCGAGTATAGCCGTGGCCGCTTTGGCCGGTTCCAAGGCACTTCACAGCACCTCTCATTCACCCTTACCCCCGAGAAAATCAAGAAATGGTTTGGCGGAAAGGATGAGAAAGAAGAGAGCAGCAGAAACACCGATGATGACGACGAGGGCATCGACACCGACATCGAGTCGAACGTAGACGACGACATGGTGAAGGGCCAACGTGGCGCGAAAAAGAAAAGCACAAAGGCTGAGACCGACGGCGACGGCTATATGTCGTTCTCCATGCCATGGTCGCTCACCTTCAGTTATGGCATCACTATGCGTGAGAACACAGCCGGGAAGTTCAACACGAAGAGAATGCGTTATCCTTATTCCTTCTCGCAGACGCTTAACGTGAGCGGCAATATACGCCTCAGCGACGGATGGGACATCAGGTTCTCCTCGGGCTACGACTTCGAATACCGCAAGTTGTCGATGACCACGGCGTCGCTCTCGCGCGACCTCCATTGCTTCAGCATGTCGTGCTCAGTGGTGCTCGCACCCTACACCAGTTACAACTTCACCTTCCGTTGCAACGCCGCAACACTTACCGATGCCTTGAAATACGACAAGAGGAGCGGCATGAGCAATGCCGTGCAATGGTATTAATTTATCCTATCAGTCGCTTGAGGTCGTCTACCTCGCCTACCACCCAGATGATGTCGCCTTTCTCAAAACGATAGGATGGGCTCACTTGCGACAGATTCTCCATGCCTTCTTCCAATCCCACTACCATGCAGTTGTAGACATGACGGATGCCACACTCTGCCATGGTCTTTCCCACAAAAGGACTGCTGCCGCTGATAACCATTCGCCTGAGTTTCATCTCACGTTTCTCCAACTCATAGTCATCTTCATACCGTTCCGACAGCATGGCGCGGCTGAAAGCAGCCAACTGGTCGTCGTTTCCGATGACCTGCAGTCTGTCGCCGGGGAATATCACAGAGTCGCCGTCGGGAATGTTAAGCCTGCGGTTTGCCCTGAGGATGCTGCTTACCAGCACGCCATACTGCGACCCCAGAGCCAGTTGCTTGAGTGTCTTCCCCGACCATTTGGAATCGAGCGGCACCTCGAAGTCGGCAATATGGATGTCGCGGTCGAGCAGACGCCCCTCATAGAGAGGTCGGCGGTGCCCATGCACTTCTGCCTCGATGTCGCGCGACCGCAGGTTGAGCACAAACATGCGTTCCAGTCGGATGCTTCGGTGTTTCAGTCGGCGTGAGAGAATCATCATCGCCACGAGCACCAGACAGATACTGATTATCAGCGCTTTGGAGAAATTGGTAAGCGAATTGCAAATATAAAACACGAAGCCCACTGCTATGGCAAGCCTCACGAAGACAGTGAAGAGCAAAGGCAAACGGTTGACCCTGCTCTCGGTCCACAGCGCCTTGAAATCCTCGCTATGGTTCTTCTTCATCACGATGGCCCGAAGGAACGGGGCGATGAGCGACACCGTGACCAATCCACAGATGAGATTTGCCCATAACTCAGGCACCAGCCGCCTCATGAAAGGCAGGAAGAATGTGAGCATCACTGCCGTGATGGCAGCCGAGAGGATGGAATAGATGACCGTGATGGCACCCATCTGCATGAGCAGTCTCCTCCACTTGTGCTCTGAGCCCTTGGTGGTGGGTTGACTCAGGGTGAGGTGATTGAGTCTTCTTATCCACGACTTAGGCATGTGTTTCTCGCAATACTCATAGCATGGCACTGCTGCCTTCATCATATATGGCGTGAGGAAAGTGGTGATGACCGAGACAGCCACTACCACGGGATAGAGGAAATGGCCGATGACCCCCAGAGAGAGTCCGAGCGTAGCGATGATGAAGGAGAACTCACCTATCTGTGCCATGGAGAATCCACAGCGCATGGCCGACTTGAGCGACTGTCCGCTCACGAGGAAGCCCAGGCTTCCGAAGAGCGCCTGTCCGATGAGGATAGCGGCCACGAGTGCCAGTATGGGGAGGGCATACTCCACGAGAATCTTGGGGTCTACCAGCATGCCCACCGACACAAAGAAGATGGCTCCAAAAAGGTTCTTCACCGGCTCCACTACCTTGATGATTTTGTCGGCCTCTATCGTCTCTGCCAGGATGGAACCCATGACAAATGCCCCAAAAGCGCTGCTGAAGCCCACCAGCGTAGAGACAACCGCCATGAAACAGCAAAGGCCAAGCGCCAGGATGAGCAGTGTCTCGTTGTTGGTATATTTCCTGGTGTTGCGCAGCAGCAATGGGATGACAAAGATGCCCACGACAAACCACAGGATGAGGAAGAACGCTATGCGCCCCACACTCTTGAGCAGCATCATGCCTCCTGCCGTGCCCCCTCCTGCGATAGCCGCCAGCATCACCATCATCACGATGGCGAGGATATCCTCGAGGATGAGCACACTCATCACCAAACTGGCAAACTGCTGATGCCCCAGTCCGAGGTCATCAAACGCCTTATAGATGATGGTGGTGGAACTCATGGCAAGCATGCCTCCGAGGAAGATGCAGTTCATCTTGCTCCATCCGAAGCAATGCCCCACAAGCATTCCTATCGTCATCATACAGAAGAGGATGGTGATGGTAGCGATGAAGGGAGCAGCCCCCATCTTGAGGATTTTCTTGAACGAGAAATCGAGTCCAAGAGAGAAGAGGGTGAACATCACACCAATATTCGCCCATGTCTGCACATCATTCTGGCTGACCACCGACATGGTGTAGGGCATGTGTGGACTCACGAGGAATCCCGCCACGATATATCCCAGCACCAACGGTTGCTTGAGTCGCTTGAAAATCAGCGTAACGAAGCCCGCAACGATGAGTATGAGGGTAAGGTCTTTGACAAGAACGGGGATTTCGGACATGGGTGTATGGGGTGTATAGAAAAGGAGACGGACGTCAGCCCATCCGTCTCCTCATTATTCTCAGTCGTTGTATTGTGCAGTGAGTTGGCAGATTCTCACTATCACTTGCATAGCCTTCTCCATCACCTGTATGGAGACAAACTCATAGGGTCCATGGAAATTCACGCCACCGGCAAAGATATTGGGACAGGGCAATCCCTTGAAAGAAAGTTGTGCCCCGTCGGTTCCTCCACGGATAGGCTCCACCTTGGCTGGCACGCCACAGTCGCTCATGGCCTTGAGCACCAAGTCGATAACGTGCATGCAGGGGTCAATCTTCTCCTTCATGTTGTAGTATTGGTCGGTCACGTCGATCTGGCATGTGCCCTCACCATATTTCTCGTTGATGACATCGGCGCAATGGGTGATGAAGCGTTTGCGCTGCTCAAACTTGTCGCGGTCGTGGTCGCGGATGATATAGGAGAGTTGGGCGTTCTCGATGTTCGACTGGATGCCCAGCAAGTGGTAGAATCCCTGATAGCCCTCTGTGGTCTCCGGTCTCTCGTCGGCAGGAAGGAGGGCAGCAAACTCTGCCGCGAGCAAGTTGGCATTCACCATCTTCCCTTTGGCATATCCGGGATGCACGCTCACGCCCTTCAACTTCACCTTGGCAGCAGCGGCATTGAAATTCTCGAACTCGAGGTCGCCGAGGTCGCCGCCATCCATGGTATAAGCCCACTCACAGCCAAACTTCTCCACGTCGAAATAGTGGGCTCCCATACCTATCTCCTCATCAGGATTAAAAGCAATGCGGATGTCGCCATGCTTGATGTCGTCGTGGTCGCGCAGGTAGCACATCGCCTCTACGATTTCGGCGATGCCTGCCTTATCGTCGGCTCCGAGCAGTGTGGTACCGTCGGTGACGATGAGGTCTTCTCCCACATGGGCATTGAGTTCGGGAAACTTCTTCGGTGAAGACACGATGCCTTCGGAGAGCACGATGTCGCCCCCGGGATAATTCTCCACGACACGTGCCTTGATGCCTGCACCGCTGCAGTCGGGACTAGTGTCGTAGTGAGAGATGAAACCTATGGTGGGCACTTTCTTGCCCATGTTCGACTTCAGGGTGGCGTAGATATATCCCTTCTCGTCCATCTCCACGTCACTGAGTCCCTCGTTCTCGAGTTCTTTCTTCAGATATTCGGCAAACACCAATTGCTTGGCCGTACTGGGCACAGTCTGTGCCTCCTCGCTCGACTGGGTGTCGAACTTGGTATAGTTGAGGAATCTCTGGGTAATATTCATGTCGGGGATGGTTTTCTACTGGTCTTTTCTGTCGTCTATATTGTCACCCTCTGTGGGTTGCAGGTCTTTCTCGAAGTCGGAGATACCATTGGCAATGAGGATATTATACCATTGCAGGAGTTTGCGGATATCGCTGTCGTGCACCCTGTCGCGGTCGAAATCGGGAAGCACCTGAGCAAAATACTCTCTCAGTTCGTTGCTTGAGGCTTTCTTATACTGCAATGAGCAAGCCTTTCCCTCTTCCTTATCGCGGATAGCGGCGAGCACATCCATCAGAGGCACGTCGTCACCTTCGGTGAACATGGCGATGTCGGCAAGGCTGGTTACCCTGTCGGACGAGAAGACGGGTTGCCGTTTATGTGTCTCGTCAAGGCTTTCAACGATGAGATTTGACTTACCTCTTGAAACCAGTTTGTAGAGCCCTGGTTTCCCAGCAATGGAAAGAATTGTCTGTACCATATAAATAAAATAATTATGATTGTTCAATAATGAATGCAAAGATAGTGAAAGCCGAGAGGAACACAAAATAAATCTCTAATTTATTTTTGTTACCGAGGCGCATCCTATCTTCGCGAAGCAAAGATAGTGAAAGCCGAGAGGAACACAAAATAAATCTCTAATTTATTTTTGTTGCCGAGGCGCATCCTATCTTCGCGAAAAATTCATCGTTTCCATTTTTCCAACGCCATGAGCACCCGTGTGATCTGCTCATCCACATCCTGGCACCCGTCGTTGACGATGATGAAGTCGGCCCTGCGCGCCACCTCCTCCTGTGGCCATTGTCTGGACATCCATTCCAGGGTCTGCTCACGCGAGATGCCATCGCGGTGCATCACCCTTGCGATGCGTGTGGGGAGCGGTGCGGTGACACACACCGCCACATCCACGTATCTCACGAATCCACTCTCAAAGAGAATGGCACTCTCCAACCATTCGAGTCCGGAAGCATGGAAATCCTCTGCCACTGCCGGATGCACCACGGCATTGACACGTTGTACATTCTCTTCCGATGACATGATGAAACGCGCGATGGCTGCCTTGTTGAGCACCCCATCGACATAGGCATCGCTGCCCACCAGCGCCGTGAGTTCCTCCTTGATTTTCGGTGATGAGTTCATCAACCGCTTGGCAGACTTGTCACAGTCGAAGACATGCACGCCATGAGCCTCCAGACGTTTGGCGACATAAGATTTTCCGCTTCCTATGCCCCCTGTCAGTGCCACTTTCGGTCTGTCGTCCATGACTATTCCTTCTCGATAAGGTAATCCACCTGCCTGATACCCATCTTCGCGTTCTTCACGAAGGGAGGCACCTGCACCAAGTGCAGAGGCAGCATCTTCTGCAGGCTGTCGTCTCGGATTTCGTCATACCTCACCTCTACGATGAAGTCACTGGCTTTGATACTGGAGGCAAGGCTGGACGGCGTGACAAAGGTGACACTCACATGCTTGGGGAAGGTAAGCACCTTCTTGCCCTCGGGTGCTCCCACTATGGTAATGGGCACATCGAGCGTCTTCTCTGTGATGAGGTCGGCAGAAGCCTCCACAGTCACTTCCTCCGGCTCCATTTTCACGCCACTGATGTGTTGCAACTTCACCTTGGTCGTAGCGTTCGACTTGACGTCGTAGAGGTTCACATACTCCGTTTTCACTGATGTGATATCTTTCAATATCTCGGCAGTGGAGTATATTTTCACGGAGTCGGGCTTGATGGTGGTCTTTGTGATGAAGTACTTGTCGGCAGCGGAGATTTTCCCATAAATATCCACTGGCACCATGATATGGTCGCCATTGTTGTAATAGGCTTCTATCCTCTCGGGCTTGATGCTCAACACCTGTGTCGACGAACCGAGCCTTTGCTTCACTTTCTTCGACACCTCCGAACTCGAGACGATGATGCGCCCGTCGCTTTTCGAATATTTTATGAAATCGGCTGTAATGGGTGCGATGTCACTATACAGCAGCCTCGCCACGTTGTATCCATCGTCTCTCACAGCCACCTTGAGGGTATCCGTGCCGGTATCGGTGATGACTATGTTCTTGGGCAGGTTGGTGATGACAAAGGGGATGGAGATTTCCCTCTCCATAGGTTCCTTGATGGTGAGCGCCACCCAGAAGAGCCCGCTGATGACAAGAAAAAACAAAAAAACAAGAAACTCCTTACTCGCGAGTCGTAATAAGGAGTTCCTGACAATGGTCTTTATTTGTTTTCCTTCCTTTGCCATGCGATGCTATTTGGAAGGTTGGCTGGCAGCCATAGAGGAGGCATCAGCGAAGACATAGGATTTGTCGACTTCGATAACCACATTCCTTGCGATTTCCACTTCCACCTTGTTGGTAGTGGTGTCAATACGTTTCACCGTGCCATATATTCCCCCACCGGTGACCACTCTTGAGCCCTCGCTGAGTGAGTTCTGGAAGTTGCGTATCTCTTTTTGTTTTTGCTGCTGCGGACGTATCATGAAGAAGTACATGATAGCAAAGATGGCCACCATCATGATGAGCATGCTCATGCCCCCACCGCCAGCGCCATCTGCCTGTAATAAGAAGTAAGTGTTCATTTGCTATTATTTTGTTGATTAATATTTCCTTGGCCTGAGGTCGTCGACAGGCTTGTTGAGTTCGCCTGTCTCCACGAGGAACCGCGCAATGGTGTCGAGCATGCCGTTGATGTATCCGCCACTCTTCACTGTAGAGTAGAGTTTGGCGAGCCCCACATACTCATTGATGGTAACGCTGACGGGGATATTCATAAAGGTCATCATCTCGGCGATGGCAATCTGCATGATAACCACATCCATATAGGCAAGACGTGAGAAATCCCAGTTGCGCGAGGCGTCGCTCATATAGCGCTGATACTGGTCGGCATTGAGAATGGTGGCCCTGAAGAGTTTGCGGGCAAACTCCTTGTCCTCGTCGTCGTTGTATTCGGGCAGCAGTTCCTGCTTCTTTCCTGCCGAGGGGTCGAAACGCTTGATGGTCTTGAGCACGAAGGTGTCGACAATCTCCTTGTCGTCGTTCCAGTATATGCTTTTCTCCTCGAGCAGTGCATCGAGGTCCTCATTGTCTTGTATAACCGCCTTGTAGAGTTTTCGCCACACCTCTCTGTCGGCCTCATAATCGTCGTCGTCGGATGCCATGTACTCCTGGTAAATCTGACTTTGCTCGATGATGTTGCACAGTTTCCTCACAAACTCCACGTCGTCATTCCATGAGAGTTTCTGTTCGTCGGCATAGTCGAGCAGTGCATTGTTGTTCTCCAGTTGCAGGGCAAACCTGTTGTCCACAAACTTGGTGGAAGGCGGCTCATTGCCTTCACGTTTTGCCCTGTTGGCACCCACCTCCACCCTATGCCTCATCTCTTTTGATATGGCAACAATGAGCATCAGCAAGTAGTTGTAGAGCGCATATGCCTTGGATAGGCTATACATCAGATTATTCTCTGCATTGGTGAGATTGTTGCTTCCGTTCTGATAGTATGCATAGGTTAACTGGACTATCTTGATTCTAATCAATTCCCGGTTTATCATTGTGGAGTGTGTTTTTAAGATTTATAGTGCAAAAATAATTCTTTTTCGTTTTACTTGCAAGAAATTACCACAAAATATCGGGTTATTATGTTTTTTTCTGCATTCAGTTGGTTGGATTCCGAAAAAAAGCAGTACCTTTGCACCGCTTTTTTAGCGCACCACCCATTTCGATGGGTTTTGTGTGATGGCGAATTAAGCACAACAATTCACTTAATTTAGAGTAACACATTTAAAATCAGAAAAGAAATGAAAGAAATCAACGTGAAAGCCCTGAAGAGGGAGACCACTGGCAAGAAAGCCACGAAGCAGTTGAGAAAAGAAGGCCTCGTGCCCTGCAACATCTATGGAGATTCGAAGGACGCCAACGGCAAGCCTGCCGCCATGGCATTTGCCATTGCAGCCCGCGACCTGCGCAAGGTGATCTACACCCCCCATGTCTATGTGGTGAACATCGACCTTGAGGGCGAGCATCATACCGCTGTTATCAAGGAGTTGCAGTTCCACCCCACTACCGACGCCGTGCTCCATGTAGACTTCTATGAAGTAAACGAGACAAAGCCCATCACCATCGGTATTCCTGTACACCTGGTAGGTTTGGCACAGGGTGTCCGCGACGGTGGTCGTATGAACCTCTCCATCCGCAAGATCAACGTTACCGCTCCTTACAAGAACATCCCCGAATTCCTGGATGTCGACGTTACCGACCTGCGCATCGGCAAGAGCATCAAGGTGGGCCAGTTGAGTTATGAAGGCCTTGAGATGGCAACAAGCAAGGAGGTTGTGGTATGCTCAGTGAAGATGACACGTGCCGCCTCCAAGAACGCCGCTGCTGAAGAGGAAGAGGCTGCTGCCGCTGAATAACCTTTCCCAAGATGGACAAGTATCTGATTGTGGGGTTGGGCAATCCCGGCGCGGAATATGCCGAAACCCGTCACAACATAGGATATATGGTATTGGACGCTTTCGCAAAAGCGTCCAATATTGTTTTTGACGACCGCCGCTACGGCTATGTGGCGGAGACTTCTCTGCGTGGGCGCAAACTCTTCCTACTGAAGCCCACGACCTACATGAACCTCAGCGGCAATGCCGTTCGCTACTGGCTGAACAAGGAGAACATCGACGAGAGCCGCATGCTGGTGGTTGTCGACGACCTGTCGCTCCCCGTGGGGACTCTCCGCCTGAAGTCGCGTGGCAGTGCCGGCACACACAACGGCCTGGGGCACATCCAGCAGTTGATTGGGCAAGACTACCCCCGCCTGCGGCTGGGCATTGGCAACGACTATCCCCGCGGTTCACAGGTAGACTTCGTCCTCGGCCGTTTCGACGACGAGGAGAAGACGGTGCTCACCCCTGCCATCAACACTGCTGTCGAGGTCATCAAGAGTTTCGTGCTCGCTGGTGTTGACTTCACAATGAACCAATACAACAAGCGCAAACCCAACATTCCCAATGGATAACGAAGCAAGAATCGACAAGTGGCTATGGGCAGCGCGTATCTTCAAGACCCGCTCCATTGCCTCTGATGCCTGCAAGAACGGACGCGTGACGATAGGCGGCATGAACGTGAAACCCTCACGCCCCGTGAAGGTGGGCGAGGTGGTAGACGTGAAGAAACCTCCCGTGACCTATTCCTTCCGTGTGCTCAAGTGCATCGAACAGCGTGTGGGGGCCAAACTCCTTCCCGAGGTGTATGAGAACGTGACCGACCCACGGCAATACGAGATTCTGGAGATGAGCCGCATCAGCGGATTCGTAGACCGTGCCCGCGGCACGGGGCGCCCCACGAAGAAGGAGCGCCGCCAGATGGACGCCTTCGTAGAACCAACCATCTTTGGTTTCGACGACGAGGACGATCTGTAGCCGGGCATTCCGGTTTTACCAGTCATTCCCGACGATATAGAAAAATCCCCTGCACCTCCTTGTGAAGTGCAGGGGATTACTATATAAGGTGAATCGTATTTTAGTCGATCATCATCGGGCCTCCGAAGCCACCGCCCGGGCGTCCGCCTCCGAAGCCGCCGCCACCAGGACGGCCACCGCCGAAGCCACCGCCGCCACCAGGACGACCACCGCCGAAGCCACCGCCGCCAGGCATTCCTCCAGGAGGCATTCCTCCTGGGAATCCGCCGCCGAAGCCCTGGCCTCTTCGTCCACCGAAACCACCGAAGGCATTGAAGCGATAGATGACATGCAGCATGGCATAACTATTGATGCTGTTGTATTCCGTATCACTCCTCATCATGGAATTGATGGTGCGGCTGAAACTGCTCTGCTGCTGGAGGATATCATAGAATTGCAGACTGACGGTCAGAGGCTTTCCCTTGAGGAAGCCATGGCTCACTTGTGCGTTCCACAACAGTTCGTTGTTGTTCATAGACTCGTCGCTGTAGCCTCTACGTGAGTTCTCGCTGATGCCAGTAGAGAGACTCGTGCCCCAAGGGAAATAGATATTGACGTTGACACCATACGAGAACATCCAAGTGTCGAGGTCACTGGCGCTCTGCAACTTGTTGCGTGCATGGGTATAGGTGAGCGAGCCATTGGGCTCCACCTCCAGCCAGGAGTTGCGGTACGACAAAGAGAGACGTTCCATCACTGTCGTAGTGCGGGTGTTGTTCTTCTTCGAGACATTGTCCTGGAAGAGATAACTCACGTTGTTGGCATAGTTCAGGTTGGTGAAAGTATTGACGTTCCAATAACCTGTGCTGTCGATAGAGGTATTGAACATGAAGGCACCATTGACATTCCAGTTGCCGTTGATGTTCTCGGGCCTGGTGATGCGTCCACCAGTCTTCTCGTTGTAAGTCACCATATTGCTGATGTTGTTGCGAGTCGTGCTGAAGTTGACGAACGACATGATAGAACGCTGGTGACTCTGGATATAGGTGTTGTAGAAGAGTTGGAAACTGTTGGTGAACGATGGTTTCAGTCCGGGGTTACCCTCAGTGATGTTCATCGGGTTGCTGTCGTCCCTGATGTCGAGCAGGTCGGAGATATTGGGCTGAGAGGTCGTTCCGCGGTACTGTATGCGCAGGTTGCTCAACTGATTGAAACGATAACGGAAGTCGAGCGTCGGCGACATATTGGTCACATTCCTCACGATGTCGGCACTTACACCCTGGTAGTCCTGCACATAATGTGAGCGCTGCGGCTGCACCATGAATCCGGCATTGAGTTGGAACTTCGGATGAATCCAACGATAAGTGAGTTGGATATCGTGCGTGTAGTTGGTATACTCTGAATAGCGGCTCAGGTTATTATCCTTGTAAGTGTCGAGCGGATTGATCAGTCGGGAAAGGTAGGGGTCCCATGTGCGGTATCTGGGCACGATGTCGGCGAAATCCGTACCGGGAGTAATACCGTCATCCAGGAAATCATAGGTGGCACGGTTGCTCTCGTTCACGCTGTAGTTGTACCGGTAACTCAACTGCAGGAACATGGTGCGGGCGATGGGCTCGGTATAGGTGGTCTGCAGGGAGTAACCTTTCCTCGTGCTCGGTGTGAGGCTGTAGCGATTCGTCCTTGTTGCAGGCATATAAGTGGAATCCAACCCCAGCATATAATAATTCACCCTACTGGTACTGAAACTGGTGTTGTCGTTGTCGCTGTAGTTGCCATCTACACGGAGTGTAAAGTTGCGTCCATAGTTGTTGAGTTTGCGATTGAACTGCAACATACCGTTGAAGGTCTTCGAGTCACCATAGGTGAGGTTGATGTTTCTCTGGTAATTGACCAACAAGCCTTGGCTCTCAAGAACTTTCATCTCCAAGGAGTCAAGAGGATTGGTCACATATTTATAGGGGTCTTCATTGAAGGTAGCCGACACGTTGGTCTGGTTGCCGTCGTTGGTCGAAAGAGAGAAACTGGGCCGGAACATGATGTTGGTCATGGTGTCGGGCATCCACTCCAGGCGCATCTGTCCGTTCCAGGAGTTACGACGAGTGTAGTTCTGGTTGATGCTGTTGTCGAAACTCATCGAGCCCACGAAGTTCTGTGTAGACTGCCTGGAGAAAATATCGCCATTGCTGTGGTTCCACCTGATACTGGCGTCCATCTCGAGTTTGTCGGTATTCTCATAGTTGAACTGGAGACCAAGCATCTTGGTGGAGTTACGGCCATTGCTGGCACCACCAAATCCACCGCCTCCGCGGCGTCCGCCACCGCCACTGGAGAATCCCTGGTCGTTGACGTTGTTGGCACTACCCATGAGCATCACTCTGTACTTGTCTCTGAAGACGGCACCCATCACGCGCTCAGCATAACGGTCCTTCGTTCCTATGCCGAGGTCGACATTGCCGAAAAAGCCTTTGTTCATGCCAGGCATCAGTCCGAAGTCGAGCACAGTCTGCTCATCGCCATCGTCGATACCTGTGATTCGGGCCAGGTCGCTCTTCTCGTCATAGGCCTTGATGCGGTCGACGATAGAGGTGGGGAGGTTTTTCAAAGCCGTCTGGGTGTCGCCGGTCATGAACTCCTTGCCGTCGACTTTGATTTTCTTTACTTGCTTGCCATTGATGGTGATTTTTCCTTCTTCATCAACTTGCGCACCAGGAAGACGTTTCACCAACTCTTCTACGACCGACCCTTCGGGCACACGATAGGCAGCGGAATTATACACGAATGTGTCTTCCTTCACCACCACCTTGGCAGCCTGTCCTGTGGCAGTCACCTCCCTCAGGAGGATGGCGTCGGCAGCAAGCGTAAGGCTGCCCAAGTCGGTGTTTTTACCACTCTCAACGGTAAAATCCTTGGTCAGCGTCTTGTATCCCACGTTGGTCACCTTGAGGATATACTTGCCGGGCTTGTCGACAGGTATAGTGAAAACGCCATTGTCGTCGGACAGCACACCGGTAACGAATGAACTGTCGGATTTCAACAATTGCAACGTGGCTTGGAAGACAGCCTCCTTGGTTTCTTTGTCAACAAGTTTTCCCGTGACATTCTGTTCCTGGGCGTATGTGGATGCAGAAAAAAGCAGCATCACACATAGGCACTTCATAAAATTCTTCATCTTTTTGCCTGAATGCTAATGATTACCTATTTCGTTAAGTACAGTTATTTGACGTACTTCAGCGCCTTTTGGTTTAAGAGATGAAAGCAAAAATATCTTAAAGCAGTGTAAAAAAGGCACAAAAAAAAGACAAATCCGAAAAAAACGGCACTTTTTCTTTCCTGTTCACCACAAAATGAGTAAATTTGCATGTAAGGGTATCCTATCTCCTCGCTTCCTCGCAACGCGAAGGCAAGACCTGCATAATAATTAATATATTAAGGTGTAAAACAAATGTCGCAACGTGTCCTCTTATCCCATGCTTTTTTTCAGGATTTGGCGATAGCCATCTCCGAATGTAGCCACGACCGGCTGTTCGTGCTCACCGACACGACGACACGCGAATTGTGCTGGCCACTCCTTGAAGGCTTCATCGGTATGCGCCATGCACAGCACATCACCATCGGTGCCACCGACACCCACAAGACGCTCGACACCCTCAGCGAGGTGTGGCAGGCCCTGGGCAACGCAGGAGCCACACGCCATTCGTGCATGGTCTGCCTGGGAGGCGGCATGGTGAGCGACCTTGGCGGCTTTGCTGCCTCCACCTTCAAGCGCGGCATCAATTACATCAACATCCCCACCACACTTCTGTCGATGGTCGACGCCTCTGTGGGCGGCAAGACCGGCATCAATTTCAACGGCCTGAAAAACGAGGTGGGCGTGTTTGCCGACCCACGCTTCGTCATCATCAACACCATGTTCCTCCGCACACTCGACATGCCCAACATCCTCTCCGGCTATGCTGAGATGATCAAGCATGGTCTCATCTCCGACGAGCAGACTTGGGCAGAACTGATGAACTACGATATCGCCGAACCCGATTTCGCCAAGTTGCAGGAAATGGTGGGGCGTTCCGTAGCGGTAAAACAGCGCATCGTAGAGGAAGACCCCCACGAGCATGGCATCCGTAAAGCCCTTAACCTGGGACATACCATAGGCCACGCCCTTGAATCGTGGGCCCTGCGTCAAAGAGCACCCATCCTCCACGGCCATGCCGTAGCCTATGGCATGGTGTGCGAACTCTACCTGAGCAGTGTCATCACACACTTCCCCACCGATAAACTGCGCAGCACCGTGACCTATATACGCAACCACTACGGCTGCCTGCCCATCACCTGCGACGACTACCCCTCACTGCTGGAACTGATGCGGCACGACAAGAAAAACATGGGCGACACCATCAATTTCACCCTACTGGGCAACATCGGTGACGTAAAAATCAACCAGACAGCCACAGCGGCCGATATCATGGAAGCCCTCGATTTCTTGAGAGAAGGATGAGCCAGAGTATAAAAAAAGCATAAAACGCATAAAAAGTGCTAATTCGTAAAAAAACATCCACAAAAAGAGGAATTTTACGATTTTTAAGAAATAATTTTTGAAAATTCCTTTGCAGTTTCGGAAAGAGTTTATAAATTTGCACCAAAATAGTGACAAAAAAGGTTATGCTTGGACGTCCAATTAACTAATAATTGCGGCTTTCCATGTAGAAATGACGCACAATTAGTGTATTTATACGTGAATATATTTCTGCCTTACTGATAAAATAGAGGAATTTATATATAAACTTAAATAATTTAAATTATGAGAAAATTTACAAAAGGTTTATTATTGACACTTGTCGCCACGGCGATGAGCGTTGGTGCTTACGCTGAAGACGAGCTTGACCCAGAGCAGGAGGGCGGCAAGCCTGCAGCAGCTACTATCGACGGCTATTACCGTGTTATCAATGCCGGCTACAAGGATCTGAGAAAGACTGGTGTTGTTTACATTTCCGCACCTACAACAGCACAACCTCAGAAGACTCCAGATGAGGCAGTTACCCTTCCTGGAACCATCATGTACATCAATGCTGAGGACATGACCAATAATCCTGAAGTCTACGGAAGATACGTAGATGTGAACCCAAGCGACCTCATCGTTAACAACCTTCGTTCTCAGGGTGTTGATGCTTCTGCAGCCATTTATGGTCCATTGGTGAAACAACTTCGTGAAGGATTCACCGTAGGTCTGAAGAACCTCAACAACAAGCAGAAATGGGGATTCAGCGACACCGAGATTGCTGATATTATCGACCAGATGTTCTTCTACATGCAGATGTTTATGGAGCCCACCGACGTTGACGGCGAGGAAGCATGGTATCTGAAGAGTACTACCCCCAACACCAAACCGCTTATCGAGGCATTGAAAGAGAAGCAGATTGAGATCGACTTCAACGGTCAAGAGCCAAGTGAGTGGGCATGGGACAAACTGATTGAGACCGCTCTCGCATACTATGCTAACCAGGGTGACGAACAACTTAAGGAGCAGTGGGAGTACTTCATTTACATTCAGGATCGTATCCACATCGGCCACACCTATTATTTGATTGGTGGTATTGTAAGGACCGACCTTTCCACTTACCAGTATCATGATCCAGGTGCAGAGAAGGCTGAATTCATTAGTTTCGCCAACAACAACCAGTACGATTACGCAACCAATCCTATTCTCATTCCAGAGATTGAGCGTGCAGGTAATTTCTCAAAGTGGTTCATTGAACCCGTGGTTCCCGGAACAGAGACTGATGGTCTTGACTACTTTGCTGTTAAAGGTGGTGTAGTTGGTCTTGATGGACACTATTACACAAGTATCTACACTGACTTCCCGATGCAAATCGTTCAGAATGGTGAGACTGTAGAGAATGGTGGCAAGACTGTCCGCGTATGGGGTATTCCTGACTCTCCTCAACTTGGAACCTTCGACACTTCCAATGGTCAGGTTGGTTATGCAGTCACTACTGAGTACACCGACATCGTTCCTGCCCGTACACCTGTTGTAGTTGAGTGTCTGAAGAGCGCACGTGAGAACAACCTTCTCCAGCCTGTGCTGACTCCGATGAGCGAAGACCCCCACGGTGAGTCATTCCTGAAAGGTATCTTCTTCGAAGGATTCTTCGACATCAATGGAACTACTGCTTCCGATGAAGATCAGTTCACCTATTACTACATGCCTCTTGAGGAGGGTACTCCTGTCGCAAGGAAACTCATCCGCGTACTCAACAGAGGTAACAACGCTTTGAACCCCGTTGGATTCTTCAAGTATACTGGTGGCAGCATCCTTCCCAACAAGGCATTTATGATACTCGACACTCAGATGGCAAACGCCAACATCATGTTGATCAGCGAAGAGGACTTCAACGCACTGGGTATCAGCGAAGTGGCTACCACTACTACCGAGAATGCTACCATCTACGACATCCAGGGTCGTATAGTTACCAATCCTACCAAGGGTCTGTATATCGTGAACGGCAAAAAAATGGTTATCAAATAATTAAAGCCCAATTTGAATTATGAAGAAACAATATATCAACCCGGTTTGCAAGGTGATGACCTTGAGTTTGAAGAGAGACGTTATGGACGAGTTGTTTGGCAACACATCTTACATCCCCGTAGGTGATGTTGTTGGAGACGAAGGCCAGGAAGAATCCGTAGGCGACATGTACTCATCCTCAATCAACGTATGGGAATAATAATCCAATGATTATCTATATAAAAAAGGTGGCACTTTGCCACCTTTTTTTATACATCTAATAGAGACATCGCTTGTTGCATCCACCCAAACACCACTGCCAATCACAACAGAGTACTCTGTAAGAATGCAGTAGGATGCGTCTACCATAAGAAAGCCAAAGAAATGCATAATCTCCGCGCTATCCTCTTGCTTACTATCTCTCTCCTTATGATTATACCAGAAGCTCATAGCGAGGGAAGCAAAGAAGTGTTGTCTGACAGCAGCAACTTCGTCAAGGCCAGTTTGATAGTCAGTACCCCTACTGATATCATCTATTCCAGCCTTGGCCATTGCGCCATCAGAATGGAGTGTCCTTCCGAGCAACTCGACTACTGCTTTTCACTCGAGACAAACACCCAACCTGGTGATTATCTGAAATTCTTCAATGGCGATGCCGATGCTGCCGTGCGTGCCATCCCAACAGAAATGTATCTCGCAGAGTGTAGAAAAGAGGGCCGTGGAGTTGACCAATATGAATTCAATCTCACCTGGCATGAGAAACAACAATTGTGGAAGTCGCTCGACGAGGAGATGATGAAGCCCCCACACCTGAAATTCAACTTCCTGAATACCAACTGCGTGATGATGGTGATTATCATGATTCAAAACGCACTCATCGACGAAAGCATCAATTATGTAGAAGTGCCATCCTATCTCACATGCGATAACGGTAATGGATTACGGCATCTCACCCGTAGCACGCCCTGGTATCAGTTTATATACATCACCCTATCGGGAGCCATTTGCGATGAATACTTCTCCATGGAATATCGTATGACCCCCATTTCTCTGCCTGAAGTGTTTGGCAAGGCTCAGATAAAGGGAAGCAACGGTCAGCGCTCACTATTTAAAGGCACACCCGTCAGTTTGGTTCGTCAAACCAATTTCCCGTCAAGTTCTCCGTTCACTCCCCGTTTGGTGTTTTCTATCCTTTTATTATTGGTCATCCTCATTACCTGGTGCGAATGGAAAAGAGGTTGTAAACATACAGCCCGCATCACAGATACCATCTTGCTTGCCTTGGAATTCATCATAGGTGTGCTGCTGTGTTACACAACATTAGCGACAAGTCTGTTTGCTGCCCATTGGAACTGGTACCTCATCCCGTGCAATCCTTTGCCATTACTGTTACTTTTACTGTTTGGCAAGCACAAGAATTTCTATAAAATCTATCTCCTCTACACCATCATCCTCATCGCATTTATCATCGCAACTCCTCTCTCCTCACAACTCGACATCGAACATCAACTCATCACAGCGATGTTTGCGACACGCACTGCCAGCAAATATCTGAAACACAAGAAAATAAACGCATTGCCAAAATAACTATTTATAGGAAGAACAAAATAAAAACGAATAATAATTTTGCTTTCCGCTCGTTTATTCGTACCTTTGCTCACAAATTTACATTTTCGATTTCGCTTCATTTAATAACAGGAAAACAATGAAACCATCTTATAAGAATAATTTGATTATCTTGTTCATACTGCTTTGCTTCGGCTGTCTTCACGCAATGGCCGGTAACCCGAAATTCTATTATCGGATTATTGCTGAAGCCACTCCCACAGGATATGGCAAAGTATATGCAACTGATGTTGAAACCCCACCTACCGACGACCAGTACAAAGATGTCAAGGGTACTCAAATCAATAGCGTAGATGTACAAGAACAAGTACATGCAGCCACCGTAACGGCTTACCTCTATGCAAAGCCTGAAGATGGTTATATGTTTACCCATTGGTCGCGTGTAAACAATTCCGGCGAAGAGGAAATCTTCAGTTGGTCGAAATATACTACCGATATCTTCACCACGGGTGGAGAAGGTCCAACTGCCAACTCCACACCAGATAATGCGAGAATAGCCAACTTCCGCGCCCATTTTGCCAAGAAAGGCCTGGTATACCCCGTTTCTTCTGACGAGGCATTGGGCACCGTGATGATAGACATTCCAGACAACAAAACTGGCGATGAAGTAACTCTTACTGCCCAAGCCGATATTCTTACCGGAAAATTTCTGGGATGGCGCTACGAAAACTCTTCTACACTCATCACCGACAACCCTTATTCTGTTAAAGTAAACAGTTCAACCGAGGGAAGTTACACCGCAGTATTTGAATCTAAAGAGACTGCCACGAAGGGCATCTATTGCTTTATACGCAACAGAACCACTAACCGTACTCTTGGCGTTACAGGAAACGCCAAGGATTCCATCACCATCAACGACCGTCAGTTCAAGCATTCCCTGATGCTCGTACCCAAAGGCAATTTTCGTTCACATAACATCCCTGCCACTATAATCAAGATAACGGGTGAACCTACAAATGCCGGAGGCCTGAAAGGGGTGGAAATGATAGCCCAAGGCGTATCAACAGAGACGCTGTCGGGTTCAAGATTCAGATTGGAAAAGGCTCACGATGGAGCATACTGGATTTTTGGCAACAGCAATGGTTTCTCTGCTTACATTAAGGACTTCGGCCGCGATAAACGTACTATCGAATACATCGGCAACGTGATATCCCCAACCCTTGCCAACCGTCTGGTGGAAGAGAAAGAGTCGCAATGGTATCTCGAGGTCATCGATGAGGACAACATCGACGAAAATTATTTCGGCGCAATGCCAGATGCAAACTGCACGAAGAAAGGCAAATACTACACCACCATGTACACTGCCTTCCCCTATAAGTGCATGGATGGCGTAAGAGCCTATACCGTAAACAAAATTACCGAATCGGGGATGCCCAACCTGAAAAGGATTGAAAATGGCATAGTACCTGCCTACACCGCTGTCGTGCTCGAGTGCAAGAGCACTGTTACGAAGGAAAACCGCCTGTTGCCATTGTCGGAAGATGTCGACCCCATCCCCGGCAAGAACATGCTGAAGGGTGAGATTTGGCTTGACGATAGAAGTGAAGACGAAGCCAACTACCGCACACTGTTCGACCCCTCCTACATGCGCATCCTCGGAAATGACGCCAAGTTCTCCAACATCAACCTCACCGACCCTGTGAGTGGCAAAGTATTGACTTATATTGCCAACAACACCTGCTATCTCGACTTGAGCGGCGAGGAAAACATCCCCGATGTACTCGACTTTACCACGACCGGTAATGTGCTGAAGGGTGATGTCGACGGCAACGGCCTCATCAACGTAACCGATGTTACCGTGGCTATCAACTATATTTTGAACAAACCTGTTACCACTTTCATTTTCGAAAATGCCGATGTGAAAGAAGACCAGGTCATCAATATGTCGGATGTCTCAGCCATCATCAATATCATCCTTCAGAAATAAGGAAAACATAAAAAAATCATGTTAATGACAAAATAAAGTCCAATTTTTTTGCTGCGAATAAATTTTTTTATAAATTTGCATCGTAATGCGAAAATTGATTGATTTTATCATCAAATGATGAAGGTCACCGAATAGAAGAAATCGCACTGACAAGACTAAACGAATAACATTATAAAAATTTATCATCATGAAAAAAGTATATGCTAAGCCTGAGGCAAACATCGTAGACATTGAACTCTACAACTCCATTCTGGAAGAGCCCGGTAACGAACCCCCTATGTCAGAACCTGCTGATAGCAACCAGAGTGTATGGGACGACACCTATGATAGGCTTCCTGGCGACCATAGTGTATGGGGCGAAGCCACAGAAGAAGAGGAGAAGATTTAGCATACTGAATTCTTGAATGGCGGTTGTTCAACCAACAACCGTCATTCCAAGACATTCAGGTTTCTAAGGGGTTTCCCTGTCTGCGTAAGCGGCAATTGGCTTACAGTATAGATTTTTCGAGGTATCCAGTATTTTGGGAGGACATTGCCGATAATGTCTTCCAATAATTTTTTGTTTTCGGTTTCAGCCACCATCACTACAATTTCCCCAAATTTCTCATCTTTCTCCTTTCCAATGAAGAAAGGTACATGAACGTAGGGTTGCAGGCATTTTTCCACCTCCTCGGCCTGTATTTTCACTCCACCGCAACACACCACATTGTCTTTCCTTCCCACCACCATGAACCGTCGCTTGTCGTCGTGCATCCTCACCACGTCATTGGTGTGAAGGATGTCTGTTGAAAGCGAAGGCGCATCAATGACGAGACAGCCCTCCTCATCCTGCCTCACGGCTATGCCATCGAGGGGTGTATACCATTCCGACTTGCCGTTACCGTTCAACCGCCTCATCGCGACATGCGAGAGAGTCTCTGTCATGCCATACGTGCTCCACACCGGATGGGGCAATTCGTTGAGTCGCTCGGCAAGCCGCTGGTCGATAGCCCCTCCTCCAATGATGAGTTGTCCTACCCTTGCCAACCGCTCCCTCTCCTCTGCCACCATCATGGTGTTGTAAACCTGAAGCGGCACCATTGCCGCAAAATCCACATGCTCGTCTGCCAACGCCTGTTGCGCCATGGGATGTCCGTCGGGCTGCACGCTGATGATTTGCAGTCCACCTACCAATGCCCTCACCACCATCATCTTTGCGGCAATATAATCGAGGGGCATGCAGAGGAGAGCCGTTTGTCCCGGCTGCAGTCCGAGGAAACTGATGGTCATCCGTGCGCTGGCCACCATTCTCTTCTTCTCCACCCTCATCCATTTGGGTTTTCCGGTAGAACCACTTGTTTTCACGGCGATGGTTTCCTCGTCGTTGTTCCACTCGTCGAGAAATTCCTCAAGCGTCATCATGTTGGGGTTTTAACCAAATCTTGTCGTTTTTTATATACAGGGGCGACTCCACGTTGTCGGTGAAAAGCAGTCCGGTTCCCAGTCCCTGTGGCAAACTGATATGCCTGCCATAGACATGCGCGGTAAACTGTGCTATGGCGTTCAGCCCCACATTGCTTTCCAACGCGCTGGTCACCCAACTGCCGATACCTCTTTCACGTGCCATCCTTATCCATTCTTCACAACCTCGCATACCACCGTGGAGCGATGGTTTCAACACGAGATAAGCAGGACGGATGGCATCGAGCAGTTGCCCTTTCGCCTCCGGCGTGTTCACACCAATGAGTTCCTCGTCGAGAGCGATGGGAATGGGTGATGTCTCGCAGAGCCGTGCCATGTCCTGCCACTGCTGCTGTCTGATGGGCTGTTCGATGGAATGGATATCGTATGCTGCCAGTTGGCACAGCCTATCCATCGCCTCGGCAGGCGAGAAAGCCCCGTTGGCATCCACCCTCAGTTGGATGTCGCCGGCACCAAACCGTTGGCGTATGCCCTTGATAAGTTGGAGTTCGTTCTCGAAGTCGATGGCCCCGATTTTCAGTTTCACGCACCCGAATCCCTGTTCGATTTTCTCCTCTATCCGTCGTAGCATTTCATCGAAAGTTCCCATCCACACCAATCCGTTGATGGTGATGCCCTCCTCGCCTCGCGCAAAGGGTGTGTCGAAGAGCACGTGACCGTTTCTCAGACTCAAGAGTGCCGTTTCCAGTCCGAAGCGCATCGAAGGATAAGGGTTCAGCATGTCGTGGGGAATCTCCCCCAAGCGTTCCACCTTGTCGCACATGTCACGCAGCACCACCTCATAGTCGGGCAAGTCATCACAACTGAGTTGGGGCAGCGGTGCACACTCCCCCACCCCTTCACGCCCAGGCCATGCGGCATCTGTCACATGAACCATCCACGATGTGCGGGTAGTGTATATGCCGCGAGAGGTGCCGGCAGGTTGCTTGAAGTGGAACACCCGTTTCTCTATAGAAAATACCATATCAGCGTATCGTTATGGCATCTTGGGATATTTCTTGAAGTCGGGCTTTCTCTTCTCCAGAAAGGCCTTCCCGCCTTCTTGTGCCTCGTCGAGAAAGTAGTAGAGCATGGTGCAGTCGCCGGCGAGTTGCTGTATGCCAGCCTGCCCGTCGAGTTCGGCATTCAGTCCAGCCTTGATCATGCGCAGCGCCATCGGACTGCGCTCCATCATGGTCTCTGCCCATTCCACGCACTCATCCTCCAGCCTTTCCAACGGCACCACCTTGTTTACCATTCCCATCCGTTCGGCTTCTGCTGCCGTATACTGCCGGCACAGGAACCATATCTCGCGGGCTTTCTTCTGTCCTACGATACGGGCGAGATATGAGGAGCCGAAGCCAGCGTCGAACGACCCCACTTTGGGTCCCGTCTGTCCGAAGATGGCATTCTCGCTCGCTATGGTGAGGTCGCAAACCAAGTGAAGCACATGGCCGCCACCGATGGCATAGCCGTTTACCATGGCGATGACAGGTTTGGGCAACCGCCGTATCTGCATCTGCACATCGAGCACGCTGAGCCTTGGCACGCCCTCTTCGTCCACATAGCCCCCGCGTCCCTTCACGTGCATGTCGCCGCCTGAGCAGAACGCCTTGTCGCCTGCCCCCGTGAGGATAACCACACAGATATCCTGTACCTCTCGGCAATAACTGAAGGCCTGAGAGAGTTCAAGCGTCGTCTTCGGGGTGAACGCATTACGGTATCGGGGTCGGTTGATGGTTATCTTGGCAATGCCATGATACTCCTCGAAAAGGATTTCCTCGAAATCCCTGATTTTCTTCCATTCTCTTTGTGCCATAATCATTATAATTGTGATTTCAAAATCATGTCATAGTAACCTTTCAATGCCGTGTTATCGGCACTGGCATCGGTGAAGACTTCGAGGAGCATCGGCCGTCGTGTAGTCTCAGTGAGCAGTCTCACGATGCCCATGCGTGCCTCTTCCATGTCCGAAGCCTTCAGATATCCCACGTCATTCTGTTCGCAGATTCCTCTTGCCGTGGCATGATGGGCACCGCCCACATACTGTTGCAGTGCCTGGCTTCCGTTCAGTCCCGGCAGGGTGTTGAAAATAGCGCCCTGCCCGTTGTTGAGCAGCACGATGCGCAAGTTGCCCTTCAGGTTCTGGTTCCACAGCGCGTTCTGGTCGTAGAAGAAACTGAGGTCGCCTGTCACGCACAGCACCATGTCGGTGCTTGCCGCGGCAAATCCCACTGTGGTAGACACCGACCCGTCGATGCCGTTCACTCCCCTGTTGCACCATACTGAATGCCCGGCATAAATATTGGCAAGTCGTATAGCGGTGCTGTTGGCATAATGCACCTGGAAGGGTGTCTCGATATCCTCGAGTTGCTCCTCCAGATAACGCACCACTGCCATCTGCGAGAAGGGTGGCTGGTAGGTTTCGGCAGTTTGCGCCACGTTTTCCAACAGTCCGAGCCATTTTCCACGGAATTCCTCACGTGAGGCAGTACTTGAAAGAGAGGAGATGGGCTTGGATGAGGTATCGCCCTCGTCTGCCCTTTCGGCAGCCGCTTGCAGCACATCCTCCACACTTGCCACTACCACTTGCGTAGTATGCGCGGTCACATCCCTCACTTCTCCGTCGGGCGCTACCATGATCACCTGGGCGCCCTTGGCCCGTCGCAGAAAATGCTTCAACCTTTTGCTCACCACCGTATCACCCATATATACGATGAGGTCGGGAAAGTAAGTGTCATCGTCACCTATTGCCGCCACAGCCTCGTCCAGGTGCCAGGTATGGTCGCTGAGGTCTGTCAGCCTTTCCGACAGCCACACACCCTGCTGTTGCAGGTATGCCACGCCTTTCTTGCATACTGTCCCGCCAAGCCTTTGCGTGTCGCACCGATGTTGTCCTACAACAACCATCGGGCGTTGGGCCTCCTCTATCATCCTCACCACCTCATGTCCCAGTGCCACAGCATCTGCCCTGCGCAAACTGATGGCGCGCTCTTCCGGCAATTGCTCCACATCGAAGTGGAAAAGGGGTTCTTCAATGGGCACATTGATATGCACGGGTTGGCCCACAGGATATGTCAAGGCAAGGATGGCTTCATTGATGAGGCGGTTGCACAGCCAACGCTCGGTCTTGTCGTCTACATGAAGCGGCAGCGACACCGACTTCCCCACCAAGGAGCCGAAGACCCCTTGCTGGGGCATGGTCTGCCCGTCGAGTTGTCCTATCCATGCCTGAGGTCTGTCGGCGCTCACCACCACGAGCGGCACATGCTGGTAGTATGCCTCAGCCACCGCTGGGGCAAGGTTGAGCACTGCCGAGCCCGACGTGACACACACCACTACGGGTTGCCGCGATGCCAATGCCAATCCCAGCGCGAAGAATCCCGCACTCCGCTCGTCGGTCACAGGCCAGCATTCCATCTCTCCGCATTCGTGCAGGTTGTGTACGATAGGCGCATTTCTGCTCCCCGGGCACACCACTGCCTGGCGGATGCCATGTTTGAGCAGCAATGCAGTGAAGATATTTACTGTCTCCGAATGAACAAACATCACCTATTCTTTATTGAAGAGGGCGCGCATGGTGCCCAACTTGTATTCTGTCTCCATCCATTCTGTCTCCATCTTGCTGTCGGCCAAAAGTCCTCCGCCAGCATAGAGCGAGCACCCGTCGCTGTCAACACGCATGCATCTGAGCGACACAAAGAGGTGCGTGCCCTCCTTGGGGCGAAGCGGACCCACGAAGCCACTGTAATACAGCCGTGGGGCAAATTCATTTCCCACGATGAAATCGAGCGACGACTGCTTGGGCAACCCACACACTGCGGGTGTGGGGAAGAGGGTGTTGAGCAGGTCGCCGATGCAGTCGGTGCTGGGCAAAGAAAACTCGAAGTCGCTTCTCAGGTGCACCAGGTTGCCAGCCCTCATGGTGTAGGGTCCCCGCTCAGTGATATCCGTGGCATATTGTTCCAGGCACTCCGTGATGAAAGTAGACACGAAGCGCTGCTCCTGGATGTTCTTCACGTTCCATCCTATCTCACTGTCGTCGGCCTGGCCGTTCGGCAAGGGAGGATTGTCGAAATCGAGTTGGTTCTCCGACAGGTTCATCGTTCCTGCCAGCGAGATGGTTTTCCACTTCTTGCCATCACCTTCAAGGAGCACCTCTGGGGTAGCCATGAGCCATGTGCCAGTAGTTTTCGTGGAGACAAGGGTCACCAGCATCCTCGGATACATCTCGCAAGCCTTCACGAAAAGACTCACGACGCCCAACTCCCCTTGACGGTTTTCCCTGGCGCATCTGGCAAGAACGATTTTCGAGAATTCTCCTTCAAGGATGTGCGAATGGAAGTTGGCGAAGTCGATTTCATAATGTCCCCGTCCCGTGTTCTTCACCTGTTCTCCCTTTGGTCGGTCGAAGGTATTCTCTTCCAATTCCTTCACCAACTGGACCATCTCGGTATCGGCGGCATCCATCAGCCTTTTGGGGTCCACCATCATGGTGAAATCGGGTTTCATCAATACTACGGGATGCTTCAGGTCGGGCTTGAAAGGTGCCACGACAAAGCCACTCTTCCCACTGAGGGCGGTCACGGAGAACAATCGTTCAAGTTCTCCCTCCCTTTGCACTTCTATGCAGCATTCCTCTGCATAGGGCAGTCTATATAGGGCGTATCCAGATATCATGTGTATTCTCGTTGAATGACATTATTTTTTCGGACTTACAATATAATTGGTGACCGACACCAGTGAGATGAGTTCACCGGCGGAGTTGTTGATTTCCACATTCCATACATGCAGTTTTCGGCCCTTCTGTACGAGGTGCGCAAGGGCGGTCACCGTATCGCCCTCAGCCACAGCCTTCACATGGCTCCCGCTCACGTTGATTCCCACGCATATTTTCCCTGGGCAGAGGGCCGAAGAGCCTACCCCGGCGAGATTCTCCGCCAAAGCCAGCGAAGCGCCTCCGCTGAGGAATCCGAAAGGCTGCCTGTTGCGTTCGTCTACCTTCATCGTAGCCATGCACAGGTCATCGTCGGGTGTGGAGATGAATTCCATCCCCAAGGCAGTGGAGAGGTTGGGCTGTTGTTCAATGATTTCCTTGATGTGATCTACATTCATAGCATTTAGTTCTATCAGGCGCAGTGACTTCACTACGCCATGGAAAGGCAAAATTACGAATTTATTTCAAATATATATCCCTTGCCTTGATTTTTTTCGAATTCTCGGTGTGCAAAAGGGCCAAAAACGCCCATCGTGCAGATATGTGCCCACCACGACGACATAAAAAACCTAAAAAGATATGCCACTTCGGAAAAAATTCGTAATTTTGCATCATCAAATACACGCAATTACATTCATGAATATTCTAGAACTTAGTGAACAAGAGATAGGCAGACGCCAAAGTCTGCAAGAGTTGCGCGCACTGGGCATCGACCCCTACCCCGCAGCCGAATTCCCCACCAACGCATTCTCCACCGACATCAGGGCCTCCTTCGACGATGACGCCGCACCCCGTGAAGTGGTCGTTGCCGGCCGAATGATGAGCCGTCGTGTCATGGGCAAGGCCAGTTTTGCCGAGATACAAGACTCCAAGGGCCGCATTCAAGTCTACATCACCCGCGACGACATCTGCCCCGATGAGGACAAGACGCTCTACAACACGGTCTTCAAGCGCTTGCTCGATATTGGCGACTTCATCGGCGTGGAAGGTTTCGTCTTCCGCACACAGACCGGTGAGATCAGTATACATGCAAAGAGTCTGAAACTGTTGTCGAAGAGCCTGAAACCCCTTCCCATCGTGAAATATAAGGATGGTGTGGCCTACGACAAGTTCGATGACCCCGAACTCCGCTACCGTCAGCGCTATGTTGACCTCGTGGTGAACGAGGGGGTGAAAGAGACCTTCCTGCAGCGCGCCACGGTCATCCGCACCATGCGCCGCGTGCTCGACGAGGCGGGTTACACTGAGGTGGAGACACCTACGTTACAAATGATTGCCGGTGGTGCCAGCGCCCGTCCGTTCATCACCCATTTCAATGCCCTCGACCAGGACATGTATATGCGCATCGCCACCGAACTTTACCTCAAGCGCCTCATCGTGGGTGGCTTCGAGGGAGTATACGAGATTGGCAAGAACTTCCGCAACGAGGGCATGGACCGCAACCACAACCCCGAGTTCACCTGCATGGAACTTTACGTGCAGTATAAGGACTACAACTGGATGATGTCGTTTACCGAGCATCTGCTCGAGACCATCTGTGTGGCGGTCAACGGCAAGCCAGAGTGCGAAATCGACGGTCAGATGGTTAGCTTCAAGGCTCCCTACCGCCGCCTTCCCATCCTCGATGCCATCAAGGAGAAGACCGGCTACGACCTCGACGGCAAGACCGAGGACGAGATTCGCGAAATCGCCAAGAAATTGGGTATCGAGGTGGATGAGACGATGGGCAAGGGCAAACTCATCGACGAGATTTTCGGCGAGACCTGCGAGGGCTCGTTCATCCAGCCCACCTTCATCACCGACTACCCCGTGGAGATGTCGCCGCTCACAAAGATGCACCGCTCGAAGCCCGGCCTTACCGAGCGTTTCGAACTGATGGTCAACGGCAAGGAACTTGCCAATGCCTACAGCGAACTCAACGACCCCATCGACCAGGAGGAGCGTTTCAAGGAACAGATGCGCCTCGCCGACAAGGGCGACGACGAAGCGATGATTATCGACCAGGACTTCCTCCGTGCCCTGCAATACGGTATGCCTCCCACCAGTGGCATCGGCATCGGTATCGACCGTCTGACGATGCTCATGACAGGCAAGACCTATATCCAGGAAGTGCTGTTCTTCCCGCAGATGCGTCCCGAGAAGAAGGCTCCGCGCAGCACGGTGGCAGAATGGGCTGCCATCGGCGTACCCGAGATTTGGGTGCCGGTTCTCAACAAGTGCGGCTACTATCTCGTCAGCGACATCAAAGACGTGAACCCGCAAAAGTTGCAGATGGATGTCTGCGGCGTGAACAAGAAATTCAAACTTGGCTACGACAACCCGAAGGTCGACGAGTTCGCCCGTTGGATAGAAGCAGCGCAGCCCCAAGAAACGGTAGAGTGATATGCACGACTGCGGTAAGATAGCGATTATCGGTGGCGGCAGTTGGGCCACGGCTATTGCCAAGATTGTGGTGGGACATACCCACCACATCGGATGGTATATGCGCCGCGACGACCGCATTGCCGACTTCCGCCGCATGGGCCACAACCCCGCCTATCTCACCAGCGTGCATTTCGACACCAACGAGATTTTCTTCTCCACCGACATCAACAAGATGGTGGACCTATACGACACCCTTGTCTTCGTCACCCCATCACCCTACCTGAAGAACCATCTCAAGAAACTCAAGACCCGCATCCGCGACAAGTTCATCGTCACTGCCATCAAGGGCATCGTACCCGACGAGAACCTCGTCTGCTCGGAATATTTCCACCATGTCTATGACGTGCCCTACGAGAACCTTGCCTGCATCGGCGGTCCCTCACATGCCGAGGAGGTGGCGCTCGAGCGCCTTTCCTACCTCACCGTGGGCTGTGCCGACATGGAGAAAGCGCGGTCGTTTACCGAGGTGCTGTCGAGCAACTACATCAAGACAAAGACAAGCACCGACGTGCTGGGCATCGAATACTCCTCGGTGCTGAAAAACGTCTACGCCATTGCCGCCGGCATCTGCAGCGGTCTGAAATACGGCGACAACTTCCAGGCTGTGCTCATGTCGAACGCCGTCCAGGAGATGTCGCGCTTCCTTACCGCCATCCACCCCCTGGAACGCAATGTCTACGACTCCGTCTATCTGGGTGACCTCCTGGTGACCGGCTACTCCAACTTCTCCCGCAACCGCGTGTTCGGTACGATGATTGGCAAAGGCTACAGCGTGAAAAGCGCGCAGATAGAGATGGAGATGATAGCCGAGGGATTCTTCGGCACGAAATGCATGAAGGAAATCAACCGCCACATGCACGTCAACATGCCCATCCTCGATGCCGTCTACAACATCCTCTACGAGCGCATCTCCCCACAGATAGAGATTAAGTTGCTCACCGACAGTTTCAGATAATCAAATTGTTAAACACAATACCTCAATCCACAATGAAGAACATCAGTTTAGACATCTCCAAAGCCGCCCAATTCCTCAGCGAGGGCGCAGTGAAAGCCTTTGAACCCCAAGTGAAAGCCGCCCAAGAAGCCCTTGAAGCAGGCACATGCCCAGGCAACGACTTCCTCGGATGGCTCCACCTGCCATCGTCCATCACCTCCGAGTTCCTCGACGAGGTGCAAGCCACCGCCGACCTGCTGCGTGCCAACTGCGACGCCGTGGTGGTAGCCGGCATCGGAGGCAGTTATCTTGGAGCCAAGGCCGTCATCGAGGCCTTGAGCAACTCTTTCGCATGGCTCGTGGCCGACAAGAGCAATCCCGTCATCCTCTTTGCCGGCAACAACATCGGTGAAGACTATCTCTCTGAATTGACCGAATACCTGAAAGGAAAGAAATTCGGTGTCATCAACATATCCAAGTCGGGCACCACTACGGAGACCGCCCTCACCTTCCGCCTGCTGAAGAAACAGTGCGAGGAGCAGATGGGCAAGGACATGGCCCGCAAGGTCATCGTCGCCGTCACCGATGCCAAGCGCGGTGCTGCCCGCACCTGCGCCGACAAGGAAGGCTACAAGAGTTTTGTCATCCCCGACAACGTGGGTGGCCGTTTCTCCGTGCTCACCCCCGTAGGCCTGCTGCCCATCGCCTGTGCCGGTTTCGACATCAAGGAGTTGGTTGCCGGTGCTGCAGAGATGGAGAAGGCCTGTGGCAAGGACGTTGCCTTCGACGAGAACCCTGCCGCCCAGTATGCCGCCGTGCGCAACGGCCTGTACCAGGCTGGCAAGAAAATCGAGATTATGGTGAACTACCAGCCCAAACTCCATTTCATGAGTGAGTGGTGGAAACAACTCTACGGCGAAAGCGAGGGCAAGGACAAGAAAGGCATCTTCCCCGCCTCCTGCGACTTCACCACCGACCTGCACTCCATGGGCCAGTGGATACAAGACGGCGAGCGCACCATCTTCGAGACCGTCATCAGCGTGGAGCAGCCCAACCGCAAACTGCTCTTCCCCAACGACGAGGAGAACCTCGACGGCCTCAACTTCCTTGCCGGCAAGCGGGTCGACGAGGTGAACAAGATGGCTGAACTCGGCACCCGTCTCGCCCATGTCGATGGTGGTGTGCCCAACATCCGCATCTCCGTGCCGGTGCTCAATGCCTACTACATCGGCCAACTCATCTACTTCTTCGAAGTGGCCTGCGGCATCAGCGGCAACGTGCTGGGCGTCAACCCGTTCAACCAGCCAGGCGTGGAGGCCTACAAGAAGAACATGTTTGCCCTTCTCGACAAGCCAGGCTATGAGGCCGACAGCAAGGCCATCAAAGAACGTCTGGCCAAGGAGGCATAACCCACAACAGAATGTTCGAAGAAAACATAAAAGAATATCTTGAGAAGCACGGCTTCGGGACTTTCGCTCCCAAAGCCGTGCTCTTCGACATGGATGGCGTGCTCTACGACTCCATGTCGCACCATGCCCGTGCATGGCATGAGTCCATGCGCCACTACGGTCTTGCCATGACCGAAGAAGAAGCCTATGAGCATGAGGGTATGCGTGGCGTGGAAACCATCCAGAAACTCGCCAAGGCTCAGGGACACCAGGAAATCGACGAGGCGAAGGCCCAGGAAATCTACGACTATAAGTCGGCGCTCTTTGCCGCACAGGGTCCCGCCCACAAGATGGAGGGCGTGGAAGAACTGATGCGTGCCATAGTGGCCGACGGTCTGCTCATCGGCATCGTAACGGGCAGTGGCCAGCATACATTGCTCGACCACCTGGAACAGGAGTTCCCGGGTCTCATCTTCAAGGAGCGCATCGTCACGGCTTACGACGTGACGCGGGGCAAGCCCGCTCCCATGCCCTACCTCAAGGGTTTGGAGAAGTGTGGCGCGCAGCCCTGGGAAGCCATTGTGGTGGAGAATGCCCCCCTTGGCGTGCGTGCCGCCAATGCCGCACAGATCTTCACCGTGGCAGTGAACACAGGTCCGCTGCCCGACCACCGTCTTCTCGACGAGGGTGCCGACCTGCTTTTCCGCCGCATGACCGACTTCCGCGACCACTGGCACGACCTGTCGTCACACTTCAACCATCAAAGTAAATGAAAACCAAGCACTACCCATTGGCCCTATTGGCCACCTTGCTGTTGAGCGTCTTCCTTGGCTGCCGTCCCGACTCTGGCGACGGTGTGATGGAACGTCCCGACTACACCATGGTGAACTACCAACTCACCCTCAGCGATGAGTTCCTGTTGTATTACGACATCGCGGTCAAATACCAAAATGTTGCCGGCAAATCGCTGAGCGAGACGGTGACAAATTTTACGTGGCAATACAAGGAGAAGTCGGAAGAACATTACTCCAACCTTTACCTCTCCGCCATTGCCACTGCCAAGCCAAAGGAAAAATGGGAGCACCTGAAAAAGGACTCCATACCGCTGCGGTTCTCATGCGACTATAGCGCAGAATACTACAGCAAGGCTACCAGCGCCAAGCGCCTCCACAGCGAGTGGGCATCACCCTCGATAAAGAAAGACAACATTGAGGCTTACATCGCAGAGCATCCCACCATCAAAATGTGTGAACTCGACATGACGTCGTTTGAGAAATAACCACATTTCTCACACCGTGATTTCCGCCGAACCATAGCAGCGGTGATGGTTGCTGTCGTAGACCACGCAGAACTGTCCCGGTGCCACACCTTGAATGAGGTGCGAGGCATGCACGGTGAAGGTGCCGTCGCCCGTCGGTTCGAGTACAGCAGGATGATACTCGGGTGTGTGGCGTATCTTAAAAGTGACTTCCTTCATTTCCACTTTCTCGGTGAGGAAGTGGAAATCGTGTATCTGGAAGGTATCCTTGTAGGCGGTAAGCGGTTCATAGCCCTTGCTCACGTAGAGTACGTTCTTCTCCACGTCTTTCTTCACCACATACCACGGACCGCCCCCGAAGCCCAGTCCGTGGCGTTGCCCGATGGTATGGAACCACAGTCCACGGTGCTTTCCTATCAGTTTGCCTGTCTCCCATTCCAGCACCTCACCGGGGTTATCGCCCAAATAGCGGCGAATATAGTCGTTGTAGTTGATTTTCCCCAAAAAGCAGATGCCTTGCGAGTCCTTGCGGCGAGCGTTGACAAGATGCTCCCGCTCGGCAATGGCACGCACCTCTTCTTTCATATAATGGCCAATGGGGAAAAGGGCTTTCTTCAGTTGCCATGTCTCTATCTGCGCTAGAAAGTCGGTTTGGTCCTTCACCGGGTCGGGGGCCGTCACCAGCCATTTCTTGCCATCCTCTATCTCGGTCTGGGCATAGTGGCCCGTAGCGATAAGGTCGTAGTCGTGTCCTGCCTTCGCGTCGAAGGCACCAAACTTGATGAGGCGGTTGCACATCACATCGGGATTGGGGGTGAGTCCTGCCCGCACCTTATCCATCGTATAGCGCGTCACCTGGTCCCAGTATTCCTTGTGGCAGTCCACCACTTCAAGCCTGCAACCATAGCGGGCAGCCACGGCAGTAGCCATCTCCATGTCCTCCTCCGACGAGCAGTCCCACTCCTCGTCTTCCTCCGGACCTATCTTGATATAGAAACAGTCGGGCTTCACCCCTTTCTCACATAACTCATGGAGCACCACCGAGGAGTCCACTCCCCCGGAGAGCAACAGTGCTATGCGTTTGTTTTCCAAATTCTCCATGTCATCTGTTTTGATGGCGAAATTAGCATTTTCTTTTCAATTGCGCAAGCATTGCGGCAAGTATCCTTTCGCACCCCTATCCACAGATAGGGAAAATCCTTACAAAAATAGGGTTAATCCCATTGCACTCAACGAAGAAAAGTATAGATTTGCAACGTGAAACCATCACATCCACCATTTTTGCCAACCTCAAAAAAAGAAAGATATGAAAAAGAACCTACTATTGATGATGGCTGTATTCAGCCTCCTGGCCGTCGTGCCAGTCAACGCTCAAGGCCGTTTCGGTGGCACACGCTCCTCGCACGGCAGATACGGCAACACCCCTTCGAGCCGCATGTATGGCATCAATACCTACTACGGCCTGCGCTTCGGCCTTTCGGCCGCTCACGTCAACAGCGACGCTCCCGACCTCGACGGCAGCAGCAGCAAGAGCGGCCTCAACGTGGGCGCCGTGGTGGGCATGCAACTGTCGCACTACCAGCCTATTTTCTTCGAGACCGGACTCAGTTACATCGAGAAGGGCGGTAAGAGCAAGAAAGGTGGCGAGAAGTTCAGCATCGGGCTCAACTACCTTGAAGTGCCCCTTCTGCTCAAATACTCGGCCTACGTGGCACCCGCCACTGCAGTGGAGCCGTTCATCGGTGGCTACCTCGGCGTGGGAGTGAGCGGCAAGGTGAAAGACTACGACCGCCGCGACGCCTATAGTTCGTTCGACGACGGTTATGGTGCCAACTTCAAGCGTTTCGACGGTGGTATCCGTGTGGGCTGCGGCCTGGCCTATGAGATGCTCTATGCCGAGATTGGCTATGACTTCGGACTGAGCAACATCGGCGACAATGCTTTCGACGACACCCACAACGGTGCCTTCTTCGCCAATATCGGCATCAATTTCTGAAAGACTCAACCCTCCACACAGAGGCACAGAGTTGCAGAGTCAGAAGTTTCTCTGCGTCTCTGTGCCTCTGTGTTGTATAAACATGTGGCATGATGTGCTTTTTTTCAGCAACCTTCATGGCTGAACAAACTTTTTTGCCTATATTTGCATGATATAAACATCAACCGTTAACACTATTATGGAAATACTGAAAAACGAACACCTGACAATTGAAGTAAGTTCACTGGGTGCCGAACTCCAGAGCATCCGCGATGACGAAGGGCACGAATACCTATGGCAGGCCGACGAGCGCTACTGGCCCCGCCACTCCCCTATCCTCTTCCCCATCGTCTGCGGCCTATGGGAAGACAAATACCGCACCGAGGGAAAGGAATTCGCGATGGGGCGCCATGGCTTTGCCCGAGACACCGAATTCAAACTTCTCAAAAAGAGCGCTACCAAACTGACATATGCCCTGGAGAGCAATGAAGAGACGCTGAAGGCCTATCCCTACAAGTTCATCCTCTCGGTAACCTACCGGCTGGAAAACAACCGCATCCATGTGGTATGGCACGTGCACAACACCGACGACAAGGAGATTCACTTCCAAATCGGTGGCCATCCCGCTTTCAACCTGCCCGACGTGAAAGAAGGCGAGCCCATGCGGGGCGTGATGTGCTTCGACAACATGGGGCGAGTGGAGCGTATCTACGGCAATATGGGCGGATGTGTACGCCCTGAGCGTTTCGACACGGGAAGTGTGGATGGCGTGTGGGCATTTACCGAAGAGACGTTCCGCGACGATGCGGTGATTATCGACCGTAGCCAACTGCGCCAGGTGTGTCTGCTCGACAAGACTGCGCATCCCGTGGTGACTGTCGACTTCCAGGCTCCCGCCGTTGGCATATGGAGCCCGTATGGCAAGAATGCCCCGTTTGTGTGCATCGAACCTTGGTATGGCCTTCACGACTGGGTAGAGTATCAGGGCGAATTCAAGGAGAAATACCTGATGAACCACCTGCAGCCCGGCGCCTCGTTCATGAGCGAATATGTCATTACCATCAAATAGCCATCCTCATATCACAGTCAAGAAGATGAAAAAATGTCCCGTCTGTTTTGAATACGTCCCCGACGACGCCTCAACATGTCCGTTCTGCCGTTCACCACTCAGTGCAAACCCACAGAACAACATCACCGAGGAGCCCTCAACACTGAAGTATGCTTCCCGCCCTCAGGATACGGTCCGGGCACCATACGCCACGGGGGCGCCCTACAACGCCCCCAGTCAGCCGGTTCCTCCCAAAAAGAACAACAGCATCCTCTATTTCATCATCGGCGTGCTCGCTACTGCCCTGTTGTTTCTTGCCGGCCTGATAATCTACAACTACACCAAGGACGAGCCCAAGACAGATGACGTCCAGAGCAAGCCGACTGCCACGGCATCACCGGTAGCCGAAGAGGCCACGCCCGCTGCAGCCGCAGAGACCTACGACAGGAGTGAGGCACAACCTGTAGTAGCACCACGGCCTCGTGAGGTGACGACAGAGGGCTACCATCATCTCTCTGGCTCCATCTCGAAGTATGGCATCACCATGGACATTGAGGTCAGCGGCGACTACGTCCAAGGTACCTATTACTATCACTCCAAGGGCAGAAGCAACAAGATGTCGGTCTATGGCAACCTCTATGGGAACGACATGTCACTGGAGGAGTATGCACCCGACGGCAACAATACAGGACGTTTCGAGGGCACCTTCGACGGCTACTGCTTCCAAGGCACGTTCGTGAATTATTCAAGTGGAAATCAGTTACGTTTCAGTGTCGTTGAACAATAAATCCGACAAGGAAACGCAAAAGGAGTCATGAGTGCTTGCGGCGTGCGAAAAAGAAAGCCCCCAGCAACACGGCGGCCACGCAAGCACCTCCTATGATATAAGTAGTGTTCCCATCGCCCTTCACCAAAGGCAGTGAAGCGGCGATGGGATTGTTTTCGTCAGCCCCGGCGCTGTCGCCATGCTCGAGCAGTTCGAGCACGGCAGCACCGTCGGTATTCTTGAGCACAGGCTCTGGTTCGTCATATTCCACCTCGTAGATGTTCACGGCATTGCCTCCCTGGTTGCCACGTCCCTGTGAGGTAACGATGACGTAGCGTCCGTCGTTGGAGATGTCGAGGCCTACGGGATAGGAGTCAACGTCGATATTGCCCACCACTTTCATTTCTCTTGTGTCTACCACGTAGAGTTTGCTGGCGAGGTTGCAGGCGGCAAACACGAAGTGTCCGCTGGGCGACAGTTCTATGGTGCGGGCACCGTCGCCCACCTTGCAACTCTGCCATCCCTGCAGATTGACGGTTTTCCCTTTGAGTGTCTTCGCGGCAGCAAGGAACTTGTCGAGTGGTATGCGCTGCACATACCCCGCCTTGTTGACACTCAGGTAGAGGTATCCGTCGCGGATAACGAGGTGGCGCACGTTGGCCATCATGCCCATCACACGACCGAGGTATTTCTGGGTCTGCATGTCGATGACGGCGATACCGCCGTTGTTGCCCATACACCCCACGAGCAGGTATCTGTCATCGGGGGTGAAAACCGTGCCGCGCAGACAGTAGCCGCTCTTGTTGTCACGGTCAATCTGCTCGGTGAGGCTGAAGTTGAGTTCGAGCACGTAGTCTACCACGAGCAGGGTCTCATGGAACCACTCGTCGGGGTTGAGGCTGGCTACATTCACCAGTCCCACGGTATTGTTGCCCCAATGGGTGATTGCCACGTGCTTGCCGTCGTGCGAGCATGCCACCATCTTCGGCAGCGGTCCGGTCTCCATCAGTTTCACGATGCTGTCGGTGCGGGTATCCACCACGGCGATGGCAGAAGGGTCCTGGGCGTTGATGTCGTAGGTGCGTCGGTAGAAGGGTATCCAAAGATACCGTCCACCGTGCGAGAAAGTGCTCTCCACGGGTTTCCCCATGAAGGTGTTGAGGTTCTCGGTGTAGTGTGTGAAGGGATAGAATGCGCTGGGTTTGCTCCACAGGGCATCGTCTTTCCCGTCCTTGAAGTCATATTTGATGACTTTCAGCCGCTCGTGGGTCTTCATGTCATAGACTACGGTGGCACAGCCTTCCAACGAGTTGACGTAGTATTTCGTGCCGTCGGGATGGATGTTGGCCGACTTGGGCGAATTGATGTAGGCGTCACGGTACTCACTGGGACAGTTGGTGTAGTTGACGTGCTTATTGACAATGGTCAGTTTCACCTTCTCCGAATTGGAGGTTGTGCCCACCGACGGATGCGACACTGGTTGTGCCACAGCACCTGCCGTGCAGAAAAGCAGGGCGAATATGGCCATAAAGTGGGCGAGAGTGTTTTTTCTCATATGTTATATTTTTGCCTGTATAATGGATAATGATTCTTTTCTCACAAAGCAGTCAAACTCAAGTGGCGGCATTTGCGGTGCAAAAGTACGCATAAATGGGGAAATATCAATATGTTTCGAGTTTTTATTGCCGATTGGCCACAATAAATGAGGCTTTTCGGATAATAGTATGTATTTTTGCATCTGTGAGAAGAAAACGCTATAACGACTATGGCAGTTGGCTGAAGGGAAAGTTTCCTTTCCGGGTGCAGAAGATTCCCGTCGACGCCGGCTTCTCCTGTCCCAACCGCGACGGGAACAAGGGCAGCGGTGGCTGTGTGTTCTGCGAGAACCGCGCTTTCGTGCCATCATTCTGCGACAAGAGGAAAAGCATCTCGGAGCAGATAGCCGACGGCAAGGCCTTCTTCGGGCGCAAATACCCCGACATGCGGTATATCGCCTATTTCCAGGCCTACACCAATACCTATGCCGACCTCGACACCCTTCGCCGCCGATACGAAGAGGCTTTGTCGGTGAACGACGTGGTGGGCATCATCATCGCCACCCGTCCCGACTGCGTCGACGATGCCGTGCTCGACTATCTTGCCGACCTGAGCCGCCACACCTTCCTCGTGGTGGAATATGGCATAGAGAGCGCCAACGACACCACCCTTGCCGCTATCCACCGCGGCCATGACTTCGCCTGCAGCCGTACCGCCATCGAGGCGACAGCGGCAAGAGGCATCCACACCGGAGGGCACGTCATCCTCGGCCTGCCCGGTGAAGACCGCGAAGAGCATCTCCGGCAAGCCGGCATCATCTCCTCGTTGCCACTCGACATCCTCAAAATCCATCACCTGCAAGTGATCAAGGGCACCCGCCTTGCCGATATCCACCATGCCACTCCCCTTCCCCTCTATACCATCGACGACTACATCCCCCTTTTGGCTGAATTTATCTCCCGTCTCCGCTCCGACTTGGTGCTCGAGCGCTTCGTCAACCTCTCGCCACCGGGCATGGTCATTGCACCCCACTGGGGTGTGAAGAGTCAGGAGTTCACACGCCAGTTGGAGGAATACATGGAGAAAAACGACCTATGGCAGGGTAAAAATCAGAAGGCCTCGCGGTATTTGGCCTCATCCTTGTCGTTGAGCATCGACACGTAGGAGTTGTAGCGGCTGGCAGCGATATAATGGTCTTCGAGGGCCTTGAGCACCGCGCATCCCGGTTCGTGGGTATGCGTGCAATTGCCAAAACGGCAATCCTTGGAGAAATGGAAAATCTCGCGGAAATAGCCGCAGATTTCTCCCGGCTCCATGTCGAACGTGCCGAATCCCTTGATACCCGGTGTGTCGATGACCCATCCTCCCTCAGGCAATGGTATCATCTCACTGAACGTGGTGGTGTGCATGCCCATCTTGTGCGCCTCGCTGATTTCTGCCGTGCGCAGCGAGAGGCCGGGGATGAGTTGGTTGAGCAGGGTCGACTTCCCCACCCCGCTGTTGCCGCTGAACACCGACACCTTGTCCTGAAGCAATGCCTTCAGTTCATCGAGCCCCTGTCCTGTGGCAGCCGACACCTGGAGGCAGGTGTAGCCGATGTTCTCATAGAGTGCCACCATCATCTCCTGGATGTGGCGGTCGTCTTCGTCCATGAGGTCGGTCTTGTTGAATACCAGCAACACGGGTATCCTATAGGCCTCTGCCGAAGCCAGGAAGCGGTCGATGAATGTGGTGGAGGTAGTGGGGAAATTGATGGTGGCGATGAGCACCGCCTGGTCTACATTGGCGGCGATGATATGACTTTGTTTGGAGAGGTTGGGCGATTTCCTGATAATATAATTGCGGCGGTCATCAATCTCGTTGATGAACGCCGTGCCTTCCTGATTGCGCACGATACCAACCCTGTCGCCCACTGCCACAGGGTTGGTACTGCGAATGCCCTTCAGTCGGAAATTGCCCTTAATCTTGCTTTCCACCGTCTCACCGTCGTCGGTGAGCACGGTATACCAACTTCCGGTATTCCTGATGACGAGTCCTTTCACCGGCCTATACGGTCATGATTTCCTTGTTCTTGGCGGCAAGGATCTCGTCGATTTTCTTGATGAACTTGTCGTGCAACTTCTGCAACTCCAGTTCAGCGTCTTTCTCGTTGTCCTCGGAGAGACCGTCCTTGATGGCCTTCTTCAGCCTTTCCTTGATGTCGCTTCTCACATTGCGCACCTCCACCTTGGCTTTCTCTGCAATCTTGTTGCACTGCTTGGTGAGGTCGCGGCGGCGCTCCTCGGTGGGCTGCGGAATGGCAAGGCGGATAATCTCGCCGTTGTTCTCAGGGGTGATGCCGACATCGGAGTCCATGATGGCCTTCTCGATGGCGCGTATCATTTTCTTGTCCCATGGGCGGATGGCGATGGTGCGTGCGTCGGGCACCGACACGTTGGCCACCTGATTGAGTGGCACCATGCTGCCGTAGGAGTCTACCCTCACGCCGCTCACGATGGCGACGTTGGCCCTGCCGGCACGTATCTTTGCCAATGCGTCCTCAAGGAACATGGCGGCCATTTCCATTCTCTCTTCGCTTTCGTTTAATGTCGATTTTACGTCAATCATATTTTTTCGTAATATTAGTTTCGATTGGGCACAAAATTATGATTTTTTTCTTATTCTGCAAAAAAATCCGACAAAAACTTTAGGTCTTTCCGGTCATTTCCATTTGCTGTGCCACAAGATTGGTGAGTTCCACAAACTGGGGGATGGTGAGTTGCTCTGGCCGCATGGTCATCATCTCGTTTTCGAAGAAGTCGGGTGCCACAGTGCCTTTAGTGAAGAGTTGCCTCAGACTAACTCTGAGCATCTTGCGGCGCTGGTTGAACACCGTCTTCACCACGGTGCGGAAGAGTCGCTCGTCGCAGCCGAGATGCTCCACGTTGTTGCGTGTCATGCGGATGACGGCGCTCTTCACCTTTGGTGGCGGGTTGAACACATGTTCGTCTACCATGAAGAGATATTCCACGTCGTACCATGCCTGTATCATCACGCTGAGGATGCCATAGGCTTTGTTGCCGGGCTGTGAGGCGATGCGCTGTGCCACCTCATGCTGTATCATCCCCGTGCAGCAAGGGATATAGTCCTTGTAGTCGAGCATCTTGAAGAAAATCTGCGACGAGATGTCGTAGGGGTAGTTGCCGGTAAGCACGAAGGGCTGTCCCTCGAAAAGTGCCGACAGGTCCATCCGCAGGAAGTCGTCACCGATAATCTGCTGCTCGAGTTGCGGGAAATGCTCCTTGAGGTATGCCACCGACTCCTTGTCGATTTCCACCACCCTCAACGGCCGTGGCTTCTCGATGAGGTATTGTGTGAGCACCCCCATGCCGGGTCCCACCTCGAGCACGGGGATGTCGGGGCAGGAGTCCACCGTGTCGGCGATGGCCTTGGCGATATTCAAATCGACAAGGAAGTGCTGTCCCAGGTTTTTCTTTGGTCTTACAGTTTTCATTTGTATAACATCTGTGTGGCAAAGTTAGTGCAAACCGAGCGCAATGCAAAACAAAAATCAAATTTTTTGTTTCATTGCCGAGGTGCAGCCTAACTTCGGTGCGAAGCGCCAAAGTAGTGCAAACCGAGCGCAATGCAAAACAAAAATCAATTTTTTTGTTTCATTGCCGAGGTGCAGCCCTAACTTCGGTGCGAAGCGCCAAAGTTAGTGCAAGGTGAGCGAAAAGCAAAAATAATGCGAGTTTATTTTGCACTTTCGCCATTTTTCCTTATTTTTGTACAAAACCAAAAAAAACTTGCACTATGAAGAAACTTTTTACAATAATCACATTGATTTTTGCCTTTGTGTCGGCTTCATTGGCAACGATTTTATACCCAATCAAAACTCCGAAGGCCGACCTGCTCGACATCCGGTTCAATGTCGATGGAACAGCTACCGACGTGTCAGGCAAAAAACGCACGATCGTATCTAGCCAGCCACGCCCTTCGGTGGCACTCAACGACAAGTACAACCTGAATGCAGCCACATTTACCGGTACGGGGAAAGATTTTTACTTTTTTGACTATTCTGCCGACAAGAAGTTCATCGAAGAAATCAGTGGTGACTTCACAATGGAATGTCTGATGAGGATTGACATTCTCTCAAAACAACATACTCCGTTCTGCTCGACAAATGGGAGCGGATTTGGTTTCGATATCAGTTGGGTCTCAAAAAACCACCTGAGCTTCCTGATTCATGACGGAAACAAATACGTGGCGGTGACCGACAAGTCGATGGCAGAAGGGAAATATTATCACGCTGTTGGTGTGGTGAGACCAAACAAGACTATCAGTTTCTATGTCAACGGAGAACTGATAGGTACAGCCCCGTTCAAGACCTTAAAACTTCCAAGTGGAAGAAGCCAGAGACTATACGTTGGCTGTGATGTAAACGGAAACGGCGATCCCGAGTATGCCTTCAAGGGTGAAATAGTGGTGGCCCGGATGTATTCCAAGGCTCTCACCAACGAGGAGGTGAAGTCGGTTTACAAGGCAATTTCTTCGGGTAATAACTCTTCGAGCAACAACTCTTCAGGCAACAGTGGTGGTTCCACGACAACCACTACTTCGACCACAAGTACATCCACCTCCGTGACCAACGCTCCCGCCAACCTTACAGCCTACCGAGGCAAAGTGGGACAGCGTTTCACCTTCTTGGTGAAAGCGAAGAAAGACGGCAAGATATGGGGAGGAAAGAACAACATCTACACCGATGACTCCGACCTTGCCACAGCCAGCTGCCACTCAGGTACTCAAGTAGCAGGCAATGTAGACAAGGTGGTGGTGGAGATTGTGGCCGACCAGGGCAGCTATCCCTCACTCACCCAGAACGGCATTACCAGCAACAAGTATGGTGCCTGGAAGGGTGCCTATAAAATCATCGGTGTACCGACAACCGAAGTCACCGACCCCGATATGTCGAAGTATCGCAGCAAAAAGAACGAGATGGTGAAGATTCGCGTCACAGGTCGTACGACGGGTACCATCTATGGCAAGAACACCGGCAACGGTTACTCCGACAATTCCGACCTTGCCACGGCGGCAGTGCATGCCGGATTCCTGAAGCCAGGACAGACTGGCACGCTCTTTGTGAGAATCAAAGGGCCAGAGGATTCGCATGAAGCCGTGTTGAGCAACGACGTGCAGAGCCGCAAATACGGCAAGTCGGGTGGCACCTTCAAAATCTTCCGCAGCCGGGACACCACGCCAACCTTACCTCCTATCGTGACAAGATAGGAAAGCGTTTCACCTTCTGGGTGAAAGCGAAGAAAGACGGCAAGATATGGGGAGGAAAGAACAACATCTACACCGATGACTCCGACCTTGCCACAGCCAGCTGCCACTCAGGTGCTCAAGTAGCAGGCAATGTAGACAAGGTGGTGGTGGAGATTGTGGCCGACCAGGGCAGCTATCCCTCACTCACCCAGAACGGCATCACCAGCAACAAGTATGGTGCCTGGAAGGGAGCCTATAAAATCATCGGTGTACCGACAACCAAAGTCACCGACCCCGACATGTCGAAATACCGCAGCAAGAACGGGGAAATGGTGATTGTACGTGTCACTGGCCGCACCTCGGGTACCGTCTATGGACAGAACTCCAGTTACGGATACATGGACAAGTCGGACCTGGCCACGGCGGCCGTCCACGCAGGACTTTTGAAACCAGGAGAGACGGGTACGCTCTACGTAAGGATCAAGAGTGGGTCGGAAAAGCACGAGGCAGTATTAAAAAATGGTGTACAGAGCCGCAGCTACGGCAAGTCGGAAGGTACTTTCAAAATCAGGAAATGCACCGACATCACTTCATTACCGGAAACTCCGGAAACACAGGGAATTCTGGAGGTACCACGTCGACCAGCGGCAACAATACCGGCGGCAACAACACTTCCACCACCTCTGTGCCCAATGCTCCCAGCCACATGTTGTCCTACCGTGGACAGAACGGCAAGGTTTATACTTTCAAGGTGACGGGCAGTACAAGCGGCAGAATCTGGGGTGGCGAGAACAACATCTACACCGATGACTCCTACATTGCTACTGCCGCCGTGCATGCCGGTCTGGTGAAAGCTGGTCAAACGGGTACGATAAAGGTGAAGATTTTACCCGGACAGAGCAGTTATTCTTCCATTGAACGTAATGGAGTTACTTCTTACAAAAACAATGGGTATGGAGGGAGTTACCAACTGTCAAAATAATAATAGCCTATGATGATATCAAAGGGTGAGATTTGCGGCAACATGAAAAAATTCTGTTGACGACCATGGTTATCAGAAGACACAGAGATGCAAAAAGTATCTCTGTGTCTTCATTTTCTCTGTATTGGAATTGTGTTTTCCCAAATTCGTTCAGGGTATTCATTTTCTCTCCCTTTCCTTCGTCGTTTTCGACAATTCTTTGTATTTTTGTGGCCGAAGGCTTGAAGATATTCCCTGAATGGACACACGCAAGTTCACCACACAGATAGGAAAGATTGCGCTCCCCCTGATTTTAGGAGGTGCTATCCTCTATTGGATGTACCGGGATTTCGATTTCGGACAGGTGAAGCATGTGATGCTCCACGAGATGGACTGGTCGTGGATGCTGCTGTCGATGCCCTTCGGCATCATCGCGCAACTGTTCCGTGGCCTGCGCTGGCGCCAGACACTCTCGCCCATCGGTGAGGAGGCCCGTGTGTCGACAGCGGTGAACGCCATTTTCCTGAGTTATGCCTCAAGCCTCGTCATACCCCGCGTGGGGGAGTTTGCGCGCTGCGGCGTGCTGCGCCGCTACGACGGCGTGTCGTTCTCCAAAGCCCTGGGCACCGTGGTCACCGAACGTGCCGTCGACACCCTCGTCGTGATGATTATCACCACCATCACCCTACTCTATCAGTTACCCACGTTCCACCACTTCTTCGCCACCACGGGCACCCGCCTCGACACGTTCCTCGGACAGTTCACCACCACAGGATATATCGTCACCTTCATCTGTCTGGTGGCCGCCTTCATCCTAGTGTGGCTGCTCCTGCGCACGATGTCGGTATACAACAAGGTGAAGACCACGCTACGCGACCTCTGGCAGGGCGTGATATCACTGCGCCACGTGCGCAATATCCCCCTTTACCTCTTCTTCACCTTTGGCATCTGGGCCAGTTACTTCCTGCACTACTACCTCACGTTCTTCTGCTTCAAGGAGACGTCGCACCTAGGCATCGGCTGTGCGCTGGTATCGTTCGTAGTGGGCAGTATCGCCGTGATTGTGCCCACCCCCAACGGTGCCGGCCCCTGGCATTTCTCCGTGAAGACGATGCTGATACTCTTTGGCGTGGGAGCCACCACCGCCCTGTCGTTCGTGCTCATCGTGCACACGTTGCAGACACTGCTCGTGATACTCCTAGGCATCTATGCCATGGTAGCGCTTGCCCATACGAAGAAGAAGGCCGCGCCGCCTACGGAATGACAAGAACAATTTACAAACAACAATAACCTTAACATTTAAACTTATGAGTGAAATCAAGAATCTGAAACCCACCTGCATCTGGAAGAACTTCCATGCGCTGACACAAGTACCACGTCCATCCGGACACCTGGAGAAGATACAGCAATTCCTCCTCGACTTCGCCAAGGAGGCCGGCGTAGAGGCCTTCAAAGACCCTGCCGGAAACATCGTGATGCGCAAGCCCGCCACCCCCGGCATGGAGAACCGCAAGGGTGTGATTCTGCAAGCCCACATGGACATGGTGCCGCAGAAAACCCCGGAGAGCACCCACAACTTTGAGACCGACCCCATAGAGCCTTGGATTGACGGCGACTGGGTGAAGGCAAAGGGTACCACGCTGGGAGCCGACAACGGCATGGGCGTAGCCGCCATCATGGCTGTGATGGAGGCGAAGGACCTGAAGCACGGTCCCATCGACGCACTTATCACCGCCGATGAGGAGACGGGCATGTTTGGTGCCAACGACCTGCCCGAGAACGAGTTGCAGGGCGACATCCTCATGAACCTCGACTCCGAGACATGGGGCAAATTCGTCATTGGCAGTGCCGGTGGCATCGATGTCACCGCCACCATGGAATACAAGGAGGTAGAGACCGATGCCGATGACGTGGCAGTGAAGGTGACGCTGAAAGGTCTGCGCGGCGGCCACTCAGGTCTGGAAATCCACGAAGGCCGTGCCAATGCCAACAAACTGATGGTGCGCTTCGTGCGCGAGGCCATCGAGGAGTGTGAGGCCCGCCTCGCCACATGGCATGGCGGCAACATGCGCAATGCCATCCCCTTCAAGTCGGAAGTGGTGCTCACTCTTCCGAAGGAGAACGTAGAGGCCCTGAAAGAACTGGTGGCCGACTGGCTTGAGGACTTCGCCGACGAGTACAAAAACATCGAGAGCGGCATTGAGTTCTACACCGAAGACGTGGCAGTGCCCGCTACCGAGGTGCCCGTGGAGATACAAGACAACCTCATCAATGCCATCTATGCCTGCCACGATGGCGTGGTGCGCATGATTCCATCGTATCCCAATGTGGTGGAGACCTCGTCGAACCTCGCCATCATCGACATCGAGAACGGCAAGGCCAGCATCAAGATACTCGCCCGCTCATCACGCGAGGACATGAAAGACTATATCGTGAAGACCCTGGAGAGTTGCTTCAACATGGCAGGCATGCGTGTGGAGACCGCCGGCAGTTATGGTGGCTGGGACCCCAACCCCGACAGCGAACTGCTGCATCACCTGCTCCGTGTATACAAGGAACTGAACGGCAAGGACGCCATCATCCAGGTAGACCATGCCGGTCTGGAGTGCTCCGTCATCCTAGGCAAGTATCCACATCTCGACGTGGTGTCGATGGGTCCCACGATGTGCAGCCCGCACACCACCACTGAGCGTTGCTACATCCCCACCATCGCACCTTTCTGGGACCTGCTCCGCAAAGCGCTCGAAGAAGTGCCAGTGAAATAAGCCGAAGACTTTGGCATATACGGAAACGACCGAAACCACTCCCCAAAATAGAGATAGTAAAAAAAGACCGCATAAAGACTCGATGAGTCTTTATGCGGCTATTTTTTCATACAGGTTCAACCTGTAACTTTATTGTCGTGACTTAGGATTCCTCTTCTGCAGCAGCATTCTCAGCGTCGATGGCCTTGATCTTGTCGCGGACAAGGCTGAGTTCATCCTTCAGTTTCTGCACCTTGCGGTTCATCTCATCGATAAGGCTGCTGCCCTTCTTGCTCGACACGCTCAGGAACCCGATGTTGTTCTCATAGGTCTGGATCTCCTGTTTCAGACCATCGTAGCGCCTCATCAGGCGTGTGCGCTCATTGTCGAGAGCACCGACACCCTTCTCAGCCACGTTCTTGAGATTGCTCTTGAAATTGTCGAGACGGCGGCGTGCCACACTGATATTGAGTTCCTTGTAGAGTTGGTCGAGCACCTCATGATACTCCTTGTAGAGTTTGTCCTTATCACGATAGGGCACATGACCGATGCTGTTGTACTCGTCGGCCAGTTCCTGCACCTTCTCCTGCAGGTTGTCGCCACCCTCTTCGCTGATGGCTTTCAGGCGTGCGATGACATCGCGCTTCTTGGCCAGGTTTTCGCGCTCCTCGCTGCGGGTACCGGCATTAGCGGCATTGCGTGCTTCGAAGAACTTGTTGCAGGCACCGAGGAAGTCGGCCCAGAGTTGGTCACCGAGTTTCTTCGGCACCATACCGATGGTCTTCCATTCCTTCTGCAGTTCGGTGAGTTTGGCGGCGGTAGCCTTCCAGTCGGTACTGTCTTGCAATGCCTTGGCCTGCTCTACAAGGGCACGTTTCTTCTCTGCGTTCTCGGCAAACTTGCTCTTAAGGTCTCTGAAGAACTGCGTCTTGCGACCGAAGAAGTCGTCGCAGGCGGCACGGAAGCGCTCGAAAATCTTCACGTTCATCTTCTGTGGTGCGAAACCGATGGTCTTCCACTCTGCCTGCACCTCAATGATTTCACGGGTATGGCGCTCCCAGTCGGCAGCCCCCTTGTTCTCCTCCTTGGCGATGGCTTCTACCTTCTCGCAAAGGGCGGTCTTGCGGGCCAGGTTCTCCTCCTCCTTTGAGCGGAGTTCCTCGAAATGCTGCTGATGGCGCTTGTTGATGACCGTAGAAGCGGCCTTGAAGCGTGTCCATATCTCCTCGCGCAGGTCCTTGGCCACAGGTCCTGCCTCACGGTATTGCTGATGCAACTCCTGCAGTTGATGGAAGGCGCTGATGACATCGGGCTCGTCGGCCAGTTTCTCTGCAGCCTCACACAGACGGGTCTTGATTTCCAGGTTCTTCCTGAAGTCATACTCGCGTGCCTCGCTGTTGAGTTTGAGCAAGTCGTAGAACTTCTCCACATAGAGTTGGTAGTTTCTCCACAACTCACTGGCTTTCTCTGGCGGCACAGCCTTGATTTCGCGCCACTCCTGCTGGAGTTTCTTGAACTCCTGATAAGAACGGTTGGCATTCTCGGGCGAGGTAACCATACCCTTCACCTTCTCGATGATTTCGAGTTTGCGTTTCAGGTTCTCAGCCTTCTCGTTCTCCTGTTCCTGGAACAGGCGTGCCCTTCTCTCCTTGATGAGTCCCATCTCGGCCTTGAACTTTTCCTCATCCTGATCGGGAGTCACTTGGTATTTCTCGGGGTCGCCACCAGCATCAAGGTAAGCCTTCTGGGCTGCCTCGCGCTCGGCAATATGCAGTTTGTAGAAGATGGTCTTCAGAGAATCTACCTCTTCCTTGCTTGGAGTGGCTTCGCCATGAGCCAGTTCGGTAACCCGTTCCAGCACCTCCTTCTTGGTCTTGTAGACCTTCTTGGCTTCGGCTTCTGTTTCCTCGGCAGGAGCCTCCTCTGCCACGGGAGCCTCAGCAGGAGCCTCCTCTGCCACGGGAGCCTCGGCAGGAGTTTCCTCTGCCACGGGGGCCTCAGCGGGAGTTTCCTCTGCCACGGGAGCCTCGGCAGGAGTTTCCTCTGCCACAGGAGCCTCGGCGGGAGTTTCCTCTGCCACAGGAGCCTCCTCTGCTACGGGGGCTTCGGCTTCTTGGGGCACTTCCTCCAGGTTTTCAACATTCTCCACGTCTTTAACCTCCGTGCTTTCCACAGTTGCTTCGGGAGTTTCCACTACGTTATTCTCTTCTACTTGTGCACCCTGATTAAGGGCATTTTCTTGAGAGTCCATCACTTAACAATTAGGTTTATGATTCGATTGTTCACATTATCAAAATGCAAACTTAAATAAAAAAAATGAAAAAACCTAAATAATTTTCAGTTTTTTTTGATTTTTGTTCAAATCAATCGTTTATGTCGGAAAAACCACCATAGCAGCACCGATACGGCCACGGAGAGAGCGAGCGCCACAAGGAATCCGAAGGGGCTGTCCTCCATGCCATTGACGAGATTCATTCCGAAGAGGCTGGCAATGAACGTGGGGAACATCATGATAATGGTGACCGAGGTAAGGGTACGCATCACCGTGTTCATGTTGTTGTTGATGATGCTCGAGTAGGTGTCCATGGTCGACTCAAGGATGTCGGAATAGATGTTCGTGGTCTCCTTGGCCTGGCTCATCTCGATGTTCACGTCCTCTATCATGTCGGCATCCAATTCGTCGATTTGCAGTTTGAACTTCAGTTTTGCCAATAGGTTCTCGTTGCCCCGGATGGAGGTGGCGAAATAGGTGAGTGAGTCTTGCAGCCTACTGAGTCCGATAAGCGACTCATTGTTCACCTCCTTGTCGAGGTTGCGCTTGGCCTTGTCGATAAGGTTGCTGATTTGCTTGAGCCGCTTGAGGTACCACACCGCGGAGGAGAGGAAGATACGGAAAATCATGTCTACATAGTCGGTGAATCCCTCGCCACGTTTCTGCTGGTAACTCACGAAGTCGATCATCATGTTGGTCTCGTAGTAGCACACGGTGATGGTGACATCGCGCTTGTGGATGATACCCAGAGGCACGGTGGTATAGGGTGTGCGCGACCTGATTTCCTTCACATAGGGTATACGGAGAATGATGAGCATCCATCCGTCGTCGTACTCATAACGTGCCCGCTCATCGGTATCGCTGATGTCGGTAAGGAAATAGTCGGGAATATGGTAGGTGTTCTCCAGGAGTTGACGGTCGTCGTCGGTGGGACAAGTGACCTGAATCCAGCAATTCGGCTTCCACTCCTGGAGAGGTGTCAGACCGCCGGTAGTGTTCCAAAAAGTTCTCATTTGCAATCCTCCATGTTTGTGGCGAAGTGGGATGCTCACTCGGCATGAGGATTACAAATCTGATGTATCCTCACGCCAACGTACTAAAGCTTTCCGCCGGGTAATCGTCCATAATTCAAAATAAAAATTGGTTTAACGGGGACAAAGTTACGAAAAGTTGAGAGAAATGCAAAAGGAAAATTTATTTTTCTTTTCATTTCCGAGACAAAGTAACTTCGGCGTCAGCATTCCGCTAAGGAGACGGGATGCAAAACTTGAGTTTAAGGAAACCAGTTAAACCAAATGCGACAGAAAAAGAAGCCTTTTCCCTTTTTTGTCGCAAATCCAAGGCTTTGTCTTGTCTTATTGAGAAGAAATAATGCATCATATCACTTCACCGGTTTATCTACGCCTTATCTTTGCATCAGAAATCACCAACAAAACAACAATTATGGATACAAAGAAAAAGACATCTATGATGCTGAGCATCGGTAAGGCAGCATCTTACTTCATGAAACACTATGACGAAATCAACAAGAACTCCAACCCTTTCGACCACATCAATCCGTATTACAACCCTTTTATAAGATAAGGTTTCGGAAATAATGTAAGAGTGCAAAAACACAGAAAAGCCAGTCAACAGTTGCAGTGACTGGCTTTTTTTGTCGGAATAAAAGAAAAGATGGGATGACATCAATAAACGACTTGCACCTCCTTGTAGGGAGAGTTTCGGTCGTTGGTAGTAATACCTATCACCATGACGGAATCTCTCTGCAAGTCTTTCACTGGCACCTCCACAAATACACGGGTCTTCTGGCGTTCGGGCAACTCAGTCTTTTCCAACCTGCACTTGGCTGTAGGTATCGAGGGGGTGATGTCGGCTATGACGAGCAGCCCCCCTCCCATATTCAATATGTCGAAGTGCTTTACTACAGACGTCTGCTGTTTTTCGCTGTCGAGCAACACATACCCCGTTTTCGGCAAGTAGGCTTGAGGGCGTGCCCCTTGCGCAGAAGCGGATAGGTCGGGAGTGACAATGGCCGGTATGACAAGCGGATAGCGTTTCTTTCCTTTCTCCCCCACGAGAAGCGTGTATTCATGCTTTCCCCATTCTTTGCATGGCTCAGACAAATCAAACGACACGTTGATGCGGCCAGTCTCCTTGGGTTGGAGATGGGAGGGAACGTCAACGGTCAACCATTGGGGTGCATTCTCCATTTCCCACTCCACCTCTATCGGTTCCTTGCCCGCATTGACGATGTTGGTGAAAGCGCCGCACGTTTTGCCCTGCTCCAAAAAAGGCGGCACAATCATCGTGCCCAAGGCCCGCAGATTCTCCCCCAGAGGGTAATGGAACTGATTCTGAATTTTCTGGTCAGACAATCCTCTGATAGCCGTGATATAGAGCGTCACAGGCTCCTTTTGCAGCGAGAGGTATACATATATTTCCTTGTCGATGTACGGACTGTTGTCCAATTCCACCACCATGTTCACGACGGCCGTGTCGCCGGGCAAGATCTCATCACGGTCGGCTGTGGCGCGGATACATCCACAGGTGCGGTCGATACGCAAGACCCGACATGTGTCAGAAGAGGAATTGATAATACGGAAGTCATGTTGCAGGAGGCGTAGCGTATCATCGATGAGACCGGCATCCCATTCCTCCTCCTCTGCATACACCAAAGGCTCGCCTCCCCCTCTTCCATGTCGGCAAGAAGAGAAGGAGACGAACAACAAGAGTATCACTAGCAGTCGGAAATCCCTTGCTTCCATAAATCCAAAAAATTACTGGAACACCAGGGAGGCCTGCTTCTTCAACAACGTGCCATCCGGCAACTCCACGGCCACCGTGCAAAGGTCTTTCACACCCTCGGTATAAGCACCTGGTACATGTAGTTTCATTTCGTAGGAAACCACATTTTCGAGTGTCACAGACTGTGTATTCGAATAGCCATCCGTTCCCACTACTGTCATCACTGCCACGCTTCCACTCGGCATACAGGAGAGGGTGGCTATAGCGTCATAGCCTTGGTTGACGACGGGCGCCGGTGGCTCAAGTGTGAATGACTTGATTTGGGGTTCGCTATTGATTGCTATCTCCACCACAGGCAAGGGGCCTGACGATGCGCTTCCCGTAGTGTAACCATAACTCATGTGGACTCCATCCAAGCCTCGCTGACATATCCACACATCGATTGGAACGCCATAGGTTGCCGGTTTCACCACCAGATTGTTCCACAACTTTCCGAAGGTAGCGTCGATCATGTCTCTGACAAGCGGCAAATCCTGGACAGACGGAGCATTGGGGTCTTGAGAATATAGAGCCTTGTTGAGGGTATTGCAATAGAGCAACAGGGCTGACCCCAAGGCTGTGCAGGCCGCGCCAAGTTTCACGGCGAGCGGGCCCGTGATGGCTGTGTACTTGATGACCATTAGGCAAACCCCGAACACCATCTCTGCTGTCATCGGGTCGGTATACGTGCCTCCCGCCATATTGGGCAAGCACATTTTGTCGATCAACGATTTGATCTTCGGACCGGCAATGTTCAGGAACTCAGCAATGGCGGGCTGGTTCTCAATGGAAGGCAAGGTATAGACATACGTGCCTCCCGATTGCCAGACGGCTTCATAACTGCCGCGGTATCCAGAGGACTCTGTTGCCCAATGTCCATATGTACCTTGGTCGTACACCTTCACCCAGCATTGCTGACCCGGTGTGCCCACACCACAAGAACTCAGCACGATGGTTCCCTGGCGGTCACCCGTGGCAGCCTTCGCGCGCACCGGCGCTGGCCTGTCGCTGAGTGGGGTGACAGTAAGGGTGGCCTCACCCTCGCGCTTCATTTGGGCCTTTGGTGCCTTCGGTGTCTGCTGGTCCTCTCCCAAAGCGAAGTCATATACTGTATTCAGTTGCTCATCGGTCTCCGGGTCGATGAAAGTCATGGCGGCCTTCGTGTCCGTCAGCCATTCATATAAGATCCTCACGCCATTGGGGGCCACCACGTCAACCGGTCGGTTCTGCTCGTCGAAAAGAATTTCAGAGACCTCTGGGTTCTCACCCTTGGTCTGGACAATCAACGAGAGCAATGACGTGGGTACGCCGTTGGCATCTTTACGCGCCTCAACCACGAAATGCTCCCCATTCACCGTTTCGATGTGGTAGAGGAGGGAGGTTGCGGGCGAAGTGCCAAACTCCCATTTGGCAATGCCACCGTCTCTCTTGAGGTCAATATAATCCAAATAATCTTTTTTCCCAGGTTGGGTAGAATTCCCTGGGCCTGTGGAGTTCTCTTTTTCGTCACCATCATCACCCCCTTCACAGGCAATCAAACTCCAACTGAACAATGCCACTAACAGTGTCAGCAAAATAAGATAGTTTTTTTTCATATATATTAAAATTTGGGTTTTCGATTATTTTACAAATTTACTGCGGTTGGGGTTCGGTCTCTTCCCAAATTCACAAAAAAAGGATGTCAAATTCACAAAAATGACCAAATGGACTCCAATAAAGCCGTTTTTGAGGCTAAAAAGAAAAAAAACATGTATCTTTGTAGGACTGTAATAAATATGTTCAAATTCCACCCTTGAGATGACGCTGCTTTTATGTCTTTTACCAACACTCACTTGCGCTTTTTGGTGCACAGCGTTGCTTATCTCTTATTGTGAACACAACCAGAAAGACAAACTCCTTCTGGCAATATTCTCTTTTATGGCCACTTTGCTTTATATCGGCCATACCGTGTATTTCACCCATTTGACGGAATTGTTGCCCATCTCCGACACCATATATTGCGTGGCCAATCTGGCGGTCTTTCCTTTATACTTTTATTATGTATGCCAAGTCACAGAACAGCACCCACGATTTCGGCTGTTGCCTGTTGTGCCAGCCCTGCTGGGTGGGTTGGCCGTCGGTTTGCTCTATGTTGCTATGACGAAAGAAGAAACCAATGACTTCATCAATATTTACCTCTATCATATCCGGCACGGCCAGTTGCAAGGTCTTGCATATGTGCAGGTTGTCGTGCATCAGGCATTGCGCGTCTTGTTTGTTTTGACACTCTTGCCCATAGCATATCTCTCTTGGAAAAAGGCAAAAGACTACAACAACCATGTGCGCGCCTTTTTTGCCGACAGCGACGACAAAGTGTTCGTCATCCCCTACAGCCTTGCCTCCCTTTTCATCATAGCCACAGTGAGTTCCATCATTTGCGGCATATTGGGACGTATGTTTTTCATCCACTCCATCACCCTCCTTGCCATACCGTCATTTTCATTCTGTTGCATGCTCTTCCTCATCGGATACAAGGGATTCACTCGGCAATTCAGTTGTGCCGAATTCAACGAAAAAATAGAATTGTTGAAAAAGAAGGAGGAACAGGATTTGCACGTCAACCAACAGCACACAGTCAATGAGGAGAGGGAAATGACAGAATGCGAGGAACACGCCCCAAGCCTGGAAGGCCGCGACGATGCCCATTTCTCGGAGTTAAGCAAGAACATCAATGAGTTGATGTATGGGCAACGCATCTATTTGAATCACAATCTCACCATTAATGACCTTGCCGTCAGGCTTGGCACCAACCGTGAATACATCTACAGGGCCATGAAAGAGGAAATAGGTCTCTCGTTCAGTGAAATGGTCAACCGCTTGCGCATAGAATACGCGGTAGAGAGACTCGAGACGGATCCCACCCCAAGCATGTTCTTGCTGGCAGACGAGGCTGGCTTCGCTTCTGTCACATCTTTCTATCGCAACTTCAAACTGTTTAAGGGATGTACGCCCAAACAATGGCTGCAAAGACACAAACAAAGATAAATGATGAATCTTTCGGAATATTTAGAGTCCTTGCTAAGAGACGGCTATAATGCGGGGGTTATATGGCCTGCTCTACATTAAGAATGTTGAGATTCTAAAACAAAACAGCAGGAGCGACTTGCCTTGGGCAAAGTCGCTCCTGCTTGTTTTTCAACATTTCTCTTCTCCTACTTAATCACGACCTTTTTGCCGTTGACGATATACAAGCCGGGCTGGGTTGGCTTTTGATTGAGTCTGCGGCCATCCAACATGTACCAGTCTGTGGATGAAACGTGCTCCCTGACCATACCCATTTCATCTATGCCCGAAGGAGCGTCCTTCAATGTGCAGAAAGTGAAGTAAGTGGGTTCGTCGTACTTGGCGGCATCGTTGGTCTTCAGATACTTGCCCGTGCCGACATTCCTCATAGAGAAACCCTTGCCCTCTACATACTGCATATCCCAAACGGCACCCTTGGCGATGTCCTGACCATTCTGGCCGTTCACGCCTCCGATGAAGCAGCGATCGCCGTCAACCGACTGCGAATTGAGGAATCCCCTGTCGCCCGTCAACACATAATCGTTGCCTTCCGGGGTGACGGCAACCAGTCGGAAGCCGCCAGTTGTTCTTGCCAGTTTAAAGTAATAGGCGGCATTGAGCACCGAGAAGGCCTCGTCGAAATCGCCATATCCCAAATGCCCTTCGAAGCGGGTGTACAAAGCCTTATGGTCTTCCTCGTTGACAATGGCAAAAGGAGTAGTACTGATCTCTTTCAGCGCGGAGAAGCGGTAGTCTACTTCTTTTGGTTCCAGGGGAACAGAAGGTTGGTCGATGTCAATCTCAAGTCCATACACCACGCTCAACATAATCTGAGCATAGCGCTGACCAAAGAGGCGATAGCCTTGGGCAGAGAAATGCCAGGGGTCAGTGCCGTTTCCGGGGAGGTACTTGGCAGACACCACATGGGCAGTAGGAATGACGCTGGGCAGGCGGTCTACCTGTACGTTGTGGCTGGAGCAGCCCCCACCCATATTCTGATACTCTACCTCACCGGCGAGAAGGGGTACGTCTTCTGCCTGCAGACCAAGGTCGGAGAGCATGTCGTTGTATATCTTTTTCACCATGTCGGGCCAGTTGGGGTCGCCACAGTTGGAACAGCCCTGATGGAGCAGGATGCCCTTGATGACTCCCACCTCCTGGGCCTTCTTTGCCATCTCGATGATACGGCCGTAGGGGTTGCCGCCATAGTACCATTTCGCCAATTGTGCCCACCACTCGTTGGGGTTGTCTTGCAGTTTCTGCTGATACTTGTCTTTGTCGAACATCTCGATGGGACTGCCACCCATGGCCACGGCTATAACACCAATCTTATTATCGGGCAGGTGGGCTACCATCGTACGTCCGAAGTAGTCGGAGGGACCCAACTTACCCTGTGGGTTGACAATTGGGCAAATGGCCTTGTACCAGTTGCCAAGTGTACGCTTGGGATTGTCGAAGTTGCAGGTAGCCAGCATCTGGAAGCGCTCGTCTACATTCCCCACGTCCTGTGACTCCCATTGGGCATTTCCTTCCATGTTCGACTGTCCAAAACAGATGTAGATGTGGAAATTAGGATCTACTTCGGCTTTCATTTCAAGTGATGTCGACAACATGAATGCTCCCATTATCATGCTGACGATTCTCATACTCATTTTCTTCATACTGCAGATGATGTTATAGTTAGTTTTGATTTGGGGCGGTAAAGGTACAAAAGATTTTTTTATATTCCTTATTTATTTATCCATAAAATAACCGCATGTAACATTTGCAGAGGAAAATGAGCGAATGGGAATAATGGCCTTTTTGAGAGGTTAGTAATCATCGGGGGACGATTCATATCACGATGACAGGGAATCTGATACGATGTCATTTCTTCTGTGTCTCTGTCGTTAATGACAATCATATTGTCTTCGAGAGAGTTCTTTCGGTGATTCAAATACTAAAGTCTGTTTCGCCATTTTGCCGGTCAAGTTAAAAAAAAGGAGAAAAATGACATAACAATAAAAAAAACGGCCATTTTTCATCGTATTTCAATATATTTAATTATCTTTGCATCAATATATTACAGTGTAAAGGCTGTAAATGGTACAGATAGTGAAGCGTTTAAAACAAATAGCAATCATGCTTTGGGGCAGCAAAATACCCAAGAAAGGAGATTCTATGACAAAGGAAGAATTACAAGCGCACCTTGACGCGCTATGCCGCCAAAACGGTTTCGACTACGCGAAATACCTTGGGACATATAACGGTGATGAGATTTACAAACCAGAGTTCAACGAGGAGGGCGAGGTGTATTATGGTTATCCATGCTTACTACATGTTAGGGGTGACAAAGTGAGAAGGAGCAGGAGCCATCACGAGGCATTTAAAGTTCTACATTTCTTCTATGGCTCTAATTAGGCTTAACAATTTGTTTAATTTTTTCAGCGTTAATCAGCATTCCGTCGACCTTAACAACTCCAATGCTTTTTTTTAGATTGATTCCTTCGCTGTAAATGGTACAGATAGTGAAGCGTTTAAAACTGAAAGCCGAGCACAATGCAAAACAAAAGACAAAGTATTTTGTTTTCATTGTCGAGGCGCATCCTATATTCGCCACGCAGTGGCAAATAGTGAAAGCCGAGCACAATGCAAAACAAAAAGACAAAGCATTTTGTTTTCATTGTCGAGGCGCATCCTATATTCGCCACGCAGTGGCAAATAGTGAAAGCCGAGCACAATGCAAAACAAAAAGACAAAGCTGTAAATGGTACAGATAGTGAAGCGTTTAAAACTGGACAACCCACATCTCTATAACCCGGTCAATTGGACGATGGTCAGCGCGATAGTGGCTCTTGTCGGCAGTTTCGGGACTATCATCACAATCATCATAACTTGTTCATAGATTTCACGGCCATGACAGTTCAAGAGGCAACCAAGATTGCGGTAAAATTTGCACGCAGCAAAGGATACGAAGAGAAAGTGATTTTTTTATGCAATAAGAAATCCACATTCGTGTTTACTATCACCCACCCACAAGATGATGACTATGGGCAACCACTTGCCGTTGTTGTTGATAAAAACGGAATAGCCGACATAAAATTACTCTTTGACGTGTCCTAATTTTTCTTAACAATCCCTTTGATGTACTTTGGGTTGACAAACTTGTCATCTGTCCGTATTATTCCTATGCCTTTTCCTACATCAATATCCCCGTTACAATCACGAACAAAAGCATCAATTCCGTCCCAATGCTCACTCGATTGTTCATCGTAAATAAATAGTTTTCCGTCAGCATTTCGTACTGCAGAAATTCTATGTCCTCCTCCACCTTTCCAGTTTAAAGATAATTGATATAATCCTTTATCTTTCATTAAATCGTCAGCCTCGTTGACCATTGTGCTGTAAATGGTACAGATAGTGAAGCGTTTAAAACTGACATCTCCCTCGTTTACAGTAACATCTATTACAAGATTTTCTGACTTGTTATCTTGATTGGCTGTTGTTGTCCATGTATTACCATTATCGGCTGAATAACTGAATGAAGTTATCATATCAGTTCCCATATACTTCAGAATGTTGAATGATATAGTACCATTTTCACGTGCAATTGTGGTGAAATATGTTTCTGCCCATGTCCACGGATTATAATGAACATCGTTATTATCCTCACAGTAACTCACATTCGGCAATATTTTATCTTGACCATTGATGTATGTCTGATATTCAGCATGTGTTTCGAATTTCGCTGTAAATGGTACAGATAGTGAAGCGTTTAAAACAGCAAAAAAGTATTCATTTATTATAAATAGTAGTATCTTTGCAAAAAAATATGGATTATGACAATAGAAAGAGTTCTTGAATACAACGGAAAAATAGATTTTTATAATCTGCAACAAATTCAATTTGCCGAAACGGACTGTACAAGTGAAACAACTGATATGGATGTTTCTAAAAAACTTGTTGACAACGAAGGAAACATTGTCATGTTGATTGAAGCATTAACTATGGACTATTATTCTAATGATGATTTATATGCAACAAAAGGTTGCTTCATCAAAAGATTTGAATTTACCAAAGATATTATAAATTCACGACCTTGGTTCGATTTTATAGTATCATTTATAACAAGTGTAAGATATAGAATGGTTTTGTCAAATAATCAAAAGTTTTTGGCTTATTATAACTATATTTGGTCACAAAAGATTGATGGAGAACAATGTGTTATTGCTGAATTGTTAGACATGAAAATAGTTCATAAAAAGAATGGCATTGTTACTTATATAGGTAAATTACATAATTAATCCTTTTTCAGCTGTAAATGGTACAGATAGTGAAGCGTTTAAAACTGAAGAACGTCAGAACACTGCAATGAGGAGAGGAAAAGTTGCTCGGGAACTTATATATTTGTTATACTAAAGTGCTGCAGAATTTAGGATGATAAGAGTCTTTTTTATTTGTGCCATGCTTTGTGGCATTTTAATGGGATGTGGCCAATCGGTCAGCAAGGATAGCCTGTTGGAGGACTACGACTATTTCTTCAGCCAATTGGAGCAGATACATCCCGATCCCTATAGTGCCTTTGGAGGTGAAGAGAACTTCAAGAAGGAAGTGAGACAACTGAGGAACGAGTTGGCTGGGACTGATTCCTTGACCCTTGACGAAATGCAGTCAAAAGTAACCCAACTGCTTTCGGCTCTACACGATGGCCATACTTATATGGGATATGACAACTCCCCCAAGAAAGTAGAAGACCGATGGATTCCACTGAAGTTCAAAGTGATTCCTGATGGCATCATTGTGAATGGATTCAGTCCTGAACTGAAATTCTTGAAAGGAGCTATGTTGTGTGAGGTGGAAGGTGAATCTTTGGAATCGGTGCTTGACCACCTGGACAAAATCGTCATCTCTGAGAATCGTTATGGATTGATGGGAAAAGCATGCACGAGCATTGGCAATACCAATGTTTTGCGGCAGTTGTTTCCTTCGTTCGACAAGGAACGAGTATCAATGAAGTTCCGCATGGTCAATGGAAAAGATACGCTTGTAAGGCTGCCGTTCCATCCCAATGGCCCCTTCTGGAAATCCATTGTCTGGTCATCTACCGACGAACGTTTCCCCAAGAACAACTTTGAATACCGTTTCGTCGATGACGATAAACAAACGATGGTAATGTGCATCAACTCGATTGCAAGCGCCGATGTGCCAGACATTGAGAAGTATGGTATTAAAACAGATGTGATTGTGGCAGATGTCTTTGCGAAGATGCTACGCGAGATGAAAGTCTCCAACTCATCTCGGCTAATCATTGACTTGCGAGGCAACGGTGGTGGCTGGACCATGATCATGTATGCAGCTCTGTATGAACTGTATGGGAAACGTTTTATGGAGACCGACTTGGGCATGCATTTTTCGACCAAGATTTCAGAGGCTTGGCTAAAAAAGAATAATACGACGTTGGAGCTACTTGGCCAAAGTAGAGGTACATCGCTGAAGTTGGGTGATTTCGTGGAAGAGCCATCAAGCATCAGCAGTTTTGATTGGTTCATGTGTGCAGACAAGAGCATTCTCGAAGAGCAACATGGCGAACCCATCTATACGCCAAAGGAAATATTTGTGGTTACCGATGTACAAACCTTTAGTGCTGCTTTCCATACTGCCTATATGCTGTGGAAGATGGGGGCTAAAGTGGTTGGCGTTCCCTCAGGGCAGGCGCCCAACACGTTTATGGAGATCACACCATTCAAGCTGCCAAATACCGGGCTTGAGTGTTCTGCTTCCAATTCCCTGCAGTGCTGCTTCCCTAAAGACCACCCTATGGCTAAAACGTTGGCACCCGACATCCAACTGTCGTATGACGATTATAGAAAAACAGATTTCAATAATGATGCCGAATTGTTATTTATCATACAAGATGATTAGTTCTTTGTATGAGACAATTGGATAAACGAACAGCTACATCACCATCATCACATAAAATATGGTGCTATGAATACGATGAATTTTGCTGTAAATGGTACAGATAGTGAAGCATTTAAAACTCTAAAAAAATGATCATTATTTTAAAATGGATATTTAAAATTGTTTTTTTTGGTCTTGCGATATTGTCTGCTTTATATTTTACGACTCAGTTACTTATAATTATTATTGGTTTAATTCGATTGATTATTGAGGCAGTAAAAGAATTTTGGAACTATTTATCCGACCGATTCGGTTGAAATTGGTCTACAATCATAGCAATAAAACATAAAGGGGTTATCTCTATATGAATTGTAGGGATTGTCCCCAAAATCCATAGTACCAAAAATATCGCTATTGAAATGGAAAGACTGTGGCTATAAAAGTGAAGGTTGCCTCAAACGGGTCGACCTTTTTCTTCTGAAGTTCAGGAATGCTACTGTTAGTTGTCCGCCACATCAGGCCCTTTTGCTGTAAATGGTACAGATAGTGAAGCGTTTAAAACCCTAACCCTTCTGTAGTGGCAACAGTAATAAAAGCAAAAAATAATTAAAGTTTATACAATGAGTAAAGATCATGAAATTCCACATGCTTATCCTTAAAAACTAAGACAAATTGCATAATGCCAGAAACCGTCCCAAAAACAGCTTTAGAAGCGATTTGATATACAACATAATTTTCTTTAGCTTCATCAAATTTGATGAAGTCCCAACCTTTGGCACCCGCAGCCTTCTTAGCAATGCTATATATTTCTTTTGTTGGTCTCATGTCGCAAATTTAGTAAATAATCCAATAACTTCCAAAAAAAAACCGAAGGAAAATGGAGCTGTAAATGGTACAGATAGTGAAGCGTTTAAAACTTAAGACCGATATCATGAGGTTAGGATTATGCGAACTTCCTCATGACTAAGCATCACAGCATTATCATTTTTGACTGATACAAAATGAGGAAGCCCCAGCCTTAATCCTTTATCCATAGGATGATAAACGTGAAAAATGACAGCACCTTCATATTGCCTGTCAAAATCAACGCATTCATAGCCATACTTTGCTGCCTCAGCTTTTGCCAATTGGAAAATTTTTTCTGATACCTTCATGCTGCAAATATAGCAAATAATTGAATACGAACCAAACAAAAATGAAGAATAATGAACCTTACTTCGCTGTAAATGGTACAGATAGTGAAGCGTTTAAAACGCAAACAAATACTTTTCTTTCTTTTATATTTGGAAGCATTTATTTTTTTACTATCTTTGCGGCATGGAAACCATCTTTGATCATAATATTACAAAAGAGGAATGGCTCGATCTTATGGGATGCGAACTTGACAAGGATGAGAAATCAGAATATTTCGAGTTGACCGATCAAGTTGACGCGTTCAAGGATCTTGCTTATCTCTTCTATCATAGGGGGGATGAAAAGAAAGCCAAGAAGTATATAGATAAAACCCAGGATTTGGATTGCATCGCTTCATTTTGGCGCACGGTCAAGCATCCGTAAATATTTTTTAGGCTTATCATGAAGGTGTAAATGCTACAGATAGTGAAGCGTTTAAAACAATAAGGCAAAAAGAATATTGATGTCAAACAATAAACAAGGAGAGACAATGAACGACATTATCAAGAAAATATGCGATAAAAACACATTTGTCGAAATCTACACCAACCGGAACGATTGCGAAAAGTTTGCCACAGGATATATTGTAGCATGTACAGATGACGAATTCTTATTTCATGGCTTCGACAACGACAATCTCGATGACGGCTACTTCGCGATGCGCAACGATGCCGTGTTCTCAATCAAGCGCAACACCATCTACTTGCAAAACATGCTGCATTTCATCAAATCTGAACCCCTGCAAGACGATTTGCCGAAAGGCTATTGGATGGACTTTGATTTGTTTGGTGAGATTTTAAGCCTGTGCAAAAAGAACAATGTTTTGATAACGATTCAGTTGGATTGCGACATGTTGAGTTATGGTTGGGTAAAAAGTTTCGATGCCGATGTATTAGAAATTGAAGAAGTGGATAGCTATGGTTTGGCTGACGGCGTTGCCTATTTTCGCATGGAGGATATCATCTTGATTGGCTTTGGTGGTATTGAAGAAACACGACGTGCCAGGCTGTCAAAAGAAATGAAAAGATGATTATCATTTCCTTTATCATATTCGGCATCATTGCTTTAATCGTTGCCGCCATTCTCGGACTCCTGTGCGCCATAGTGGCATGGAGGATTGTGCGCAAAAGACAATTGAAACACAAACGGTTGATTGTCTTGTTTGCTGCCATAACTCCTGCCTTGTTCATAGGCATGGAGCTGGTATTGGGACTTATCGGGAGCGTGTATATCTCCGAGACGAAAGGTGTCGACCTGGGCTTCGGTGATTATTGGGAGGCACCACTTTCTGCAAGCCACTACCTTTCTGCTGTCGATATGCCGGAAACGGCATGTATCCGAGAAAAAGGTCCTTACCAAGAAGGCAGTGGACGTGTAGAGCATTTATGGGTACAGGATGATAGCGTGTTCGTGACTATACAAGATAAAGCAATCTCATCGGAAATCAATGATTCTTCCTCATCCACCTAT